>JASGMC010000002.1 GCA_030156625.1 Methanoculleus sp.
GCACCGCCAGCACCACACAGACCCCCACCTGAACCGCCACGTTGTCGTCGAGCGGGGAGAAGGCCTCGATGACGCCGGCGATGCCCGCCACGGCCGCGGCCGCCCACCAGGGGATCAGGAAGGCCAGCGCGAGAGCGGCCGCCGCCGCCCCGGCAACCGTCCCCTCGAGCGACTTTTCCCCCCGGAGGATGTGCCGCCCAAAGCGCAGCCCCACAAGGGTCGCGATGCTGTCGAGCACCCCGACCGTGACGAGGCCGACCGCGGTATACTCCCGGCCGAAGACCGCGAGGCAGAAGAGCGCGCCGGCGGCGTAGGCGATGCCCCCCTTGAGCGGGATCTTCCCGGTGCGTTCCGACTCGTCCATCACCCGGGAGAGGACCGGGACGTCGTAGCCGCGGGTGAAGGCGTCGCAGAGGAGGAACAGGACGACGAGTGCGGCGCTCACGAAGACGAATGCCCACCGGTCGTCCAGGCGGAGAATGATCGCGGCGCCGAGGAGCCCCATGAGCAGGTGGACCGTCTGGCGGAACGTCTCGCCCATCACACCCGAATAGCGGCCCCGGCAGATAAAGCATCGTGCGGGTTCCGGCCGGACGTCGCCGAGCAGTCACCTTAAAGTAGTCTCCTTCCATCCAACATCCCTGAGGGAGAAGAAGATGGCAGAGATACGAAAGTATGTCAACCCCCCCGCCGTCGAAGTGATATGCGAGTTCCGGTTTCCCGAGGATATCCCCTGGGACATGACCTATCCGGGCATGCTTTATGGTCACCTGAAGGACGCCTACCCGAAGAGAGACCAGCGCTACGTGCGCGAGGTGGTCATGCTCCTCGGGCCGGAGGGGCTTCGCGAGGAACTCCTGGTCGGCGAACGGTCGATCTTTCTTGCCGAGGACGAGGGCTGCGCCGTCCAGGTCGGGCCCCGGCTGCTCTCGGTCAGTTGCCAGAAGCCGTACGTCCACTGGGAGGCCTTCTCGGAACGGATCCACGGTGCGTTCGAACGGTTCCGGGAGGTCATCAGCGCCGATGCCATCGGCACCATGAACCTGCGCTACGTCAACCTCATCGAGATCCCCGAAGCGGAAGTGACGCTCTCGGACTACTTCGCCTTCTACCCCGTCCTCCCGCCGGAACTCCCGCGGGTGCCGGCGGGGTTCATCACCGGGTGCGAGTTCTCGTTCCACGACAACCGCGACAACTGCCGGGTAGAACTCACCGACGCCGTGCCGGAGTCGACGGGGCACAACGCATTCCTCTTAAACATCGACTACTTCCTGTCGGAGGAGAAGAGCATCCCTATCGACGGGGTGGCCGACTGGCTGGAGATCGCCCACACCCACGTGCGGGACATATTTGAGGCCTGCATCAGGGACACTCTCCGCGACCTCTTCGCCATCCGGGAGGAGGCAGCGGCGGCGGCACGGTGAGGAATGATAGTGTCCGTGACTTCCGGCAGGGTTGAGCGCTGGGCGCTGCCCGACCTCGATGCGGCGGTCCGGCGGTGCAGGGTGCAGAACGCCCGGGGCATCCGGTGCATCATCGCCGCTCTCGGCGAATATGCCCGGAGCGAGCAGCAGGTCCGGGAGAACCTGGAGCGCTCTTCTGCCGCCATAGCCGCGATCGAGGAGCAGGGCCTGGACGCATCCCTCACCGTGAAGATGACCGCGCTTGGTGCGCTCATCGACCGCGATGCCGCCAGGGATTCCCTGCTTCGGCTCTGTAGCGGGGCGCATGCACGCGGCATCGGGTTCGAGGTAGATATGGAGGGACGGGGACTCGTGGGGACGACGGTCGATGCCGCCGTCGCCTGCGCAAGGCAGGGGTTGCCGGTGACGCTCGCCCTCCAGACCTCCCTCGACCGCACCGCGGGCGACCTCGAACGCATCGTCCGCCACGGGGTCAGGCCCCGCCTGGTGAAAGGGGCCTACGGAGCGGATACAGATGACCCCGGCAAGATCCGGGAGCGCTTTCGCACACTTGCAGCAGGACTCCTCGACCGGGGCGTGCCGTTCTCGACCGGCACCCACGACCCGGACCTCGTCGCGTGGCTGGTGCAGGACGCGGGCGGGGCGGTCGAGTTCGGGTTCCTGATGGGGCTCGCGGACGAGACGAAACTCCGGTTCGCGGGGGAGGGGCGGGCTGTCGCGGAGTACGTGCCCTTCGGGGAACAGGCGGCAATATATGTCGCCCGGCGCGAGGCCTACCTCGCGGGGCTGGCGGCGGAGGAGAAGGCGCCGGTGCCGTAGCGCCGCACCCTCGCATCCATGGAGGTTATAGTATGATCCAGACACGGGGAAGCGGCATACTCCTGCATATCACGTCCCTGCCGTCGGCGTACGGCATCGGGGACTTCGGCCCGGCGGCTTACCGGTTCGTCGATGCGCTTGAGCGAGCCCGGCAGCACTACTGGCAGATCCTGCCGCTCAACCCGACAGAGACCGCATACGCCCACTCACCCTACAGCAGCCCGTCGGCGTTTGCCATGAACACCCTCCTCATCAGCCCGGAGATGCTCGTCCGGGAGGGGTTCCTGAGGAAGAGCGACCTGGAGCCGGCACCCGACTTTCCGGAGGAGCGGGTGGCGTACGAGGCGGCTGCCTGGTACCGGGAACGGTTATTCTCGGTTGTTTACGAACGGTTCCGCTACTCCGGGCCGGATCGTGGGTTTGAAACGTTCTGCGACGTGAACGGGTGGTGGCTCGACGACCATGCGCTCTTCGTCGCGCTCAAAGACCGTTTCCACGGGCAGGCGTGGAACAGGTGGCCGGAGGAGGTCCGGACCCGGCAGCCGGAGGCTCTCAAAGAGATGCGCGAACTGCTCGACGACCGGGTGCGGAAAGAGACGTTCCTCCAGTACCTCGCTGCCCGGCAGTGGTCGGCCCTCCGCCGCTACTGCACCGACCGGGGCATCCAGATCATCGGTGACATCCCGATCTACGTCGCATACGACAGCGTCGATCTCTGGGCGAACCCCGGAATCTTCAAACTGGACGAAGACCTCCGCCCCACCGTGGTGGCGGGGGTGCCGCCCGATATGTTCAGCAGGACCGGGCAGCTCTGGGGGAACCCGGTCTACGACTGGCCCGCGCTCCAGGAACGGGGATACGGCTGGTGGATGAGCCGGATCGCCCGGTCCGGCGAACTCTACGACCTCTTCCGGATCGACCACTTCCGGGCGTTCGCCGACTACTACGAAGTCCCGGCGGGCGACGCGACGGCCGAGCACGGCACATGGGTCGACGGGCCGGGAGCGGAGTTCTTCGAAGCGCTCTCCCGGCGGTTCCCCTGCTTCGCCATCGTCGCCGAGGACCTGGGGGCAAACACCCCCGCCGTCCAGGCCCTCCTCGACCGGTTCGCCTTCCCGGGGATGAAGATCCTGCTCTTCGCGTTCGGCGAGGGGATCGCAAGAACCCCCCATATCCCGCATAACTACGTCCATAACCTCATCTGCTACACGGGGACGCACGACAACAACACGGCGAGAGGGTGGTTTGAGGAGGAGGCGTCGGAGGAGGATAAGGAGCGGTTCTTTGCCTACGCCGGGCGGGAGGTGGCGGCGGACGAGGTTCACCGGGAGCTCGTCCGCCTGGCGATGACCTCGGTTGCCCGGGCGTGCATCATCCCCATGCAGGACCTTCTCGGCCTCGGCGCCGCGGCACGGATGAACTACCCCTCGACCACCACGGGGAACTGGGTGTGGCGCATGACGCCCCGTGAGTTCGACGAGGCTCCGTTTGAGTGGCTCGCGAGGCTGACGGAACTCAGTGGGCGGGGGTGAGGCGGCGGGGTGATCCACGACTGTGCCAAGTGTACTTCGGAATCATTCGTCGAATTCTGCTGAGTAGTGACTCGCATCCATAAAAGACCAGATGGAGAATGGATGATGCCTGACAGATGATCCCCTCCGCAATCACCACCGGACACGGATTCCCATTGAGTATCGCCACGGGGGGTGGGGACAAAGGGGAGTGCGAGCGCAGCGAGCATGAGAAACTCGAAGAGTTTCGAGGGGGGAGACCCCCCTCCCCTGCAACCCCTCCCCCAAACGCGATATCCCCTTGAAAACCGTGCCAGATACAACCGAGGGGAATTGCAGGGTATGGTATGAAATGCGATACCCTCCCGCAAAGCCATCACCAGATCCGGAACCTCACAGAGTCGGGGTGTCCCGGCATCACCTGCCTATGAGGGCACCACCCCCGATCAGTACCTGGCCGTCAGCACCTCGAGTTCCTCCCGGATGGTCCGCCGGACCATCTCCTCGATGGCATTGTAATCACGCTTCGCCTTCTCGTGCTTTGCGAGCATCTCTTCCATCTTCATGATCCCGAGGGAGAGGTTCTTCCCGTACTTGAGGGCGACCTCCAGCGCCTCCTCGTCGACCCGGACGACCCTGGACATAGGGTGATGTTTCCCGGGCAGGAATTTAATTGTTACAGATTTGTTACAGGCGGGCAAAAGTTGTTCCAAACCCGTAACAACAGCAGGAACAGCGTTACGATTGTGTTACAGGGAGAGAGATGAGAAGAGTTATCGGCGAAAGACCGGGGGGATAGCCCCGGCTACCCCGCACCCGCCTGCCGGGCCACGCCCTGTGCGGCCGCTGCGATCTCCTCCGGGTCGCCGAGGTAATAGTGCTCCACGGCCTTCAGGTCCCTGTCCAGCTTGTAGACGAGCGGGTAGCCGGTGGGGATGTTGAGGCCCGCGATCTCGTCGTCCGGAACATCGTCCAGGTGTTTGACCAGGGCCCGGAGGCTGTTGCCGTGGGCGGCGACCAGGACGGGTTTGCCCGCCGCAAGATCCCCGGCGATATGGCTCTCCCAGTAGGGGAGCACCCGCCCGAGCGTGTCGTGCAGGGACTCGGTCGCGGGAAGGCTCTCCGGGTCCAGGTCGGCGTAGCGGGGGTCGAACCGCGGGTGTCTCGGGTCGTCCCACGCGAGCGGCGGTGGCTGCACGCCGTATGCCCGGCGCCAGAGGTGCACCTGATCCGCGCCGTATTTCTCGGCGGTCTCCTTCTTGTTCAGACCCTGCAGGGCGCCGTAACTCTTCTCGTTCAGCCGCCACGACCGGTGCACCGGGATGTACATGAGATCGAGGTCGTCCATGACCACCCAGAGCGTCCGGATGGCCCGCTTCAGGACGGAGGTGTAGGCGACGCCGAACGTATATCCGCCTTCCTTAAGGAGTTCCGCCGCCCGATGGGCTTCTTCCATACCGCGGGGCGAGAGGTCGACATCGGTCCAGCCCGTGAACCGGTTCTCCTTGTTCCAGAGGCTCTCGCCGTGCCTCAGCAGGATCAACGCTACCATTGCAATTCTACTCCCACATCCAGTATGATCCTCCTCCACGAATAAATGCCATGCACGTACCGGGGGGTAGTCCTGCAAGAGTGGCCGGAGGAGCCGCCCGTGCAGCCCCGGCGGGGACACGGGGCAACAGAAACCTCGATTCCCTCTAGAATCACCAGATTCGACGAACAGAGGATGGATGGGTTCGATTTTTTTCGTAGCCTACAATTCATTTATCTCTCATTCCCGCCCATATGCACCTGTATGGCATCGAACAGAAGGAGGAACAGAAACTGCATCCTCGCGATGGCGTCACTGCTCGTCATCGTTGTGGCGGCAGTCATCACCGCAGGATGTACGGCGGGTACGTCGACGCCCGGCGCGGTTGCCGGGCCCTCCTGGACTCTCGACTCGTACCTCGCCGGGAACGGCACGCTTGTTCCGGTCCTGCCGGGAACGGAGATCTCCGCCCGGTTCGACGATGACGGAAAGGTCACCGGCTCCGCCGGGTGCAACGGTTACGGTGGCGACTACAACCTCGACGGCACGACCCTCTCGATCTCCTCGCTTGCCCAGACGCAGAAACTCTGCACAGAGCCCGAAGGCATCATGGAGCAGGAAGCGGCGTTCATGGACCTCCTCGGCTCGGCGGCAGAATGCCGGATCGAGGATGACCGGCTGGAGATCATCGACGCTGCCGGCACGACGACGCTCGTCTTCGTGAAGGGACACGCGGCCGCGGCACTCGCCGCCGGGACGTCCTGGACGCTCGCGAGCCTCGCCGGGGAGGACGGCGCTCTGATACCGGTCCTTGACGGCACAACCGTCACGGTGGCCTTCGACACCGACGGCAACGTCGGCGGGTCGGCCGGATGCAACCATTACAGCGCAGACTACACCGTGGACAGCGCGTCCCTCAGCATCGGGCCGGCCGTCAGGACCGAGATGTACTGCAGCGAACCGCCGGGCATCATGAAGCAGGAGGACCGCTACCTCGCGCTCCTCGCGAACGTCACCTCCTACCGGGTGGAAGGAGGCGAACGGCTGGTCCTCGTGGACCGCGAGGGTGCCGACCTGCTGGTCTTTGAAGAGGTCGTCCGGACGCCCGACCTTCCGTTCGTCGGGACGGACTGGGTGCTCGAGTCCTACAGCACCGGTGGGGATGCAGTCTCTTCGCCCGTCAACGGTACGAAGATCACCGCGAATTTTGATGACGGAAACGTCACCGGGAACGCCGGGTGCAACCACTACGGCGGCGAGTACAGCCTCGACGGCGCAAACCTCTCGATCTCCTCGCTCTACAGCACCCTGATGTACTGCGAGACGCCGGGCGTCATGGAGCAGGAAGGGAGGTTCATGGGCCACCTCGCGAACGTCTCCTCCTACCGGGTGGAAGGCGATCGGCTGGTCCTCACGGACGAGACGGGCACCGATCTCCTCTTCTTCGTGCAGGCTCAGGAGGTCCCGCCGGCACCGCTCACCGGGACGGAGTGGACGCTTGAGTCCTACAGCCCCGACGGGGAGACGGTCTCCTCGGTGATCATCGGGACCACGATCACGGCAGCCTTCGGCACTGACGGGAACGTCACCGGCAGCGCCGGATGCAACAGTTACGGGGCCGGCTACCGGGTCGACGGCGCGAAGATCACCATCGAGCCGCCCATCAGCACGAAGATGAACTGCAACAGGCCGGAAGGCATCATGGAGCAGGAGAACAGGTACCTCAACCTGTTAACGTCGGTTGCAGGCTACCGCATCAACGGCGACCGGCTCGACCTCCTCGATAAGGCCGGAAAGACCCTGCTCTCTTTCAGCGCGGACCGGGCCTGATCTGTTCCCCGTTTCAGGCGGCCGAAGAGGCCGGTCACCGCCCGGTTTTCCATTTTACTGCACCCTGGGCCCAATATCTCCCGCCGGCGAAGGCTCGGGGCGACAGAGCCGGATCGACGCCGCTTGCATCCAGCCATCAGGGAGAGGGCGATCGAGAGAATTTCGGTGGAAATGGGTTGCTTTTTCTTCTTCCACCCCCTATTCTATCCTTGATAGAGATGGGGAGAGACGGACACCACACACTCGCGAAGGCCGCATTCCTGATCATCGTGGCGGCATGCCTCTTCTCGGTCGGCTACTCCGGTGGGGCGGATACGCCTCCCGACAGCGCCAATAAGGTCGCCGAACCGCTTGCGGGGAGCGCATGGGATCTGATCGCGTTCCGTGCCGATAACGGTTCCATCGCCGCGCCTCTGCCGGGGGTGGAGCCGCTCATCGTCTTCGGCGAGAGCGGCACGCTCTCGGGGTCCGCCGGGTGCAACCTCTACTCCGCCCCCTACCGGATCAACGGCTCCACGATCAAGGTGGAGCCGATAGAAGGCACGGAGGCCCACCCTGCGGCAATGCAGGATCTCGTGCAGCAGGAGAGCAGGTACCGGGAACTCCTCGTTGCGGCTGCCTCCTACAAGGTCGAGGACGACCGGCTGGTGCTCTCCGGGCCGTCGGGTAAGGACCTGCTCGTCTTTGAGCGGTCGGACCAGCCCAAGAGCATGCCGCTGCTTTCGACCGAATGGCACCTCGCCCGCTACACCACCGGCGGCGGCAGCACCGTCGCGTCGCCGGTGCCCGGCACCGACATCACCCTGATATTCGACGACGACGGCACGCTCTCGGGGTCCGCCGGGTGCAATGCCTACTCGGCCCCGTACCGGGTCAACGAGACGGGCATTGGCGTGGAACGGATCATCGCGACGAAAGCCTCCTGCACCGAGCCCGCCGGCGTCATGGAACAGGAGCGTGCTTACCTCGACCTCCTCCGGTCGGCGGCGGGCTACCGGATCGTCGGGGATACGCTCGCGGTCATCGACGGCAACGGCAGGGCAATTCTGTTTTATACGGCGCAAGGCTGAGAAGAGCCCGTCGGGACACCCTTTTTTTGCGGGCTCAAAAGAATTAGTTCGTTGGATACGACCGGCCCTCTGCCGGAAGCGAGCAGTGCATCTGGGCAAAGATCCACGCGTGGCCGGTTCCGCGGAGCACCGCGGTCAGCCGCCCGTTCAGGGTCTGCGGGACACCGTCGACGACGATGCGGCAGGTCATATCGGCCATCACCCAGGCGACCGTCCCCTCGGCGCCGATATGAATGTCAGAGAGATCCAGCCCGATGGTTTCCGCCTGCGCAAAGCCGCGCTCGAGGTGCTGGCGGCAGGCCTCCCTCCCGATCGCCTTCTCACCGGTGCCGGCGAATAAACCCCGGAAGTCGGGATCGATGAGCGCCATTATGCCGTCGACATCCTTCCTTGCCGTGGCCTCCGTCATCCGGTGGAGCACCGCCATGATCTGCTCCTGTGTCTGTTCGCTGACTCGCATGAGGAGTGATCATACCGGAAAAAGATATTCATTTCGAGCAGATGCAGCGGTTCAGGCCGAAAAGACGTCGTGTGCGTCTCCGTCCCCCGGATCCCTCCCGATCGTCCGGAGGTACGCGCGGAACCCCGGAGACCGTGCGGCCTCGATGAGGGCAGCGATGCCCTCATCCGCGGCAAGTTCCTCCCGGACCAGGAGATCGCACGACTCGTAGCCGATCGGCGTGAACCGGAGCCCCGCCTCCCGCGCCTCATGGGCAGGGCAGACCCGGACGTCCGCGGGTTCGGCGGGGCGATCCGTACCGATCCCCTCCCGGTCAAGCCACGAATCGAGGAGAAGCTGCGCAGCCGCGCTCTTCGGGCGGTTGGCGACCCGGAGCGACGTAAGGACCCCGGCATCGAGGGGATCGGCCGACGCGATCCCCACCTCCGTCCGGACAACCGGCACCCGGAAGAGGTCGACGTCCGGCAGGTACCGGAGCACCAGATCGCTCCATGCCGACGCGGTCTCAGGGAGAGCAACCGTTGCCGCGTGACAGGTGTTCGCCCGCAGGGCCAGCACCGCTCCGACCGTCGAGGCGTTGCAGCAGTGGAACTGGTAGCCGGCCTCCGCGAGATGGTTTCCAAGTTCGCAGAGGGCAGGATCGCGCCTCCCGACGCAGACAAGCGTCCGGGTGAGGGAGGCCTGCGGGACGGTGAGCCGGACGCGCACCTCCTCCCCCGCCTCGATTCCTTCGCGGACGGCCGGGATGTGGAGGTAGCCGTTCGCCCGGACGACCGCCATCTGGATGCCGCCGCCCCGGGGATGGGGTGTCGCCCAGCAGGTGCCGTTCACGCGTCCTACCGAGACCGGGACGAACTCATCGAACCCGAGATCGGACGCCAGCCTCCTTGATAACCGGACATCCAGCTCCTCGCCCGGGAGCGGCGAAAGCCCCCACCACGAAAGAAGGTCCCCGGCAACCTCGCGGAGGACGGTCTGTGCGGCGACGGGATACCCCGGCATCCCGAGAACCGGCTTGCCGCCGACGTTCGCGAGCAGCACAGGTTTTCCCGGCCTGACCGCGATGCCGTGGAAGACGACCTCCCCGAGCTCCTCGACGACGTCCCGGGAGAAGTCGCGAGTGCCGGCCGACGAACCCGCCGAGATGATGACGAGATCGTTCTCGGCGACCGCCGTCTCGACCGCCTCCCGGATCAGATCGGGTTCGTCGGGAACGATCCCGTAACGGCGGCAGGTCGCCCCGATCCCGGTAAGGTACGCCTCCGCCATGAGGGTATTCGTCTCGATCGTCTGGCCGGGCCCGGGCGCCGTACCGAGCGGGACGAGGTCGCTCCCCGTCGGGACGATGCCGACCCGGACCGACCGCACACGGATCTGGTCTATCCCGTAGGTCGCGAGCGCACCGATATCGAATGGCCTGACCCGATTGCCTTTCGGGAGGACGAGTTCCCCCGCCCGGACATCCTCGCCGGCACGGCGGATGTGCTGCCCGGGTGCGGCGGACTTCCGGATCCGGGGTATGCCGCCCTCGTCCCAGGTATCCTCGATCATGACGACGGCGTCGAACGGCTGCGGGAGCACTTCGCCGGTGTTGATGCGGGCATACCCGGCAAGAGGCAGCGGCCGCTGGTCCTGCGCACCACGGGTCTCGCCGCTCTTCACCGCGTAACCGTCGAACTTCGCGATATCGGCCACGGGAACGGAATATCCCGCATACAGGGGTTCGGCCGTCACCCTGCCGACAGCCTCGCGTAGCGGCACGGTCTCGGCGCGACCCGGCGAGGGGAACTCCCGCCGCATGACCGCGAGCGCCTCGGAGAGCGGGGTCAGGTTCAGGTACCTGCGTGGCATCTTCGTGCCTCCTGGATCATCGTTTCTCTGCCTGTTGCGGCCGGGAGCGAACGGCGCAGTCAAAGAGCGACGCCTCGCCGGCCGCAAGGATTGCATCGACGCTCTCCGGCACGTCCCGGAGGATAAAGACCGCCTCCTTTCCGGGGCAGGAAAGAACGTACCGATCACCTGCCGAACACCCCAGCCGGCGGTTTCCCGGGCTCGCACCGGTGATCCCGATGAGTGCGTCGGCGATACAGGGGTCGGCACCGGGCGCGACCGATACCCGCGGGTGCCGCAGGTCGCGCTCGAGGATCTGCGTCGCCGCCTCCGCGACCCGCACCGCGACCGCCACGCCGGGGCAGAGTTTTCCGTGATAGTTCACGGCCTCGCGGATGAGGCCGGCCCGGTACTCGCCGGGGCCCATCTTCCGGATCTTTTCCGTCCGGTCGTGGCCGGTCGCGGAGAAGACGCAATCCCATCCGGTCTGGTAGGGCTTGAGGTCGATCACCGGCGTCCCGTCGATCAGGTCGACGTTCGCGAGCGCGAGACATCGCCCGTCCCGCACGCCGCGCAGCCGCACCACCGAGACGGAAAGGGGGTTCGGCCTCACCGGAGAGCGGAGGGAGAAGACGCCTTTCTCCGGGAGATCGCCCGAGACCTTCCGGGCCACCGCCTTCAGGACTTCCCGGTCCGCCTCGTGCATCCAGCAGACGAGGATCAGGTGCGAGTTCTCCTCGATACCAGAGAGGCCCCCGGCATACCGGGAAAAGATCTCGATCTCGGCGTCGACGCCCTGGACCGGCATATTGCTCCGGGAGCGAATACTTGAATGCACGAGTCCAATAGGAGAGAGCTCCATGCGGTGCCTTCTATGTCGATAGGATTTATGCCTCCCCCGTAGGGGGAGGGGTTCTCCTCAGTACGCCACCTTCTCGTAGTAGGACTGTGATCGGCAGTCGGCGCAGGCCCCGCTGACGAGCATGTGGTCCGGCACCATCTCGCCGCAGATGGAACAGATCGCGGACTTCCACGGCCATTTCTGGGGGACTTTCACCCGCACCCTCTCGGACGAGAGAAGATCGCGCCCCGCATCGATGATCTCGTCGATCAGCGCGATGCCCCGGGTTCTCGGGTCGAAGAGCGGGTCTTTGGTGTACCACAGGGCGAACGTCGGATACCGCTCGATCTTATCGCCGTCGACAAAGACCCGGATGCCGTTTACGTACGGGGCTTCAGCCGGGCCGTTCATGGTAATGGCGAACTTCCCGATCGGGATCACCCGGAGGCGGTGGTTGCCGGTCGTACAGTGGGCGATCACCTGCAGGGCGTCGGGCAGACACTTCGTGGTCTCGCAGACGGCGTAGATCTTCTCACCCTCAGGAGGGTTCAGGAGTTCCAGGGCCTGATCCACCATGAAGACCCCGACCAGGAGCCCGGGGGCCGCGAAGGTATGAAACTCGATACATCTCCGGAAGTTGTCGATCAGTTCAGGAGTGGAGCCCTTGGACTTGAGCCGGGCCTCGATGTCATCCCAGGTGTGATTCAGTCTCGGTTGCACGGAAGAGTATATGGTCAAGGTTAGTTGTAAATATTTTGGCCAAGTAAAATAGATTTAATTTACACAATCAGGGCAAATGCGGCATATTACCGATTTTATGTTGTGTAATCGCATAAGAGCAGACACCATGGCGATTAATCGGCATGCGCGGGATGTGGATTTATAAAGATCAATTATACCACATAAAATAACGGCGGTTGTTAAAATGATATGTTTAAATTTATATACTACCGAGTCGAGTAAAACTATTGTGAGCATGTCCGCCCTTCCTGACATGCTTGGCAACCGACGTTGAATGCAACCATCGGGAGAATGTGAATGACAGAAACCAATGGAAAGTTACGCTACGTTCCAACGACCTGTCCGTACTGCGGCGTAGGGTGCGGGCTCAACCTCGTGGTGAACGACGGCAAGCTTGTAGGAGTGGAACCTCTGAAGAGGAGCCCGGTGAACGAAGGAAAACTCTGCCCCAAGGGAGCCACCTGCTGGGAGTTCGTGCAGAGCCCCGACCGGCTGACAAAGCCCCTCATCAAGAAGAACGGCAAGTTCGAGGAAGCGTCCTGGGACGAAGCGTATGACCTCATCGCTTCGAAGTTCAAGGAGACTTACGAGAAGTACGGACCGAAGTCCCTCGGGTTCCAGGTCTCATGCCGGACCCCGAACGAGGAATGCTACATCATGCAGAAACTCGCACGGGTAGCCTTCAAGACCAACAACATCGACAACTGCGCGCGTATCTGCCACGGCCCGTCCGTTGCGGGGCTCTCGCTCTCGTTCGGCTCCGGTGCCGCAACGAACCCCTTCGAGGACGTCCTGAACGCCGACGTCATCTTCCTGATCGGGTCGAACCCCATCGAGGCGCACCCGCTCGCCGGGCGCCGGCTTGTCCAGGCCAAGAAGGCAGGCAAGACTATCGTCGTCTGCGACCCGCGCTACACGCCCACGGCGCGCCTTGCCGACGAGTACGTCCGCTACAACCCCTCGACGAACATCGCCCTGATCAACTCGATCATGTACTGGATCATCCAGCAGGACCTCCATGACAAAGAGTTCATCGAGAAGCGGACGACGGGATTCGAGGACCTGAAGAAGACCGTGGAGAACTACGCGGACGTCGAGTCGATCACCGGCGTTCCCACCGCGAGGGTCAAGGAGATCGCCCGGATTTACGGCAGCGCAAAGAGCGCGGTGGTCATCTACTGCCTCGGCATCACGGAGCTCACCACCGGTACGGACAACGTCCGGTCGCTCGGGAACCTCTCGATGCTCACGGGCAACGTGGGCAGGCCGGGAACCGGCGTCAACCCGCTCCGCGGCCAGAACAACGTCCAGGGCGCCTGCGACATGGGTGCGTATCCGAACGTCTTCTCCGGCTACCAGAAGTGCGAGGACGACACCATCCGCAAGCGCATGGAGGAACTCTGGGGCGTCACCGGGCTTGAAAGCGAGTACGGCGTGACCCTGACGGAGCAGATCACCCAGTGCGGCGACCCGATCAAGGCGATGTACATCTTCGCGCTGAACCCGGTCGTCTCCTACCCCGACTCGAACCACGTCATGCGGTCGCTTGAGAAACTGGACTTCCTGGTCGTGCAGGACATCTTCATGACCGAGACGGCGAAATACGCCGACGTAATCCTGCCCGGAGCATCCTTTGCCGAGAAGGACGGGACGTTCACCAGCGGCGAGCGGCGCATCAACCGTGTCTGCAAGGCCGTAGAGCCCCCGGGCGATGCAAAGGAAGACTGGCAGATCTTCGTGGATCTCGCCCACAAGCTCGGGCTCAAGGGATTCGACTTCAACTCACCGGAGGATATCTGGAACGACGTGCGGCGGGTCACCCCGTCGATGGCCGGCATCAGCTACGCAAGGATGGAGAAGCCGGAGTCGGTACACTGGCCCTGCCCCGCTGAGGACCATCCGGGAACCCCGATCCTGCACCGCGAGAAGTTCTCGTCCGCCGACGGCCTCGGCCACTTCTTCGGTCTCGAGCACCGGCCGCCCGCGGAGGTCGCCGACGCCGAGTATCCGTTCACCCTGATGACCGGACGTCTGCTCTTCCACTACCACACCCGGACCCAGACCGACCGGGCGAAGCTCCTCCACCACGAGGTGCCCGCAGGGTTCGTCCAGATCAACACCGATGATGCGGCACGGCTGAATATCCGGAACGGGGAGAAGATCAAACTCACCAGCAGGCGCGGCGAGGTCGAGACCCTCGCGAAGGTGACCGATGAGGTCGCGCCCGGCGTGCTGATGATGACGATGCACTTCGGAGATGCGGCTGCGAACATGCTGACGAACACCGCGCTCGACCCGCTCTCCAAGATGCCGGAGTTGAAGCACAGTGCTGTGAAGGTCGAGAAGATCACGGGGGTGCAGTAAATGGCAGCAAAGGGAGATATGGTATACGCCTGGACGACGAGCCCCGATATCGCCAAGGTGGCGGAATGCGGCGGCGCGGTGACCGGGCTTCTCAAGTATGCCCTTGAGAACAAGATCGTCGACGCCGTGCTGGCGGTCAAAAAGGGCGTGGACCTCTACGATGCGGTCCCCACGATCATCACCGACCCCGCCGAGATCGGACAGACGGCAGGCTCGCTCCACTGCGGAACGCTCCTGCTCTCGAAACTGGTCAAGAAGTACCTCGATGGCGCCGGGGATATGCGCATCGGGGTGACGGTGAAGGGTTGCGACGCGATGGGCCTCTATGAGCTCGCGAAGCGCAACCAGGTCAACCTGGACAACCTCCTCATGATCGGCGTCAACTGCGGCGGGTCCGTCAGTCCGGTGACCGCCCGGAAGATGATCGCCGGGAAGTTCGGGGTCGACCCCGACTCGGTCGTCAAGGAAGAGATCGACAAGGGCCAGTTCATCATCATGACCGAGGACGGCCAGCACAAGGGCATCTCGATGGACGAACTCGAGGACGAAGGCTTCGGCCGCCGCAGCAACTGCCGCCGGTGCAAGATGAAAGTCCCGCGCCAGGCGGACCTCGCCTGCGGCAACTGGGGCGTCATCGGCGATAAGGCCGGCAAGGCCACCTTCGTCGAGGTCTGCTCCGAGAAGGGTGCGAACCTCCTCGATGCGGCCGTGAAGGCCGGGGCAGTCGCCACCGAACCCGCGAACCCGAAGGGTATCGAGATCCGCGGCAAGGTCGAGAACGCGATGCTGAAACTCGGCGACAAGTGGCGGGCGCGCTACTTCGAGGGGCTCGGCGAGGGGAAGGAACGCCTGGAGAAGATCATGGAGGACACGTCCCGGTGCATCAAGTGCTACGCCTGCATCGAGAACTGCCCGATCTGCTACTGCGTCGACTGCAGCACGAAGAAGACCTACCTGGTGCCGCCGGGCGAGCTTCCTGTGCCGTTCATGTTCCACCTGATCAGGTTCGCGCACATCTCCGACTCCTGTGTCAACTGCGGCCAGTGCGAGGAGAACTGTCCGATGGAGATCGCGAACTCGCTCTACATGCACTCCCTGCAGACGGATATGGAGAGGATGTTCGGCCACACCCCGGGCGTGAACATGGACCTCCCGATCCTCGCGCTCGTCGAGGAGAAGGCGGAGCGGGAGCGGCTCTCCGCGACCGGCAGCGACCAGATCTTCAACGTGTTCGAGTAAACGACGCGTGCCCCGAAGGGGCAGGCGAAGTTCGAGAAAATTGCGCAGCAATTTTCGAGGGCGATGCTCCGTCAGAACCGGAGTCCGAGCACAACGTTGCGCCCGGCCGGAAACGGCCGGGCGTGTAACGACCACTGAACAACCATCTTGAGTTCCAGAAAAAAAACCTCACTTGCGCCCGTGCCGGGGCGCAAAAGTGTGTGCCTGGCAATACCCGGCGGCGGGAGAGCCCCCAAACCTCTCTTCCGCTGCCGGGCAGCCGTAAAAGTCCTTTCTGTGCTTCCATTCAACGTTTTTACATGGAGTTCGTCCGGCAGTGTGTATGAGCAGAAGACAGGGGGCGGCCACCGGTATGGTATAGTCCTCTCCCGTGCATGATCTCTACAGAGGATCGATCCCGCCGCAGGCGTGCGGCATACGCGAAGTGAGGAATTATGTTCAAGAAAATTTCCTGTACCTGCATTGGCGGCGGGCAGGCCGTCCGTGATGCCGCCGAAGAGGCGCCGGTGGCGGTCTTCGTCAACGGCCGGCACCTGACGACCGTTGCCTTGAGCCCCGGCGGATTCCGGGACTTCATCACCGGCTACCTCTACACCGAGGACCTCATCCGGAGCCCCGGCGAGATAGAGTCGGTCAGGATCGAGGAGAACCGGATAAGCGTCCTCACGAAGAACCCGTTCCGGAGGGGGAGCGTAAAAAAGACCATTCTTTCCGGTTGCGGGGGGGCCGTCTCTTACATCGACACGCAGAAACTGCCCATAATCGACTCCGACCTCGCGGTTACCGTCCCGGATATCGAGGCCGCCGTCGCCGCTCTCCCCGCGCCCGGCCCGCTCGATGCGGTCGCTCTTGCCGAAGGAGGCCGCATCGTCGCCTGCGCAGAAGACCTCGACCGGCATAACGCTCTCGACCGGGTGATCGGCCGGGGATTGCAAAACAACCTTGACTTCTCCCGGACGGTTGCCGTCGGCACCGGCCCGATCACCTCCGAGATGGTCCGGAAGTGTCTTTCGGCAAACATCCCGGCGCTGGTCTCCACCGGGTCCCCGACCGCACTTGCCGTCGAGATCGCGGAGGAGACCGGGCTCTGCATCGTCGGGTCCGCGGGGACGCCGGAGATGGCGATCTATACGCACGAAAAACGGATAGCGGGGATGGGGACGTAGGCCAGGATGAGCGGGCGCTCCTGGGGACAAAAATGAATTGCAAAGGGTTATCGGGGGGCGACCTGCTGCAACCTTGCTTTTGATCGCGGCAGGAGAGGGGGTTCCATTTGGCCTACCCTTTGTGCTCGAATTTCGCTTGGCCACACATGCCCTTGCACGGATTTCGAGGGGATATCGCGTTAGGGGAGGGGGGTCTCCCCCCTCGAAACTCTTCGAGTTTCTCATGCTCGCTGCGCTCGCACTCCCCTTTGTCCCCACCCCCCATGGCGATATTCCCACGGTCCACTGTACCAGGCTTTTCCCTCACTCAGACCGCACCGTTTGTCGTAACTGAGATGGCGGCACCCAAACTCCGGGCGTTCCGTCTGTTGCATCCTGCGGACAGTCGCATACTTGCATCTTACGATGCTCGGACTCCGGTTCTAACCGGCCATCACAATTGCCACTCACCGGCCCCGGCTGATCTCGTCGACGGCCGCAACGAGGAGGTCGATCTCCTGCTCGGTCGTGAAGGCCGCCATGCTCGCCCGCACCGTTCCCTCGGGAAGGTTCAGGTGCTCCATGAGCGGCTGGCAGCAGTGGTGCCCCGACCGCACCAGGATATCCGCATCCTCGTCGAGCATCTGCGCGGCCTCCTGCGGGTGGATGCCGTCGATGGTGAACGAGACGACCCCGATCCGGGCTCCCGGCTTTTTTCCGGCGTAGACCGTGACCCCGTCGATCCCGGAGAGCCCCTCGATCAGCCGGCCGGTCAGGCGCTCCTCGTGCCGGTGGACCCGGTCCATCCCGATCGCCGAGAGGTAGTCCACGGCAACCCCGAGCGCGATACCGCCGCCGACGTTCGGCGTCCCGGCCTCGTATCGCTGGTAGCCCTCCGCCGGATCGTATCCCTCCGCCGTCACGTTCGCGACCATGCCGCCGCCGACGTTCGGCGGCTCGAAGAGGAGATCACGCATCCAGAGGACGCCGGTCCCGGTCGGGCCGAACATCTTGTGCCCCGCAAAGCAGAGGAAGTCGCAGCCGAGATCCGCGACGTCGACCGGCATGTGCGGCAGCGACTGGGCTCCGTCCACCAAGAGGAGCGCCCCGTGCGCCCGGCAGAGCCGGGCGATCTCGGGGACCGGCGTCGTCACGCCGAGGACGTTCGAGGCGTGGGTGACGGCGACGAGCCGTACGCCGCCCCCGGCCAGGGTCTCCTCAAGCGCCGCAAGGTCGAGCGAGTAGTCGGCGTCGATCCCGATCACGTCGAGCGCGACGCCCTGCTTCGCAAGCGCACGCCAGGGGAGGAGGTTTGAGTGGTGCTCGAGGAGGGTGGTCGCCACGCGGTCCCCTGGCTTCCAGGAGAGCCCCTGCGCGACCATGTTGATCGCGTCGGTGGCGTTCTTTGTAAAGACCGTCACCCCCGCCTCCCCGGCGATGAACCGGGCCACCTTCTCGTGGGCGTGCCAGTAGCGCTGTGTCGCGATCCGGGTCAGGCGGTGGACGCCCCGGCCGACGTTGGCCCGGTAACGGTGCTCGAACTCGACGAGCGCCTCCACCACCGGCTCCGGCGAGAAACTCGTCGCTGCGTTGTCCAGGTAGATGATGTCGCCGAGGATCGGGAAGTCCTTGCGGATCTCGTCCGGGGTAAACTCAATCTCCGCCGGCGGTGCCGGCTCACGGGAATCCATACTCTTCATATTTGCCACCTTTACCGCCTCTCTGACCGGGGCCGCCTTCAGGGTAAAGTCCTCGTTGAAGGGGATGCCCCGTTCCCTGCAGACCTCGCGCATCTTCGGGGGCAGCGCCCGCCACCGCCAGAGTCCCCACCGGTGGTAGGCGTCCGGCAACCCATTCTTCTCCGCCCAACGGATAAGGAATTCGTCCCACCGGTCCGTCAATTCGGGGTGCATCTCCCGGAGCCCCTCGTACTCGCTCTCGAGCACCGCCGGGCAGAGATAACAGCCTATCCGCTCGAGCCCCTTCTCGTAGAGCGGGTTCATGGGGGCCTTCTGCCACCAGAGGTAGAGGAAGACCTCGAGCGCCCGCCAGTTCCGGATCGGTGAGATGTTCAGCTGCAGGGGATTTGCCGGGTTCTGGCTCGTCTCGTCGAGGTCGGCACGGTTCCAGGACTCGTACCAGCGGTTCCCCTGGATGGTGACGCAGGGGCCGGTGTCGGCAAGGTAGATCTTCAGAGGATGGAGTTTCAGGAGTTTGCAGCACCAGCGGTGGTCCTTCCCCGGCGGCCCCGTCTTCTCGACCGCCTGGAAGAAGTCGCCGCCCTTCCGGATGATCTCGACGCCCTCTGACGCCACGAACGCCACGGTCTCGGGAAGCTCGATACCGGTATCGATGAAGAACGCCTTCTCCACCCCCGCCTTCCGGGCGAGGTGGAGGACGGCGGTGCTGTCCTTGCCGCCGGAGAACGAGACGTTCACGCACGGCCGGTCGCTCATGTGCTTTTTTATGGTGCGGATGGCGTTGCGTTCGAGGTTCTTTAAGTGGTAGCGGTTCTTCTCGATCACCGTATCCCAGTCCGGGTCGGGCCGGGTGCGGGGCTCGACGGAGACGAGTTCCTTCACCCGGACCTGCCCGTCTTTGACGACGCCGGTGCCGTATCGGTTTTTGTAGGATACGATGACCGTCCCGTCGGGCACGGGGGTCGCCAGGGGGAAACGTTTCCCGCCGATACGGCCCTTATGGGATCTCACGGCGGGCTCGGCCTCGAGGTCGACGATTCCCCGGGTTGCATGCGGCAGGATATACGGGAGCGCCTCGGGCGCGATATCGAGGCTGAACTTCCGGGTGACGGGATCGAACGAGAGCCAGCCGAACCGGTCGCCGTACACGATCACGAGGTCGGCACGGTCGACGCCGCCGGTCTTGTTCAGGAGCACGACCCGGGGCAGGGGGACGTCGCCGAACCGCTCGCTAAGAAGGCGCCGGATGAGGGCCATGTCAGCGGCGAGTGCCGGGCGGACGTCGTGCGGCTGCAGGAGCTCGATCTCCCTGACTCTCGTCTTGCAGGCGCAGGTCCGCCCGATGAGGGGGACGTTGCACCGGTCGCACCAGTAGAGGAATTTTTTAACTGCCGGTTCGCGTATCACTTGAAGAATGGTTGGCGGCTGCAGGCATTAAGTCGACCGACAGAGGGGCTCATCCTCTCACGATCGCCTCACCAGCAGGCCGAGACCGGCGCCGAGGACGACCAGCAGGACCGCCGCAGCCGCGAGGAAGACGGTACCGGCATGCCGCTGCAGATGAACGCCGGGGTAATCCAGGCCCGGTTCCGTGACGTCGATCGGGACGCGGGCGTCGGCGCCGGAGACCGGGTCGATGACGACGAGCAGGAGCCTCCCTGCCGGCAGCTCCGAGGATGCGATCACCCCGCGGAAATGCCGGGTGCTGCCGTCGGGCCCCTTGCGTTCGTCCACCGGGATCGTGTATCCCGCGACGAGCGAGCCGGAAGCGACGCTGTAGATACGCGCATCAACGCTCTCCGGGGGGCGATAGAAACTCGCGTCCCGGGTCCAGACGGCGGAGACGGCAAGGTCTTCGTTTCCGGAGAGGGTGTCGTTCGAGACCGAGACAGAAAGATCGGGGAGCAGCGGGGGTGTCGCGCCCGAAACGGCGGCCCCGCTCACCAGCGCTCGTAGCGCACCAGTTCCGATACCTCCTTGCGCCGCTTTTCCTGCGGGCGGTCGGCGGGATACCCGAGGGGGGTGAACGCGACCGGCTCGGCGTCCCCGGGGATGCCCAGCACTTCGCGCGCCGCGCCGATATCGAAGGCGGCGACCCAGTGGGTCCCGAGACCCAGGCTCGTGGCCGCGAGCGTCAGGTGGTCGATGGCGATTGCCACGTCCACGTCGCTGTAGTTCTTCCCGTCGGAGCGGGTCCATGCCTCAGACGGGACGGTGCAGGCGCAGACGAGGAGAGGTGCCTCCAGAAAGAACGATTTCGCGTAGATGCGGCCGAGTTCTTCCTCCTTCCCTGCGGTATGGATGACGATGAGCCGGAAGGGCTGCCGGTTCGCCGCCGTCGGCGCCAGGCGGGCGGCATCGAGCACCGCACCGAGTTTCTCGTCCTCGACGGGGTCTTTTTTAAACGACTGGACGCTGTAGCGGTTCCGCGCGAGGTCGAGGAAACCTTCGAAGGTCTTCATGGAAAGTTCCGGGGTGGCCATGGTGCCCGCATCGTATCACCCTCTATATATGGTTGACCTCCGGAGCGGCGACCAGCGCAAGATATTTATTCGCATAACGACGAACAATCTTCGATGCCATCCCGCTGTGTAAACA
Organism: Methanoculleus sp.; assembly: GCA_030156625.1. GTDB lineage: Archaea > Halobacteriota > Methanomicrobia > Methanomicrobiales > Methanoculleaceae > Methanoculleus. Next base: position 21,104 of record JASGMC010000002.1, read on the forward strand.
ACCTCGGTGGAAAAGTGCTTCTCCTGAACGCAATGCCGGAAGAAGTAAACGACTACGTCCGAAAGCACTGCAAAGAGTACTATGAGATGCCGCCCGACTTTGTGTTCAAAGACATCCGGGTACTCCTGAAGTCTCCCATGCTCGTCGGGCTCCAGGTCAGGAGAAGAAGGATCCTGCTGCCGTTCACGAAGCGCTGCGCCGGCCCCGGAACCATGCTCTACGAGGTCGCGGCAAAGAAGGCCGACCTCGACTTCATCCGCAACAATCTCCCAAAGGTATCGGAGGATTGAAAGGGGGGATACGAGGACGGCCATAACTGGATCCGCGACAGTTTCTCCAGCGGGTAGGGCGGTTCGCCACGCTGTCGGGCTCCCGTCCCCCGTTTCACAGTATCCCACCGCCCGACAGCGTGGCGTGACCGATCGCTATATAGTGCCTGACTGAAAAACGCTATATTGATTATTGTGGGCATTAAGGAGTGGGTGGTCCCCCAGGATAAGGTTTTTTTTTGATCTCTTCGACAGGATGGCCCAAACGGTCGTTTCCGCAGCCGATCTGCTCGTCGAGTTCGTCGAGAACTTCGAGAACGTGAAGGAGCAGTGCCACCGGATGAAGCAGATCGAGCACAAGGGAGACGAGATCACACACGAGATCCACGAGCAGCTGAACCTGACGTTCATCACGCCGCTCGAGCCGGAAGAGATCTCCCGCCTCGCGTCGGCGCTCGACGACATCCTCGACTACATCGACGGCACTGCACAGCAGATGTACAGTTACGGTATCACCGAGACCGACGATCAGATGATCGAGCTCGCAAAACTGATCCGGCTGAGCGTCATCGAGATCGAGAAGGCCGTAAACGGCATCAGGTCGATCAAAAATCCCGGCCTGATCGAGGAACGGTGCATCGAGGTGAACCGCCTGGAGAACGTCGCGGACAATGTCCTCGGCCACGCCATCATGGACCTCTTCAAGACGGAAGATGCGATCACCATCATCAAACTCAAGGATATCTACGAAAACCTTGAGATGGCGACCGATAAGTGCGAGGACGTCGCAAACGTCTTAAGCGACATAGCCATCAGACACTCCTGACCGCTATGGACCCGATCATCATCCTCGGCATTCTTCTCGCCCTCCTCTTTAATTTTGCAAACGGCCTGAACGATGCCGCAAACTCGATCGCCACCATCATCGCGACCAAGGCCTTAACGCCCCTGCAGGCGGTCCTCCTCGCAGGGGTCTTCAACCTCCTCGGTCCTCTTCTCTTCACCACGGCAATTGCGGCAACCATCGGGAGGGGGATCGTCGACCCTTCATTCCTTACACCGACACTGATTCTCATGGCCATGGCCGGCGCGGTGCTCTGGGTCCTCGCGACCTCATTCCTCGGGATCCCGGTATCGAGCAGCCACGCCCTGATCGGGGGGCTCCTCGGTGCCGGCATTGCAGCCGCCGGAACGGGGGCGGTACTCTGGCCGTCGCTTGCGCTCATCGGGCAAACAGTCATCTACGGGCTCGCGGGCGCAATCCTCGGTGCGATTGTCACGGGTGTGCTTGCGCATCGGAGGGGCAAGTTCAGGCCGTGGAACCTCGTCCTCGGCGGGCTCATCGGGGTGACGGTGGCCATCCCGCTCGCCATTGCAACCGGGTTTCTGAAGATCGGCGGGATTCTGGCGGTCCTGATATTCATCGTCATCTCCCCAACGCTCGGCCTCATCTCCGCTTTTGCCCTCGGCACCCTCGTCGCCCGCATCTTCCGTGACTATCCCCCGCGGCGCTTATCCCGCCTCTTTAAGAACCTCCAGATCTTTTCGGGATCGTTTCAGGCTATCGGCCACGGCAGCAACGATGCCCAGAACGCGATGGGCATCATCACCGCCATGCTCCTTGCCGGCGGGCTGATCTCTGAGTTCTCCGTGCCGCTCTGGGTCATCCTCGCATCTTCGCTTGCCATATCGCTCGGAACGCTCCTCGGGGGATGGCGGGTCATCGATAAGATGGCAAACCGGATCACCAGGATCCGCCCCTACCAGGGATTTGCCGCATCGACCGCCGCGGGGAGCGTCCTCTCCCTGATGACCGCCTTCGGCGTCCCGGTCTCGACTACCCACGCGACAACCGGCGCGATCATGGGTGTCGGCGCAACGCGCGGCTACTCGGCGGTCAAGTGGGGAGTGGTCCGCGAGATCCTGATCGCGTGGGTCCTGACCATCCCGGCGGCGGCGGTCGTGGCCGGAGGGTGTTATCTCGCCGCGCGGGCCCTGGTCGGTGGGGGTTTTTGAGAAGGGCGGACGTGGCAGGGGTTCTCCACGCGCAGGGGGATACACAGGATGGCCCCCCCTGCCATCACGAAACCCTCCTTCTCCCACCCGGATATTTCGTGGCAGGCCTGATCAGAATTATCCGGGATCTGGTAGAGAGCAGGTTGAGCATCCCGGCACAAAGAGGCATTCCTTCAGCGCTGAAGGCTCATCGGGCTTGAAGGTCGCGGCTCTCCCGAGTTCCCGGGAGGCATCTCTCCTGTTTTGAGCATAATTTTTCCGCTGAACTGTAGCGTTACAACTCTGCTCTGCTTCTGCTGCTGTACGTGAACCAGTTCTTTGGATGCAAGTTTCGCGCAAACACGTGATGCTGTACTCTCGGATATCTGCAATCTCCTGGCAATTTCTGAAATCGAGGTTGGATTGTGTGCGGCGACATCGGCCAGTATCTGGAGCGCCCTCTCATCGATCGAAAAGGGGAGGCGCGGAGGTTTGTATATTGCAGTTTCTCTTTCTATATCCGAGAAGATTGCACATTGATGAATATGTGGAGCGAGTATGAGTGTGGCGGTGGTGAGAGCAACGAGAACCTCTCGTGGGCCGCCAGAGAGGTTGACTATTAGGCTCCCATCCGGATGGAATGGAGGCGTTGATTTACGAATTTCATCAAGAAGCGCTAGAATCATGGTTTCAATATTACGGTTATCAACTCGCAGAACGTCTACACTAATATCGCCGCTGATCTTCTGGCTCATCTCCCTGACGGCGTCGATGGCTCGGTCTGCCCTGGCATCTTTCCCGAACTCCGGTCTGATCAGGCAGATCCGGTCTCCCCGCTCAATCCCGCACCTGACAATCAGGGAGATGATATGAGAGGTGTCGAACCCGAGTGGCGAGAGATACGTTTTCATTAACTGAGTAATACTTCCCTGCCGGTATATATGCACTTTGACACAAATCGACCGCGCGAATTGCACTTTTTTGCAAAAATCGCTTCGAAAAACGCCAAAAGTTTTATCAGACCCCGCGCGCATGCTAAATTATGCGCCAGATACTCATCAAGGTGCGACCGAAGGATGCGTTCGAGGTTCCACATAGCGATGGGTATCAGGTATACTCCGCCCTGCTTGCGCTCATTAAATCTGTAAATCCAGAGGTCAGCGAGAGATTACATGGCTCTTCGGTGCGCACAATGTCGATCGGAGGTCTCAATGGAAATTTTGAGAAAAGTAACAAGAACGGCTTCAAACGCCTTGCGCCGGATAAGTTATACACGATACGGATCGGAGTCATCGATTCGCATGAGGAGGAATTTTTCCAGAATCTTGTATACCCCATACTCCTCGAAAGGCGGAATATTGTACTTGATAGAGGGGAGTTATGTGTCGAACATGTAGAAGACAGGCAAGTGTCACATACAGACCTGTTTCGTAAGGTTGCCGAATACGCAGGCTCAACCCTGGAGATCAATTTTCTAACTCCGACATGTATCCAGTACAAGAACAGTAAAGTCACTGAAATGTTCCCGCAGCGAATTGCAGTATTCCATTCCATACTCTCAAAGTGGAATCAGGTGTGCCCTGACGGTTATAGGATGGATATAAATCGCGACGAATTTGGTCGGTACTTGATAGAGAAACCGGATGTTCAATCATATACCACATACAGCGTTCTTGTGAACACGGTTTTTGACAGAGTGAATGGCCATGCCCGCCCTATCTTCAAACAGGGATTTGTTGGACGCTGTGGATATTCATTCACCCCGGATACACCAAAATCTTTCCGGAATGCTGTCACGATTCTTGCACTGTTTTCGGAGTTCAGTGGGGTTGGATCCAGCGTCACCCGGGGATGCGGCCAGGTGAGCGTAAGTTTAGAGGAGAAGGAAACATGATGGTAAAGTCACCAGAGAGCATTATCCCACCAGATGTATTGCGTGAATATCTCCGCCCGGAGACAGGGGACGCAATCCCTGATCCATATCAGGTTCTTATCGATTATTATGAGATTATTGACCCGGCCCTCCGGGGCTCCAGCGTTGCATACCTCCCTGCAAAGAGTACGGAGATGGGGAAAGTTGACCAGACGATGCTCAACCATATCCGAAATGGTGTCTGGGCTCTCATTGAACTCAACGTCGGACTAACTGCCCTCGGCTCTGCTAATGCTCTCTCTGAGCGGGAACTGAAAGAAGTGATCGCCCTTTTCTCGGTTCACGATCTCCACAAGATTCATGGAAAAGATTGGAAAGAGCAGTTTGACATTTCGCAGGAAGAAGTCCTCGAGTATGCTGAGGCATTCGGAGCAACGAAATTCGCCCCCGGCCTCACCGGACATGACTTCCAGTCAGTCGCCGTCGCGCTGCACAAGACGATTGGATTCCATGCAAATCTCTCAGTAAAGTTTAATCTCTATCGCCCCTGGCTGACGATCGCCGATACGCTTGCAAGTATAGAGCAGCCACAGGCAACGCCATCGATGCAGCAACAACTGGACCGGATCGACCTCTCGGTCGACTTTTACTATCACACGTTCCAGGAGGCAACCGGTATCCTCACCAACCTCGTCCATACGGGGATTGCCGGGTGGGCCTCAGAGAAAGGGCTCCACCCCCTCCTCATATTTGAGAAAGGAGTTCTTTACCTTGGGGAGGCGGGCAAACAGTTCGAGTTGAACGCGGAGGAGGATAACAAAGAGATCTATCGGGCGTTCAGGGCGGCGCTTAACTCCTCTCATCCTACATTCTCCGATACGCTTGAGTTGCAGAAGAGTCTCGAAACGCAAGGAAGCAAAGGCTTATACAGTATCGGGAATGTCTTCTTCTTCTATTCAGGAGTAGAGAAGGTTGCTAAAGCCTTCGCAGCTGCGGCTGTATTGAGAGAGAGTGAAAATACCGCAACCATTGAGGTAGACTGCGCTGGTGGCGTGCTCAGGGCTGGAAACACAGAACCAGATATGCAGTATCCTCCGGCGCAGACGGTAAGTATTCCCCGGGAGTGTATCACCGGCATCACCGTCGACGGGCAGACGGTGGATACGGGCGATGTCTTGATCCGCTGTCGCTCAGAAGAGCGGAAACGAAAGAAATTCACACTGATCCCGGAATCCGTAGAGATCGATGGGCAGGGAGTTTCCGGGAAGGTTGTCATTAACGGGACCGGTCTGATGACCAGCCAGATCGGGTACCGGGCGCACATCATAGAAGATTTCGGGATCGACATCGGGTGGGATTCAGAGATCATATCCTACTCCCGTGCAATCTCGGGGCTCCGGATGCAACTCATCGAACCCCTCATCAAGATCGGTGCGCTGGAATCGGATGATCCTGTCCTCGAAACCTGCCGGATGTTTGGTGTCGATGCGGATCTCTCCGAGCGCCTATCCGGATATGCGCAAGCTCATCGTACAGATGACCATCACCGCGTTGGCGGGTTCTGGAATTACTCGTATGTTATTGCCCGGGATCTTCTCGATCGCGATATGGACGGGATTCGGTTTGCCAACATTCAATCATCCAGCGAGAAGATCCGGTATCTTGAGGATTGCATCACGCGCTATCTCCAGGGGATCCCTCCTGAGAAGATCCAGGAACTTGAGTCTCAACTGCTCTACCCCTACCAGGAGAAGATGCTCGTCTGGATATCTGAGAACCTCGATTTCAACGGTTCGATGTTCTACGGCACATTTGAAAACAAGGCTGACAAGTTCCAGGCATACTGCAATGGTGGAGGCATCTGTCGCCTCTCCAACGACACCCCCTATGAAAAAGAGAGGATCCCATTATCCATTGGGGTGGGTATGCTTGGTCATTCCTTCTCCAACCGTTTGCCTGTAGGTGTAAGTGAGCCTACACTGTATGTTTCGGTCCCTATCGCGATCGAGATGGGATTGCGGTATATTGGCCATGGTATCAAAGGGGGGGAGAGCCGGATTTATTTCCGGCTCATTCCCGACCACTTCTATACGCCGATTCTATCCCACCTGTTCTCGCAGTTTTTGAGTGTATTTAACGGAGACTGCCAGACAAACGTCCGGGCGCTTGCTCTTGATATCCTCTCCTGGGACACTCCACAGTATGAACTACTGGTTCGTGACCTTATCTCGGAGTCCGGGCGGAAGAATGTCCTGCGGTACGCTGGCTATGGTTACAAGAGTCTCCACACAACCTATGACGTCGTCTTTAACAAGGTGAGGGATAACGACACCGAATACTGGTTTTTCGGAGCATATCTCGGGCTAATCCTCGCTGCCGCGACCGGATGCAGGGTGGTCGTCGGCGAGAACCCGATCTGCATGAGTCCTGGTGATGAGTTCTCAGAGATAGTGAAACTCGATGCACCGCACGCCGCTGTGAAGCGGATCTTCGGTGACGTCATCCCGCTTACTGAATTGAGCAGTGTGATCGATCTTGCATCGCTCGTAATCGTACTCGGTTACGAGAATGTAATGGAGGATAAGAGGTTCCCGAAACATCTGCAAACGCTTAAAAACAAGATGTTTCCCGGGAGTTCTCTCCTAAAAGATGTTTTGAGAAGGTATGAAAATGAATCGAGAACAGGGGCATTTGTCAACCGTGCCCGGGGGTACCGCAATGAGAATGGAGAGATTATCTACGACGACAATCCAGGGCTCGTCGCCCTGGCGTTACGGCTTGACCGTATTGGAGGTGATATAATGGCAGTTGAGACTATTCATGAACTTGCTGAACTCGGCCTGACGGTTGCTATCCCCAAGGGATATGAACCGCACCGGGTCGAGAAACTCTTCCGTGAGTCAGTGAAGGCAGTCCTCGCGAAACGTGACGGTTCGTTTGCACGAGAAGACTACGTTGATGCAGTATCTGGGCGGTTGCTCAAGATGATGCGCCGTGCTGGTAATGATCAGTTCAGCCTTACCCCGGGGCTCTATGAATTTGATCAAACCCATCAATTTGCAGGGGCTTTTGTAGACCACGTCTTCTACGGGCTCTTCGACGGCAACCCAGGGAAGCTGAAGCGCGCTGCAAACGATATCAGCGACGGTTATTATTCTGCCACTCTTGAACTCCGGGATGATGCTTACCAAAGGGAGAGGGCAGCGATTGAGGCTAAGAGGCAAGAGAAGAAAGAGAAACTCTAAGGAGGTTTAGCATTATGGCTGAAAAAATTGATGGGTTTAAGGAAAAGATTGGTGGCTACACGCTGGAAAAACCGGAGAGAAAGCCACAACAGAATTACGTAAGTGTCCTGATCTTACGCGAGCTACAGAGCGCTGCCAGGTTCACCACCGATGGAACCGAAGCAAACTCTGCCGTCATCAGGGTTGGGGATATTGAGGAGACCGTCGGCAAACTTTTTGGACGGAAACAGGTTGCTAGCGACCGGAGAGTTGCGAAAGCGCTTCAGAGAACCCTTATCCAGGACAAGATGAACGCGGCAGTGAAGAAAGGTACGTGGGATGGCTGCTCGATGGTGGTCAACAGCATGTGCCAGCGGTGTCCGGAGTGTGCCCTCTTTGGCAGTGCAGCATCGGATGAGGGGATCAGCATTACGTCACGTGTGATGTATGACGAAGCGTATACGATCCGCTCCATCGGCACGATTGTAGAGGAGTACTTCCAGAACGCACCCGGGGACGATTATGCGAAAGGAGCCACATCTGCTATCAGGGAGCCGGATTTCTTCAAGGAAGGCACACTATTCCCCTGTGTGGTGACTCTCAAAGATGTCACGCCTGAAGAGGTCCTCATCTTCCTCAACATCACCGATCGGAACGTCCGATACGGTGCGACCGGAACACGGTTCGGAAGGACCCGGAACCACATTCTCGGCGTATACGCAAGCCACCGCGAAGGCCCGTCGAGCCTTGAGGTCACCCGTGGGATTGCAGTTGCCCTTGCGAACGCGGCAGATGCAAGCGATGAGGAATCATCAGATCCGGCAGAACACCTCAAGGAAGTCATGACTGCAGACACCCTCTCCGTCGAATCGGTAACCAGAGCCGCCATTCAGGTCTACGAAGAGCTTGCTGACAAGCAGCGGATTGCGTACGTAAAATCTGACGCAGATGAGGTAGGTGCCATTCTTGAAGAGATGAAGGACGATGCGGTTGTTAAAGCCATCCTTGAGGCGCAGGTAGATAAAATTGCAGATTATGTTTCCGCGGATTGATGGAGGCATCGATGTCTCAGGTATCGAGTTCCCCAAATGATGGCGCAGGTACTCGTGCCTTTGAGGGCGTCCTCGAACTCATGAGCGAGTTATTCTTTGCTTCGCTCGAACCCGGCAACAACTACGTGACACGGCCGATCATCCTGAATACCGCCCTCTACTATGCACTTGGGTACGCACAGGGTAACTATGTCAACAAGCCGGTAAACAAGCGATCAAAAAAGCAGCAACCGGCGTACATCGAGGAGACTAACGGTATCGTCGACACCATATACGTGAGCCCTGCCCGCCCGATAGGAGACATACGCTACACAAGCGAAAACTCAAACGCCCGCAGCAATGAGTATATCCAGTATAACCGGCTGAAAGAACAGAAGAACTCTCCAACTGGGAAGATTGGAACCAGGAAGCAGATCCAGCCAGGAGCCCGGTTCCGATTCTTCGTGCTCACGTTCGATGGGAGTGAGCCTGATATGCCCCCATATATCCGTGTCGGGAAGAAGCGGTCAAAGGCACTCGTCACATGGAGGGAAGTCCCGGTCAGCATGACTGATGGAGAGTTCTTGATGAACCACCCTGTCCTTGTCGATGACCTTGCAGAGATGCCTGTCGGGGATCTCTCTTTTCAGCGCATGCAACCGTTCGATGTTATTGAACGCGGGAGGTTTATCGAACCGCACCTGGTGCTTGACTGCGGAGCTCCCGCAGGCAGGTTTGCGCTCCCGGCGAGCATCCGGTTCCTTCGGAGGTACCGGGCGTGATAGTAGAGGGGCTCTCGATACCTCGCTATGATGCTGAACCACTCCTCGACTCTTTTCTTCCGTACGGGCACCAGGTTGTTGCTCGCGAGACAATTCGGAACCATGATGAGTTTTTCCTGTTTGTAACAGCCCCAACCGGGTCTGGAAAAACCGACTCGTGGGCAATACCAGCACTTTCCGGCAACCTGGGCGTTGTTATGGCGCTCTACCCGACAAACGCGCTCGCAGAAGACCAGTTCAGGACGCTATCCTCCCTTCGCGACCACCTGGGGTCTCAGACACGGGTCGAGTTTGTAACCTCAAAGACCCTCGGCATCATGCGCGATAAGGCCGGTACCAGAATGACCAGGGGGGATGCCCTAGAAGATCTGCTCCGTTCGATGTACCGGGCAGGCAGCGGCATCGTCGTGACTAACCCTGATATCTTCATCTATGCCATCAAGAACTACTATTACAACAAGTACCTCTCTTCTGCACTGAAGAGTTTTGTTGCCACCATAGTTTTTGACGAGTTCCACCTCTACGATCTTCGACAGCGAGACCTGATTCTCTTCATTCTGCATGACCTGTTGCTATCAGGTTCCGCCGGCATGCGGAAGTTCATCTTCCTGTCTGCAACGCCTGAACCCTCTCTGTTGGAGAAGGTCAGGGATGTGGTCGGGGTCCAACCCATCGTGGCAGACGTTTTCTGTGACCGGCCTGTGGTCGACGAGCGGCTCGTTTTGCCAGAGGTTGATATTGATTTCCGGCACGGCAAGAGGTTCCGGACAGGGGAATCTATTATAGCACATCTGGACGACTTCCTTGAGTTTTGTGAGGGGTTCAGGACTGCTATCATCCTGGATAGTGCTATCGAAGTGGAGCTGGTCAGCGAAACCCTGTGGAACCAGACAGATCTCAGAATCTGCGAGGTAAGCGGATTTCGAAAAGATCCGATCGGGGAGACATTCGACATTCTCGTCGGAAACAAAGCAGTAGAGGTCGGGATCGACTTTAAAGGGGGTACTGCCATCCAGCGCCTGGTTTTTTCGGGTAATACCGTGAGCGAGTTCCTGCAACGCTTCGGAAGGCTGCGAAACCCTCAGCCTGATGTCAGGTATAAGGCCCTCTGTTATGCCCCTGCTGGCGTGGTGCAACACTTCTCCAGATATAAGCGGATGTCGCGGCAGGAGTTGGAAGATGGTCTGCGAAGGACCATGCAGGATCCCCGCGTTTTTGAGAACTTCAGGTGGAGATACGGCTACCTCGAGGCATGGGAGTATATATATCGGAACGCGAAGGGCATCGGTGCCCGTGAGGCACGAGCTATAAAGTATCAGCGCGCTTTCCCACCATTGCAGGGAGGGGTGCCGGAGGACGTACGATCTAATTATCTAAACCAGGGGCTTGGCCTGATTTATCTTCATTACCTAAAAGAGGGTGGTGTGAAGCCTCAGATGATTAAGGATCATCTTCCGAAGCTTGAACAAATGAGCGATGCGCACCTCGATATCATTGAAGAACTAGGGAATTTCCGCGGCAGCGAGTTATCATTTGCCTATTATCAGGTCCGAACGGGTAATATCGGGACATATAACCTCTTCTTCCTTCTCCGGTGGGCGGACCTGGAACTTATTGACCGGCGGACATTTCTGCGGCGGATCCCCGGTGAGAAGGTGAGGGAGGCAAAAGAGATCCTTGATAGGGCGGTCGGGTGTGCGATCATCCATGGAATGAACGATCGCCCGCGAAGAGTCTCGCTTGATGGAGCACGGCTCCCCCGGATGGATGAGGCAGAGGCGTCACGAACACCCGGGAAGGCGTTCGGGATCCGTCCAGTCGTAAGAAGCCAAGATCAAGGTGAGCGCCCCCTTAACCTCGTGGATGTATCAAGGGAGATTGGGAAACGGGGTCTCTTCTGCAGGTACCTGTCTCATTCAGGTTTTACTTCAAAGCGCCTCTATGATCTCGATGATTACACGTTTTTGATGAATTTCAAGGATGGGAGCCTCGCCCTTGGTATTGATGCCCTGTATGTGGACTGCGCCGTATACGATCTCTATCAGCGGAGAGGGAACCAATGATTGCAGATCTCGTCAACATCTCCGATCTCAATCAGTACCTCTACTGTCCCCGGAGGCTGTATTATCTCATGTTTTTCAAGACGCAGGAGATCAACGTTCACCTCGCGGACGGCAGGGGGATGCACGCCCGCCAGGGACGCCGGGGAGGATGGTATAGAGAAGTTTACCTGAGGTCTGAGCGCCTCGGGCTGCACGGCAGGATTGACCTGATCGACATGCAGGATAAGGCGGCGCCGGTCGAGCGCAAACGGGGGAACGCATACTTTGAAAATGACCTCGTCCAGCTTGCGGCATACGCAATGCTCTTGGAAGAGCACCTTGATGAACCGGTAGCTTTTGGATACCTGTACCTCTATGGGACAAATGAGCGCCATTCAATCGAGATCACAGAACGGCTCCGTCAAAAAGTTACAGATACAGTTGCGGATATCAGTGCAATGCAAATTGATAAAATCCCGACGTTTTGCGAAAATCCACGCAAGTGTGGGAAGTGCAGCGTGGTCGGATATTGTATGCCTTATGAGGCGAGAGTTCTGGAGGAGGTTTAATTGAAGGCAGTGGCCAGCGATAATGCGGATAAATTCCGGGAGGTGAAGGCGGCAGAGGGACTGTTCGATGATGAAGTGATTTACGTATCAGCGCAGGGTAACCGCATCGGGATTGATGGAGGACGGATTGTCGTTACCACAGCGGATAAGCAGGAAACAGTGAGTTCTTTTCCAGTGGAGAAGGTGCGCACGGTCAATGTGTTTGGAAACATATCTGTATCCACTCCATTCCTTGCGAGTTGTGGGAAGACAGGAATGTCGGTGAACTACTTCACGTGGTACGGGAAGTACGTGGGGAGCTTCGTCCCGGAACAGAATACGATTGCCGAGATCAGGCGCCGCCAGGCGTCGCTTGGTGGTGAGGAGACATTGGGGATTGCACGGGCGATCGTCGGTGCCAAGATCCGGAACTCGCGTACGCTGCTTTCCCGGAAAAAGGTGCGTCCCCCTGAACGACTGAAGATCCTCGAAGCGAATGTACATTCCGCTGGCGATATGAACCAACTCCGCGGAATAGAGGGCGAGGCAGCTGCTCTGTATTTTGGATGTCTTGACGAATGCCTCATTGAGGGATGGACGTTTGAGAAGAGAACGCGAAGGCCTCCACAGGACCATATTAACTCGCTCCTGTCGCTGACGTATGCCATGATGCAGAACGAGGTGACGAGCGCTCTCCGACAGTACAACCTGGACCCATTCCTCGGCATAATGCACACCGATCGGCATGGCAGGCCAGCGCTGACCCTTGATCTCATGGAGGAGTTCCGACCGATCTTCTGCGATGCTTTTGCTATCCGGTTGGTTAATCAACGCATCCTTGACCATGACGACTTTACAGCTGAAAACCGCCTGAAAGAGCATGCGCTCAAGAAGTATCTCTCTCAGTTCGACAGCTACATGAAAGAGACATTTATGCACCCAAAATTCAAGTACACCGTAACGCGGCGGCGTGCAGTGGTTATGCAGGCGATCCTGCTCCGGAAAGCGATTGTCGGAGAGATGAAGCGGTATCATCCGCTCGTATATATAAGGTGACTGCGATGAGGATCGTTGTGACATACGACATCGCAAAGGATAAGGTGCGAAGAAAGGTGTTCAGGATCCTTGAGAGTTATGGGGCCTGGAAACAATATAGTGTGTTCGAACTAGAAATCTCCGACGTTCAGCATGTCCAGATGCGGGAGAAGATACGAAGTGTGATTGAAGAGCAGGATCGTGTTCGATTCTATGAGCTGTGTGAACGGTGCATGAAAAAAGTCACTGAGATAGGGGAACCGTCCCCGGAGGTTATGTCGAACGTAGTATGATGTACCCGGGGCAAAAAGACAATACAAAGGAAACGCGCACTCTTAATTGGTGGGTGCCGATCATGGAGATTGATAACTCATGGGTACGGGGAGGGGCCATGAACTCGTCGCTCCGATCCAAGCCAGAGGTGCCGGTACCACGCCGAATTGCCCAAAAATGGGGGGCTGTCACAGCGCATCAGAAAACCCGATAGGGATTGAAACGAGGAGAACATACGGATCGGCATTGCAGCAGATTCTCCGTCACAGCGCATCAGAAAACCCGATAGGGATTGAAACTAATCCCCTTCAGGGTCATGGTGGCTCCTGGTATGTCACAGCGCATCAGAAAACCCGATAGGGATTGAAACATCATACTCGAGGCCGCGCCAGATGACCGTTTCCGTCACAGCGCATCAGAAAACCCGATAGGGATTGAAACATAAACGACGCCCCGCTCCTCGAGATCCCGTGGGCGTCACAGCGCATCAGAAAACCCGATAGGGATTGAAACGTTGTTCTTGTCGGGGTAGTCGCTCCGGACCTCCCGTCACAGCGCATCAGAAAACCCGATAGGGATTGAAACAGGACTCCAAGAGCCCGCGGTTCAGCCCGGTCTACGGGTCACAGCGCATCAGAAAACCCGATAGGGATTGAAACCTCTACGACTACGATCAGACCCGGGACCTCGTCCCGGTCACAGCGCATCAGAAAACCCGATAGGGATTGAAACCCGGGGTGGACGTCGATCGTGACGTTCGGGGCGGTGTCACAGCGCATCAGAAAACCCGATAGGGATTGAAACTTACCGACGATCGCCTGATCGCTCTCGACGATATCGGTCACAGCGCATCAGAAAACCCGATAGGGATTGAAACCCCGGCGGGCAAGACCACAGAGTCCCGCCTCCTTTCCGAGTCACAGCGCATCAGAAAACCCGATAGGGATTGAAACTTCGGCGTCCGGCCATCAGAGGACCTGGGATACCTCGTCACAGCGCATCAGAAAACCCGATAGGGATTGAAACCCGGCGCTCGGAAGTTATGAGGACTGGCGCCGCGTCGTCACAGCGCATCAGAAAACCCGATAGGGATTGAAACACATCTCCGAGTGGTTCCTCGTATGTTTATGATGGTCACAGCGCATCAGAAAACCCGATAGGGATTGAAACAGCTCTACAAGTTCTTGAGTCAGAACCGCGACTTCGGTCACAGCGCATCAGAAAACCCGATAGGGATTGAAACCGATCTCCTTATGACTCCTCCGATCGTTTTCGTCGTGTCACAGCGCATCAGAAAACCCGATAGGGATTGAAACGGCGGGGAAGCGGGTCGCGGTGATCCTGCTGGCCCCGCGTCACAGCGCATCAGAAAACCCGATAGGGATTGAAACTCGGGAGCCCGCGGCCTTGAGTGCCCGGACTACGATGTCACAGCGCATCAGAAAACCCGATAGGGATTGAAACTAGGGCTCCGTTTCCGCGCCCCACGATACTGTGCCGTCACAGCGCATCAGAAAACCCGATAGGGATTGAAACGGCCGACCGATGGCTCGACCGCACCCGGCGCAAGGCCGTCACAGCGCATCAGAAAACCCGATAGGGATTGAAACCAGGTGATCCGGGCGCTCTTCTCCTCTCCGAGTGAGTCACAGCGCATCAGAAAACCCGATAGGGATTGAAACCCGCCGAAGACGTGCTCGCAGGCGTGCGGCGGGGAGTCACAGCGCATCAGAAAACCCGATAGGGATTGAAACAACTCAAAAACGCAGATATACGGTAATCGGAAGGTCACAGCGCATCAGAAAACCCGATAGGGATTGAAACAGCCGGATCGATGCCCGGGCGGCAGACGGCGACGCGTCACAGCGCATCAGAAAACCCGATAGGGATTGAAACTTCGACGCCCGCGCCGTGCTGCCCGCCCGCGAGTATCGGTCACAGCGCATCAGAAAACCCGATAGGGATTGAAACTTTACGAGGTGCGCGTAGGCGGCGAGCATCTGCGACGGTCACAGCGCATCAGAAAACCCGATAGGGATTGAAACAAAACCCATGACTGCAACCATGATGGCCGGCACCTACGTCACAGCGCATCAGAAAACCCGATAGGGATTGAAACAGGGTGAGGGGGGCCATTACTGCACCTCCAGTGTCGTCACAGCGCATCAGAAAACCCGATAGGGATTGAAACTGATCGTGGCCGGGATCTCCATGGGGGTTTCGGTGGGTCACAGCGCATCAGAAAACCCGATAGGGATTGAAACCGGAACCCCGCCCACTCTGCGGCGAGGTCGAGCCCGCGTCACAGCGCATCAGAAAACCCGATAGGGATTGAAACATGGCAGATATGGAGCCGGGCGGTGGAATCTGCCGCGTCACAGCGCATCAGAAAACCCGATAGGGATTGAAACCCCGCTGGAGCAGGTCGCCCCTGACTGGAAACCCCCCGTCACAGCGCATCAGAAAACCCGATAGGGATTGAAACCGCTTTCCGGGCGTCGAACGATCCGATCACGGTAAGTCACAGCGCATCAGAAAACCCGATAGGGATTGAAACAGCAGCCATGACCCGCCTGATCCGCATCGAACTCTGCGACGTCACAGCGCATCAGAAAACCCGATAGGGATTGAAACTCGGCACGGGGCGGGAAGAAGACATCATCGCGTCGAAGTCACAGCGCATCAGAAAACCCGATAGGGATTGAAACTTCCGCCGAAACCGAGAGGACGCCCTGGCCGTGCTCCGGTCACAGCGCATCAGAAAACCCGATAGGGATTGAAACCCGCAGTCAGCTCTTCCAACTCTTCGGCGTAGTCCTCGTCACAGCGCATCAGAAAACCCGATAGGGATTGAAACCAGGGGAACTCCTGCGTCGCCGGTGGCGGGGTCGGGTCACAGCGCATCAGAAAACCCGATAGGGATTGAAACCGGCACCAGATGCGCCACGATATCGTGCAGCGGACAGTCACAGCGCATCAGAAAACCCGATAGGGATTGAAACCGAGAAAGAGGAGTTTGACCGCTGGATGTCGTGCGAGTCACAGCGCATCAGAAAACCCGATAGGGATTGAAACAACTCGTTCGATACCGCGGAGAGGTCCAGCGAGTTGTCACAGCGCATCAGAAAACCCGATAGGGATTGAAACAAGAATAACCGGGCGGTCGGCGGAGCATCGTCGATCGTCACAGCGCATCAGAAAACCCGATAGGGATTGAAACCTGGTTTATCCCGGAATTATTCTCGGGAGTTGAAAAGGTCACAGCGCATCAGAAAACCCGATAGGGATTGAAACTGCTCGGCGACGTTGTGCGAGGCGATCACCGGGATGGTCACAGCGCATCAGAAAACCCGATAGGGATTGAAACAGGAGGCAGGCGCATGACCAACCCCTACATCCCTGCGTCACAGCGCATCAGAAAACCCGATAGGGATTGAAACGCGACGGTGTCGACGGTGCGGAGCACGCGGTTCAAGTCACAGCGCATCAGAAAACCCGATAGGGATTGAAACGCGACGCAGCACGCGGCCGGATCATCGCCCGCAAGGTCACAGCGCATCAGAAAACCCGATAGGGATTGAAACCGGTACTGGGTGCACCTCCGGTGGAAGACGGATGAGTCACAGCGCATCAGAAAACCCGATAGGGATTGAAACACCGGGCCAGGATCTCCCTGGCTTCCGTCGGCGTCGTCACAGCGCATCAGAAAACCCGATAGGGATTGAAACCTCAAGAACGTCCCGCTCGGGGACCTCATCCCTTATGTCACAGCGCATCAGAAAACCCGATAGGGATTGAAACTTTGTGAAGAGCGGGCGCGGCCGGTACTACTATATCGTCACAGCGCATCAGAAAACCCGATAGGGATTGAAACCCGACGGACGGGTATTGTATCCGGTACATCCCGGACGGTCACAGCGCATCAGAAAACCCGATAGGGATTGAAACGCAAAATCCGTCTTCGCACCGATCGTCTTGATCTCGTCACAGCGCATCAGAAAACCCGATAGGGATTGAAACCAGGGACCTTCGCGGGCTCCGGGGTCCCGACATCCGTCACAGCGCATCAGAAAACCCGATAGGGATTGAAACTCAGCGCGCCGTTTATGGTGCGCCACTTGACCAGGAAGTCACAGCGCATCAGAAAACCCGATAGGGATTGAAACACGTCGATCTTCGAGGCGTCTGCCGGCAGGTCCAGGGTCACAGCGCATCAGAAAACCCGATAGGGATTGAAACTGTATATTGCGAAATTAATCGTGATTATCCTACTAGGTCACAGCGCATCAGAAAACCCGATAGGGATTGAAACTTTGTTACACAAAAGAAAGGGTTTAATAAACTGTAAGTCACAGCGCATCAGAAAACCCGATAGGGATTGAAACGTTGGGTCGAGCGGATCGCAGGGCTTCTGGACGGCGTCACAGCGCATCAGAAAACCCGATAGGGATTGAAACTCCCCGCCGACGTGGGTGGTCGACGTCGATGCGGCCGTCACAGCGCATCAGAAAACCCGATAGGGATTGAAACCAGTCCCGGGCGCACATGTCCCGGACGAGTTGGATGTCACAGCGCATCAGAAAACCCGATAGGGATTGAAACAACTCCTTGCGGGATTGTGGCGGGATTCCACGAGATGTCACAGCGCATCAGAAAACCCGATAGGGATTGAAACCTCTTCCGGCTCCGGCGGCACCCGCACCATCGATTACGTCACAGCGCATCAGAAAACCCGATAGGGATTGAAACCGAATCCAAACGATGCTGGAGTTATGGAGATCGTCCAGTCACAGCGCATCAGAAAACCCGATAGGGATTGAAACCCCCTATGAGCGGCAAGCCCCGGAACCTGATAGACAAGTCACAGCGCATCAGAAAACCCGATAGGGATTGAAACTCAACCGTCGCCCGCTCCCCAGCCTGGATCGCCACGTCACAGCGCATCAGAAAACCCGATAGGGATTGAAACTGGATATACCTCGCTCATTCATAACGGCATCTAACAGTCACAGCGCATCAGAAAACCCGATAGGGATTGAAACGTGATGACATGATTGTTAGATATCCCCGAGTAACACAAGTCACAGCGCATCAGAAAACCCGATAGGGATTGAAACGTGTCGAGGGTCTCCCCGGTCGCCTCATCTACAATGGTCACAGCGCATCAGAAAACCCGATAGGGATTGAAACCGAGAGAGGGGGGGGGACCAGGTCACCCGGGTCAAGTCACAGCGCATCAGAAAACCCGATAGGGATTGAAACAATAACTCCCCGAGTAGGGAACGTATTTCTGCCATCTCGTCACAGCGCATCAGAAAACCCGATAGGGATTGAAACCGAACCGTGGAGTATCATCGGAAACATTCCATTTGTCACAGCGCATCAGAAAACCCGATAGGGATTGAAACTCTCGGCAAGGAGTATGTCGACTGCCCCCGGACGAAGTCACAGCGCATCAGAAAACCCGATAGGGATTGAAACGTAGTAGTCTCGTTGTTAAGAGGTGCATGATGACGTTAGTCACAGCGCATCAGAAAACCCGATAGGGATTGAAACGGGCGGTGCTTGGCGTCGTTATCGGACTCATCCCGGTCTGTCACAGCGCATCAGAAAACCCGATAGGGATTGAAACTGGAAATAAGGCACCTTGTTCCGTCGTCACGTTTAAAGTCACAGCGCATCAGAAAACCCGATAGGGATTGAAACTAGGAGTATGCCGTGTAGTAGGCGTACAGCTCGTCGGTCACAGCGCATCAGAAAACCCGATAGGGATTGAAACATGATGGATGATTGGTAGCCATATTTTCCCGGGGCGGCGTCACAGCGCATCAGAAAACCCGATAGGGATTGAAACACGCGAATAACGTAAGTCACGTAATTTTTCGAATACCGTCACAGCGCATCAGAAAACCCGATAGGGATTGAAACGAGTGTTTCGGAAAGTGGTGGGGCGAGCAGCAGGGGTCACAGCGCATCAGAAAACCCGATAGGGATTGAAACCTCTCCGATAGCGACACATCAGACGCCAGCGGCAGTCACAGCGCATCAGAAAACCCGATAGGGATTGAAACAACCCGTCCTACGCCGGGCTGGTTTTTCCGTTTCCGTCACAGCGCATCAGAAAACCCGATAGGGATTGAAACTTGCCCGGGTCGGAGCACGACCTTGTGCTCTGCGGAGGTCACAGCGCATCAGAAAACCCGATAGGGATTGAAACGGTAAACGATAGGAGGATCGGCCGCCGCTCATGCGTCACAGCGCATCAGAAAACCCGATAGGGATTGAAACATATAGATTCGAATTCCAACTATATAGAGGCTATTGTTGTCACAGCGCATCAGAAAACCCGATAGGGATTGAAACTGATCTCGCGGAGAATATCGAGATCATCGAATTCGAAGTCACAGCGCATCAGAAAACCCGATAGGGATTGAAACCTGATCGTTTTCTCCATATGAGCGATCCGATCTTCACCGTCACAGCGCATCAGAAAACCCGATAGGGATTGAAACATAGTATGAGGATCCGACTTATTGACATTGACAGCGTCACAGCGCATCAGAAAACCCGATAGGGATTGAAACTAGGTCAATGCCCCACCTCCGGCCGGTCGCGGATGTGTCACAGCGCATCAGAAAACCCGATAGGGATTGAAACCATTGAACCGAGAACCCGACCACGCCGACGCAGGGTCACAGCGCATCAGAAAACCCGATAGGGATTGAAACTACGGTAATGTCGTAGTACTGCCGGAGCCCTATGTGTCACAGCGCATCAGAAAACCCGATAGGGATTGAAACCGGTATCCGGTTCACAAACATGATGATGCTCCTGGTCACAGCGCATCAGAAAACCCGATAGGGATTGAAACTCATTATCGTGCGCTCCATCAGACACCGTAAAAATGTCACAGCGCATCAGAAAACCCGATAGGGATTGAAACACCTACCGATTTGAACGGAGGAGATTACGTTGAGTCGCGTCACAGCGCATCAGAAAACCCGATAGGGATTGAAACATCATCAGGCGCGGGGTCTCGTCGCCGTCATCGCGGTCACAGCGCATCAGAAAACCCGATAGGGATTGAAACCCGGCACGGGCAGTCTGGTTCGCGAACGGGAACAATGTCACAGCGCATCAGAAAACCCGATAGGGATTGAAACGGTGGATTGGTGCAGCGCCCGGACCACCTGCGCTTTGTAGTCACAGCGCATCAGAAAACCCGATAGGGATTGAAACACGACGAGTGATCGCCGGGCCAACATCCCCGCTTCAGTCACAGCGCATCAGAAAACCCGATAGGGATTGAAACGAGCGAGTGGTCGCTCTCCATCGGGTCCGCGCTCGAGTCACAGCGCATCAGAAAACCCGATAGGGATTGAAACCCGGCGGAACTCCCGCAGCGGCTCCCGAACAGACCCCGTCACAGCGCATCAGAAAACCCGATAGGGATTGAAACGAGGGGTTCGCGTTGAACCCGCCGTCCAGGAAGTCGGGTCACAGCGCATCAGAAAACCCGATAGGGATTGAAACGAGGGATCATTCCAGGCAATCCCAGCAGCCATCAGGCGGTCACAGCGCATCAGAAAACCCGATAGGGATTGAAACTTATTGTAGTGGGTGCAATCAAGGAACATACTCTTGTCACAGCGCATCAGAAAACCCGATAGGGATTGAAACTCGGTTAACGTCATTTATTAAACCGAAGTTAGGCGGGAGTCACAGCGCATCAGAAAACCCGATAGGGATTGAAACGGGAGCAGGAGCGTCCCGATCTCCACCCCGAGTTCCGGTCACAGCGCATCAGAAAACCCGATAGGGATTGAAACATGGCCACTATCCGGCGCATGGGAAAATCCATCACCAACCGAAAACAGCGGGAGGTACCCGGCAACCATCCCCCTGACGGTCGGCCCCCTCATTTCTCCCCGCCCCGCAGCTCCCGGTAATACCGGCAGAGGTCCGCGACGAGGCACTCCTCGTGCTTCGGGTTCTGTGCCGTGCAGACGGCGCGCCCGTGGCGGATGAGGAGGTAGTTGATGTCCCGCCAGGCCTCCTCCGGGAAGAGGGCGACGAGGTCGCGCTCGATGATCTCGGGGTTCGTGCTCTCGGTGAACCCCAGCCTCTTCGAGACCCGGCGGACATGGGTGTCGACCGCGATGCCGACGTTGATGTCGAACGCGTGGGAGAGGACGATGTTCGCGGTCTTCCTCCCCACCCCGGGGAGCGTTTGCAGTTCCTCCATCGTCCGCGGGACCTCGCCGCCGAAGTCGGCGACGAGCTTCCTCGCCGTCCCGACGATGTAGCGGGCCTTGGCGTGGTGAAAGCCGATGGTTCTGATGAACGGCTCCACCTCCTCGGGCTCCGCGCGGGCCAGCGCCTCCGGCGTCGGGTAGCGGGCGAAGAGGGCGTCGCGGACGGCGTTGACGGCGCGGTCGGTCGTCTGCGCGGAGAGGATGGTGAGGATCAGCGCTTCATACGGGTTAGAGAAGTCGATAAAGTGACGCCTGTCGTCGACGACGGGATACTCCGCAAGAAGACGGCGGTAGACCTCGCAGGCGATCTTACGGTTCATAACTGATGGGGCAGGGCAGATTCGAACTGCCGTCAAAGCGTCCCAAACGCTCTAGGATGGACCAGGCTACCCTACTGCCCCTGTACCTGCATACGTTGGGAATCCAGGCAAAAATAGTTGCCGATGAGGGAGGGGTTCAGGACGGCAGGGGATTCAAACCCGCTTTGCAGACGACGGTGCCGACGAACGCACCCCCCACGATCGCCCGGTAGAGGTTCTCCGGGTCGCGGCCGTCAAGCACCAGAAGCGGGATGCCGGACCGTTCGATCACCTTTCCGGCCACGATGTCGAGCACGGTGTTCGCGCCCGCATCCATCCTCGCCCCGGTGATGATATCGAGGAGTTCCTGCGGGGTGAGGCGCTCGTGCTTCACCGCGCCGGCATCCTTCTTCGGGTCGGCGCTGTAGATCCCGTTGACCGACGTGGCGTTGATGAGAAGGTCGGCACCGACGCTCTCGGCGAGAACCGCAGATACCGCATCGGTCGTCTGCGCCGGGGTGATGCCGCCCATGACGACGATCTTTCCGGTCTGTGCGAACTCCTGCGCCTCCGTGTAACTCTCCGCAACGCGCGGATAGACTGCATCCCCGAGTCCGGCGATGAGAAGACGCGCGTTCAGCCGTGTCACCATGATACCGAGCTCATCCGCCGCCGCCTCCCCGACGCCGAGATCGCGGGCGACCCCGATATACCGGCGTGCCTCCCCGCCGCCGCCGACGACGACGAAAATCCGGCACTTCCCGGCTATCTTTTTCAGAACAGACACATATCGAGCGATATTGTTCGATTCAAGCGAAGGAACCAGAACCGAGCCGCCCAGAGAAATTACGATCTTCTTCATCCCACCCAATTATTATCCCCAATATCACTCATATACCTGTTGTGAAGATGCTGCACTGCCCTGCATGCAACTCTACGGATGTCTGGGCGGTTACCGGAGGATATACCGGCTGTGTCTACCGGTGCAAGCGTTGCGGCTACCGCGGAGCGCTGGTCGTCGAGTACGATGAAGAAGACGGGAAACGGAGTGAGCGGTAGCGCATCCGCACCACAATCATAAATATCATGGTCCCCCTCACCCGGTGATCATATGCACGAGGCGCGACTCTACCAGAAACTGGAGGACAACACCGTCCGCTGCTCGCTCTGCGCTCACCGGTGCACCATCAAAGAAGGCAGACAGGGTGTCTGCGGCGTCCGCATCAACCGCGGCGGCACGCTGTATGCCGCCACATTCGGCAAGGTCATCGCCGAAGCGGTCGATCCCATCGAGAAGAAGCCGCTCTTCCATTTCCTGCCCGGAACGCTCTCCTATTCGCTCGGGACCATCGGATGCAACTTCCACTGCGAGCACTGCCAGAACTGGCACATCTCCCAGCAGACGCTGGAGATGGAGTCGCTCAGGGACATCAGCCCGGAGCAGGGTGTAGAACGGGCGATTCAGTCCGGTTCCGCAAGCATCGCCTGGACGTATAACGAGCCCGCCATCTGGCACGAGTACCCGCTTGCAATGGGGACGCTGGCGCGCGAAAAAGGTCTCGGGACCGTCTACGTCACGAACGGCTACATCACCGAAGAGGGACTCAACGAGCTCGCGGGAATGCTCAACGCCTTCCGCGTCGACATCAAATCGTTCTCCGACACCTTTTACCGGAAGGTCTGCGGGGGACGGCTGCAGCCGGTCCTCGACGCGACGGCGCTTGCAAAGGAGCTCGGGATGCACATCGAGACGGTCACGCTGGTCATCCCGGGGCAGAACGACTCGCTGGAAGAGATGGAGGCGCTCATCCGGTGGGTGCTCGAGAACCTCGGCCCCGACACCCCGATGCACTTCACCCGGTTCCACCCCGAATACCGGATGCGGGAGACGAGGCCGACCGGGATCAGGACTCTGGAGAAGATCTACGAACGGGCAAAAGAACTCGGGATCCACTACCCGTATCTCGGCAACGTCGGAGGCCACCCCTACGAGAACACCTACTGTCCCGCCTGCGGCAGCCCCGTCATCGAACGGTCGGGCTACGCCGTCAGGATAACGGGGCTTGACGACCATACCTGCACGGAATGCGGCGGGCGCATCGAGTATGTCTCGGAGATCAGGTGAACGCCAAAGGTTCCTGACCGACAGGATGCTCGGGACGCTCACCCGCTACCTCCGGTTCATGGGCTACGACACCATGAGCGCAAACAGCCTCTCCCCGGGGAGCAGCCGGGAAGACACGCTCCTCCTCGAGATCGCCGCTCAGGACGGCCGGTTTCTGTTGACCCGGGACCGCGAACTCGCACGGCGGGGCGGTGAGCAGGCGATCTACATCGCGTCCGAAGAGATCATGGCCCAGATCCGGCAGGTTGCCGACCTCGGGCTCATCGAGCCCGAGATCCGGATGAGCCGCTGTTCGCTCTGCAACACGCGCCTCCGGCCGGCTACCGCACGGGAGATCCGGGAGACACATTACGCTCCGCGGTCGAGACGAGGGAAGGAGTTCTCGTGGTGCCCCGCGTGCAGGAAACTCTACTGGATGGGTTCGCACAGCACCAGCCTTGAGCGGCGCCTCAAAGAGATGCGCTCCTCCCCCTGACCGGCCGCCTGCCGTATCCCCTCCGCAGAATTACGGAAAAACTCCTTTTCAGACATTTCCTGGAGAATCCAGGAAAGGTATATCTACTTTCAGGGGATATGAAGCGCGACGGCTGCAGGCCGGTCGATCCGATCCTTTTCGTCCGGGCCTGCAGCGGGACTTCGTGCATGAACCGGCGGAGCCGGGGCAATCTGTCAGGGAGAACAATATGGAAAGTCTGAAGATAGCATTTTTCTGCTGGGAATCGCTGTACGCGGAGCGGGTCGGCGGGCTCGCAAATGCGGCGACAAACCTCGCCGAGACGCTGGCACGGCACCACGAGGTGCACTTTTTCACCCGGGGAGAGGGGAGAGACGCCGAGGTCAACGGCGTCCGGTATCACTACTGCCGGCCGACGGGACAGGACATCGTCCGGTACTGCTCCGATATGAGCAGGGGGATGCTCGACCGCTTCAGCGAGTTCGATGCACCGTCGTTCGACCTCCTGCACTTCCACGACTGGCACGTGGTCGACGCGCTTCGCCAGCTCCGGGAGCGGGAGACCATCTTCACCTACCATTCGACGGAGTTCGGGAGGAACGGGAACACCTTCAGCACCGGATGGCCTTTTGTGGAGATCTCGAAGATCGAGCGTTACGGCGCATCGATTGCCAAACGCGTAACAGCGGTCTCCTCGACCCTCCGGCGGGAGGCCATGAGCCTCTACGACATCCCGGACTGGAAGATCGACGTCGTCCATAACGGCATCGTGCCCGCCCATTACCAGGCGGACGTCGATCCGGAGGCGGTGAAACGGCGTTACGGCTTTGACCCGGACTCTCCGCTGATACTCTTTGTCGGGCGGCTCGCATGGCAGAAGGGGCCCGACATGCTGGTGGATGCAGCCCCCAACCTCCTCAGGGAGCACCCCGACGGCCAGTTCGCCTTCATCGGCGACGGGCAGATGCGCCCGGATCTTGAGACCAGAGCCCGGTCGCTTCCCGTCCGTTTCCTCGGGCGGCTGGCCGATACGGACTACGTCTCGCTCCTCAATGCAAGCGACATCGTCGCCATACCGAGCAGGAACGAGCCGTTCGGGCTTGTGCTCCTCGAAGCGTGGAGCGCCGGCCGGTGCGTGGTCGCTTCCGACGTCGGCGGGCTATCGGAGAACATCAAGCACGGGACCGACGGGGTCAAGGTGCAGCCGCACCCGGACTCGATTGCCGAAGGGCTCTCCCGGGTGGCGGATTCCCCCGAAAGGTCGCTTTCCATGGGGCAGGAGGGGCTTGACAAGGTGAAGGAGGAGTTCCCGTGGAGCCGCGTTGCGGAGCGGATGGAAGGCGTGTACCGGAAACTCGCGAACCACAACACAATCCTCTCCTGACCGCCCGTTTCACGGCAGCATGACGGCTGCAAGATGCTCCATCAGGCGGAACGGGTCCGACGAGACCACGGGTGTCCCTGCGTAGAGTTCCATCCCCCCGATATCCGAGGTCCGGGAATGGAGGTCGCCCCGGTCCACCACCCACGCGGCGTAATAACCCTCTTCCCCGAGCGGAGGCATATACACCGCCGCGTTATAACTCTGCACCCCGATGTTCCGGTAGCACTCGAGCACCTTTGCGAGTGCCCCCGCGAGATCGTGCGGCGACTCCGTGACGATCGCGACTTCGTGCTCTTTTCTCGGGGTGAGGTGCGCCATGACCCGGGCGTTTTTGTAGACGAGCCCGAGGCCGATGACGGTGTGGGCTAAAAAGAGGTCGTCGTAGTATTCGCTCCCGTAACGGCACCGGTACTCCTCTCTGGCCCTCTCGATCCGTTCCGGAGCGGCATAGGGCCGGTGGCTGAGCAGTACCTGGGCATGGTTGTGCACGACGCTCGCCCCCGCACGCCAGAGGAAGTTCCAGATGAGGAAGGGGTAGACCGCCCGGGGGTCTGTCTGGTGCGCATCCTGGCACCAGCGGATGGCCACGCTGATCATATCGGCGATCTGCGGCTCAGCGGTGATGTACGGGTTGGTATCCTTCGCAATGATGATGGCGTGGAGGTAGTCGTACTTGGCGATGTTGCTTGCCGTGATCCAGTAATCGCCGTCGATCCTCCCGAACGTGTCGGCCGGCGTCTCCTCGAGGGGGTTTGAGAACGGCCCCTCCCCGGCAAGCGCCTTAAGGTCCCGAGTCTCCTCGGCGCGGGGCGTCAGCACCGGACGACGTGCCCTGACCGAATTGAAGAGCGTGCTCTCGCCCGTATGGTTATTGGTCACCCTGACGATCTGCTGCGTCTCGATATCGCCGTACTTCTCACGCACCCAATCTTCCATCGCGTCGGGGAAGACCAGGTGCCCGGGTTCGACATACCACGAGTATAACCGGGAGACGAGTTCCTCCATATCCGGCGCGAGTTCCTTCACGATGCCCGGCAGCCGGGTGATATCCAGCCTGACCATAGGGTCCTCGTATACCGGTCCTGCACCGATAAAGATTCGCATCTGCCGGGTCCGGCTGGGAGAAGCCTCAAACAGGGTGGATTATTCGCGTTTGTGACCGCGGCGCGCCTCAGGGCATGAAATGGAAGATTTATTGGTTACGAATAGAGAATATAATCTGAATAAGCAGAGATCCGGCCAAACAGCACTCCGGACATGCGTTCTATGGATAAGGGACATGGCATTCTTTGATAAACTCCGGATGAATATCGAAGGGTTATGGCAGACGAAGGACTATCCCGGCCTGATCGATGCTCTGGACGGTGAAGAGCCCGCCAGCCGCGCCGATGCCGCCCGAACGCTCTCTGCTCTCGGGGTCTCCGCCGTCCCGGAGATCCTCGGCGCTCTGGAGAATGCCGGTCCCGCATCGCGGCTCCGGATGTCGGAAGCCCTTGCTTCTGCCGGCGTTTCATCCGTCCCCCTGCTCCTCGCCCTGATCGGCCGGGCAAGCCCTGCCCTGCAGGCATCCATGGCCCGTGCAATCGCGGGGACGGACGGATCGATCTTTGATGCGCTGCTCTCCGCATTGCACCACGAGCAGCCGGCGGTCCGGAGTGCCGCCGTGATTGCTCTCCGGGGCATGGGCAGGAAGGCGATCCCGCCCCTCGTCGAAGCGCTCCGCGACAGGGACCGTTCGGTCAGGAGAGAGGCTGCCGGCGCGCTCGCCGCGCTGCACTGGGCGCCCGACGACCTGAAGGAGAAGGTGTGGTTCTACTACCTCCTGGAAGACTGGGCGGAACTTGCAAGACTCCAGGGGGCAGCCGTCCCGGCCCTCCTCAAGGCCCTTGACAACAAGGAGCCACGGATTCGGGGCGAGTCGGCGCGAACGCTCGGGAAGATTCGTGACGCACGGGCTATCCCGGCACTCATCAGGGCGGTGGAGGACCCGCAGGCGGACGTCCGCGTACGTGCCGCCGAGGCGCTGGGGGAGCTGGGCAGCGACCGGGCGAAACCAGCGCTGGTCGGAGCGCTCAACGACCCCTGCCACCCGGTGCGGATGGAGGCGGCCTGGGCGCTCGACCGGCTGGACTGGATTCCGCAGAACGACCTCGAGAGAGCGGGGTACCTGATCGCAAAGGAGCAGTGGACCGAACTTGTCCGGATGGGGAGACCGGCCATCCCGGCGCTCATCCGGGCCCTGGAGGTCGAGTATTCGGGCGTCCGCACCGGTGCGAGCGAAGCGTTGCGGCAACTGGGGCAGCCCGCACTCGACGCCCTGCACGCGGCAGTACGATCGGAGAGCCCTGTGATCCGCGAACAGGCGGAGATCGCACTGGAGTACATCAGGTCGCGACACGAGGAGAACTCCCGGGTGAGGCCGGTGCAGGCGCCCTCTTCCGATTACGACCGGGAACTCAGAGAGGGGCTTGCCGCCCGGAAACGGATCGTGGGGCGCTTCGGGCCGACAGCCAGAACGGGCAACGAGCCCCCCCGTCGCGAACCTCCGCCACCGGCACGGACGGAGACGGATCAACCCGCCACCGGCGCCGGAGCCGCCGTGCCGAAACCCCCCGCCCGGCAGGAGGCCGATACCGGTGACCTCGAGGATCTCCTGGAGGGGGACGGAAAGGCCGAAGAAACATGGACCTGGGCAAAGAGTCCTCCCGCACCGAAGACACCGGTTTCGCTGGACCAGCTCGTTCCGGTCCGCGACGACGGGGAGGCAGCCGATGATGAGAACCCTGCAAAAGAGGACGTTCCTGCTCCCGCAAAGCCGGACAGAATGGTCCTGCCGGAGCCGGATACCCCCGCCGCACCTCCGGAACCCCCGATGCAGGCCCCTGAGAAGGCAGCACTCGAGCGGTACCTTAACGCCCTGCAAAGCGACGACGAGGAGATCCGGGCTGCGGCGGTTGCCGCGTTACGGAGCATGGGGAGTCCGGCGGTCGAGTTCCTCATCATGGCGCTCGCCGACCCGCACGACGGCGTCCGTATCGCCGCTGCCGAGGGGATCGGCGAGATCGGGGACGCCAGCGGCGTCGATGCGCTGATCCTGCTCACCAACGATGCCGGACAGGATGTCCGCAGTGCCGCTGCCGCCGCGCTCGGACGGGCCGGCGATGCGCGTGCGATCGGTCCGCTCATCCGCCTGTTCGGCGACGCGTATAGCGGCGTCCGGTCGGTTGCAGCCGCGGCCGTTGCGGCGTTCGGCCCTGATGCGCTTGAACCGCTGGAAGCGGCACTGGACGACCCGGTGCCGGTAGTCAGGTTGACGGCTGCGAGGGCGCTCGGGCTCGTCGGGAACCCCCGGTCGATACCGCTCCTCATCAGGCATCTCGAGGACCCTGCCCGGGAGGTCGGCGTGGTTGCCGCCCGGACCCTCGGGGGATTCGGGAACCCCGCAGTCGAACCGCTCGCGGCAGTGCTGCGGGAGGGAGGGAAAGAAGGGCGCCTCACGGCAATCGATGCGCTCGGAGGGATTGAGCGGGGGAAGGCGGACGAGGCACTGGCGTATGCCCTGAGCGACGAGGACCGGGAGGTCCGGGAAAAAGCGGCTGCCACGCTCATGAGACGGCGCGCAGCGAACATGTGGCAGGGCACCTTCGGCAAAAAAGCCCCCGAGGAAGACGTCTCCACAAAGAGTTCCGCCGGGCAGGCGGACCGGGAGGAGATCGATACGCTCATCACCGCGCTCAATGACAGGTCGGTGGAGGTGCAGGCGTCTGCTGCCACCCGGCTCATCGCGATGGGGCGGCCTGCCGCCGAAGGGCTGCTCAGGGTGCTCAAGGACGAGGACCCGGAGATGCAGGTCGCCGCCGCCGGGGTCCTCGGCGAGATGCAGGAGGCGGCGGTCGAACCGCTCATGGATGCCCTGAACGACACCGACCGATTCGTCCGGCTCGCCGCCGCCCGAAACCTGGGCAATATCGGAGACGAACGGGCTATCGACGCCCTGAGCGAATCGCTGCGCAGGGAACCCGACAGCGCCGTCCGGGCAGCCGTTGCAGAGGCGCTGGGGTATATGGGGAGCAGCCGGGTGATAGAGCCCCTGGCCCTGGCACTGCGGGACAGGGACGAGGCGGTGCAGATTGCCGCCGCCCGGTCGCTCGGATATATCGAGGATCTCCGTGCCATCGAGCCGTTGATCCTGGCGCTCGGCGACGTGGACGACCGGGTCCGGTATGCCGCGCTCGAGGCCCTGAAGGACCCCGGGGACACCACACGGCGCCACCTGATCGGCGCGCTCCGCTCCGGGGACGCAGCGTTCCGTGCGGGGGTCGCGGAAGCGCTGGAAGCGGGCGGCTGGAAGCCGGAAACCGGTGAAGAACAGACCCTCTATCTTATGGCCCTGGACCGGTGGGCGGAGGTGGAGCAGGTCGGCGCCGATGCCCTGCCGGTACTTGCAGAGGCGCTCTCCGACCCGTCGATCGAGGTGCGGACAAATGCCGTCAGGGCGATAGCCCGGATAGGAGGCAGGGGAGCCGTCGCCCCCCTCATCCGGGCGTTCCAGGACGATGCACTCGTGGTCAGAAAGCGGGCCGAACGCGCCCTGGTCGGTATGGGCGATGCGGTGATTCTCGAACTCAACCTGGCGATCGGCATGGTGCGGCCGGAGGCCCGGGAGGGGCTGCAGCGGATCATCCACGAGATCCGCGCGAAAGGAGAGAGGACGGCCTAGGGCATCCGCCCGGCCGCCTTCCAGTAGTCGTATTCGTGGTGCCAGCGGTCTTTGTTCGCCGTGATCAGGGCCCGCATCCGCTCAAGCATCGCGGCGTGGAACTCCTCCTGCTCCGGGTATGTCTCTTTGTTCTCGATGGCTTTTGCGAGCTTCCTGCCGAGTTCGTAGGCTCTCCCTTCCGCAGGCACGATCGTCTCCGGGTCTCCCCCGAGGACGATGCCGACGCCGCCCACGGTGTTCGCACCCAGGGTCCGGAGAACCCCGTTGAGGTAGGCCACGACCTCATCCGCTCCGGACCCGCCCGCCGTGGAGACGGCGCACCCGTACTTCCCGATGAACATCTGGCAGTGGATGGCGTCCGCCATGCGGTCGAGCATGGTCTTTATCTGGGCGGTGACCGAGTCGATGTAGTTGGGCGACCCGAGGACGATCCCGTCGCTTTCAAGCATCTTCTGGTACAACCCGGCAAAGTCGTCTTTCTTGACGCACTCTCCACGTTCGCAGCAGACCAGGCACCCGTTACAGTACTCGATCTGGATCTTGCAGACATCCACGAGTTCTACATCGGCCCCGGCACTCCCCGCCCCGTCGAGGACGGCCTGAACAAGCCGGAGCGTCTGGCTCCTTGAGGCGCGGGGGCTTCCGTTAATCCCAAGTACTTTCATATTTCTTCCTCGTTTGTAATGTTCAGGAGTCCGTATCCGGATACGCTCACCCGCAGCCTTACGGGATGTCGTGCGTGACGGCGATCTCGGCGTGATACTGCCGGCCGCAGTCGCCGGGGAACGGATCGATGGTGAATATCTTCG
This sequence comes from Methanoculleus sp., assembly GCA_030156625.1. Classification (GTDB taxonomy): domain Archaea; phylum Halobacteriota; class Methanomicrobia; order Methanomicrobiales; family Methanoculleaceae; genus Methanoculleus. Next base: position 52,222 of record JASGMC010000002.1, read on the forward strand.
TTTCGCCCGCCTGGAACCGGGGAGCGAAAACGGTCTCGGTCGCCCGGATCATATTGCTTTCGTCGTCGACCAGCATGAACCGGATGACGACGTTTCTTGCGGGCGCATCGCCGGTGTTGGTCACGGTTCCGGTCACAATCCAGTAACAGGAGCCGTCGGTGCGCAAATGCTTCTCCGGTGCGGTAACGCTGGCAGAGAACGACGGCTGCGGCCCGGCAGGCGAGTAGGTGGTGTGAGCAGCCGGTGTCACCTCCGGCGTCGGGGTGGGCGTTTCCGACACCCCGGAGGTTCCCGTGCAGCCTGCCGTGGCAACAGCGCCGACGAGGCAGCCGAGGAGCAGAAGGAGCACAAGGCTCTTTCCAGAGACATCCTGCATGATGGTTCATCGACCGGAGAGGTATATAACGGATACGCAAGCGCATCCGGCAGGTACGACGAGCCTCCGACTGCCGACCCGCCGCCCGGGCAGGACCCGGGGAACGATTTATATGCTCTCCGGATAAGGAGCCAGCCGAAACCGGGAGGAGTGCCGATGAGCAGGGAGAGCGTAGAAACCGTCGGGACCGTGGAGGTCTTCAACGCCGTAACGGGAGAGAGGGAAGAGGTCGAGAGGGTCGTCAAATCCGACGAGGAGTGGCGGCGCCAGCTGACGCCGGAACAGTTCTCCGTTGCCCGGAAGGCAGGCACGGAGCCGGCCTTCACCGGGAAGTACTGGGACTGCAAGGAGGACGGCCTGTACGTCTGCGTCTGTTGCGGCAACCACCTCTTCTCCTCGAAGACGAAGTTTGAGTCGGGGACCGGCTGGCCGAGTTTCTGGGAACCGGTCTCCGACCAGAACATCAGGACGGATCTCGACAACCGGTTCCTCATGAGCCGGATTGAGGTGCTCTGCAGGCGGTGCGACGCCCACCTGGGCCACGTCTTCGACGACGGGCCGCCGCCGACCCACAAGCGCTACTGCCTGAACTCGGCGTCGCTCCGGTTCGTGCGGCAGAAGGATCTCCCCGGGCGGCACGAATAATTATCCTTTTGCGGCGCCGACCTCTGATCAGTGACCGACCATTCATCCGCCTGGGACGAGGACTACCGGAGGCGGGGAAACCTCTGGGGCGGAGCGCCGGCGCCGCTCCCGGACCTCCCCGCCGATGCCGCCGTCCTCGAGATCGGCTGCGGGAACGGCAAGACCCTCGGGGCACTCGTCCGGCGGTTCCCGTGCGTGACCGCGGTCGACATCTCTCCCCGTGCCGTCGCCCTTGCCCGGCGGCACCCGACAACGGCGGCGGCCTCTCTCGCCGTTGCCGACGCCCGGCGCCTGCCGTTTCGAGATGCGGCGTTCGATGCGATCATCCTGGTCCACATCCTCGGCCACCTGCCCCTCCCGGACCGGAAGGCCGTGGCATCCGAGGTCTTCCGGGTGCTCAGGCCGGAAGGGACGGCTTTCTTTCGTGGGTTCTCCGTCGAGGATATGCGTGCCGGGAAGGGAACGGAGACGGAGCCGCAGACCTTCCGGAGGGGCGAGGGCATCGTCACCCACTACTTCACCGAGGCCGAGACTGCGGAACTCTTCGCACCGCTCGTCCCGGTCTCGGTCCGGACGCACCGCTGGCGGATGCGGGTCAGGGGCAGGGACCTCCCCCGGGCCGAGGTGGAGGGGGTTTTTCGGATGCGACGGGCCGAAGTGCGATGTTCCGGAGGAACGGAGCGTGAGAAACCCGAAGGGTTTCGAGGGCCGGAGTTTGAGAAAACGCGAAGCGTTTTCGAGGGGCGACGCTCCGGAGTGCGACCGAAGGGAGCTTGAGCACCGGAGGTGCGAAAAGCGGAGTTCAAGCACCGCAGGTGCGAGGGAGGGATAGGGATAGTGAGCCTGGGACGGCTGAATTCTGCTCGCCGGGTTTGCATAATGTGAACCTTCGGTGCTTGAACATCGGCTCTTTGGATTGTCGTTCTTCGGAGCGTCGCTCTTCGACCCAATAGAGCGTCGCCATTGGGAAGGTACAGAGGTAAATAGGGCCCGCTTTTCTTCTACAGTCCCAGTACAGTGGACCGTGGGAATATCGCGTCTGGGGGAGAGCGACTGGCCGTAGGGCAGGAACTCGAGAAGAACGAAGTTCTTCGAGGGGTTTCAGGGGAGGGGGGAGACCCCCCTCCCCTGTCCCCACCCCCATGGCGATATCCACTGGAAAGCCGTGTACTGTTTGTACGACTAAAGTGAAGGGAGTATGAGTAATAAAAATCCACGTGAACTATAATTTGAGTACTGAAGGTGCAAGTTGCGCGCCCTACTGGAAATCCGTGCTCGATGGTTGCAGTTGACGAAAACCCGGATTCCAATTCCACCCGGCACAAACAACACCCCATTATTCCAGCACGTTCGCACGGAGCACAAACGCCGCAACGCCCGCGGGCCGGCAACCCCGGCGGCGGCGCACTGCGACCGGCCCCGCCCTCCGGGGGCCGGAACCGGGGACAAACATATCTTTTTACGCATCCAGACCGAGTACTAATACCAGAATATGAGGGCCCGGGGGAACACGACGGCCGGAACGGCTCTTCCCCGGTTCCTCCGTGCAGCATGGTCAACCTTTTTTGACATTCGGACAAAACAACAGGAGAGAGGAAGAGAAGTCATGTGTATTGCAATGCCCGCTGAGGTGCTCGAGATAAAGGAGGGCAACATCGGCGTCGTCGATTTCGGGGACCTGCAGCAGGAGGTCCGGCTCGACCTCGTGGACGTGAAAGTTGGAGAGTTCGTGCTCGTCCACGTCGGGTTCGCCATCCAGCGCCTCAGCAGAGAGGAGGGGCTTGAGACCCGGGAGGTCTTCAGGCAGGTCTACGCTGCGATGGAGGAGTAATGCACGAGTACAGCATCGCCTACGACATCTACACGACCGCCCGCCGGGCTGCGATCGAGAACGACGCAAAAGAGGTGAAGGGCATCTGTGTGGACGTCGGCAAGATGGCGATGGTGAACCCCGAGCAGGTGGAGTTCCTCTTCAACGTCATCATCGAGGACGACCCGCTCTTTCCGGAAACCCGGCTCTCGTGCCGGGACATCGAGACGCGCACCCGTTGCTCCTGCGGCTACGAGGGGGACGAACGGTTTGTCTGTCCCCGGTGCGGAAAACTCCCGGAAATCGTAGCGGGAATGGAGATCGTAGTCACCAATATCGAGAT
>JASGMC010000037.1 GCA_030156625.1 Methanoculleus sp.
GTCGCAATCCACACCTGCGATGCTCGAGCTCCGGCCCTACGGCCCGTCGCAATCCACACCTGCGATGCTCGAGCTCCGGCCCTACGGCCCGTCGCAATCGAAAACGCTTCGCGTTTTCTCAAGCTCCTGCCGTTCCGGCAGTCGCATTTAGAGAGAAGAGGATACACCAAAAAGACGACGTCAAGGGGGGAAGTGTCTTCTGTGGATCCAAATCTCTCTAGGGCTATTTGGTGCACATTGATATTTAATAATTTTCATTTATTCAAAAGTAGAAGATAAAGGTTTTGGCCGGTTGCCCGGGAGTTTACGGGTTACCGTGCAGAAGCCGCCGCAGCTCTCGCTTCTCGTGGTTCAGGCCCCTCTACGACCGGGTTATCCGGATGCGTGACCCATTCGGTGAACGATCCCTCGTAGATCCTGACGTTGGGGTAGAGATAGAACCACTTCAAGAGGACAAACTCGTTCGTGGCTTCCCGACCGGTCCCGCACGAGCAGATGACGGTCTTGCTTCGGTCGACGCCGTGCTCCTCCAGGATCATGTCGAGTTCATCGTTCGATTTGAGCAGCGCCGGGTTACTCTCGTCCATCAGGCTCTTCCAGGGCAGGTTGACGGCACCGGGGATATGCCCGGCCTTCCGCCAGGGTCCTTTTCCTTCGTACACCTTTGCCGGACGTGCATCGAGCACGACCACATCGTCGTTGTCCTTGATCTGCCGGAACTCCTCGTACCCGATGGGGTAGTCATCGCGAACCTCGACGGTGAAGCTGGACGGCTCGACCGCGGGGTAGTCCTGCGAGAGTTCGCCTCCCTCGTTCTTCCACGTGTCAATCCCGCCGTCGAGGAGGTATACGCGATTGTGACCGTATTTCGCCAGGGTGTAGGCCATCATCGTCTGCCCGAGCCCGTCGCCCGCGCCGGAAAACGCGCCTTTTCCTGTGTAGACGACGACCGGAGAATCGGCCTCGATACCCGCACGCCGGAACGATTCCTGCAGGCAGGCGTTCGGGCTGTAAGACCCCGGGAAGCCGCGGTTGGATACCCGCAGGACCCCCTCGGTCAGGTAGGTGGCGCCCGGGATGTGCTCCTGGATGTAGTCGTGAATGTTCGGCTGGACGTCGACGATCGTCAGGTTGTCATCGTGCAGGTGGTTGGCCAGCCAGGCCGCATTCACGAGTTTGACCTTCCCGTCACCGCGGGGGTACGGGAAGTTTTCCCGGTCGGTCCGCGCCTGCAGGCGTTCCATGCCCCCTCGGGTGAACATCTTCTCTTCCATTTTCCATCACCTCATACTGCGTATTCTCACCGAAAGATCGGTGAGCCTGGCCCCATTGCAGGCTTGAGACCACATATACCTTGTGCTGGATCCGGTGGAGGGCGGGGCTGGGGGCATGGGGTGTGCGACGGGCCGCAGGTGCGACTGCCGGAACGGCAGGAGCTCGAGCACCGGAGGTGCGGGGCCGGAGTTCGAGAAAACGCGAAACGTTTTCGAGTTGCGACGGGAGCGTCCTCCCTGCAAGGGGAAGCCCCGGGAACTGGCAGGGTGGACGTAATATGGCGTCTGAGGGAACGACGTTCCTGTCGGAACGTCGCACTCGAAGACCTTCGGTCTTCTCAAGCTCCGGTTCTACGAACCGTCGCACTCCCCGGCCCCCTCCGGGCCGACCTCGATGCTCTCCCCCGGCGAGAGCACCGCGACCCGGATCGACGTCGTCCGCTCGAGAGCCTGCTTGAAGTTCTCCACGTCCTGCCGGATGGCGGGGAACGTGTCGTAGTGCATCGGGATCACCAGCCGGGCTCCGGTGTACCGGGCCGCGATCATCGCCTCGTCGGGCCCCATCGTGAAGCATCCGCCGACGGGGAGGAGCGCCACATCCGGCCGGTAGAGGTCCCGGATGAGCTGCATATCGGAGAAGAGCGCCGTATCGCCTGCGTGGTAGACGCTGACGCCGTCCATCGTGATGACGAACCCGGCGGCAACGCCGCCGTAGAAGCCCATGCCCTCGTCTTCCAGCCACGACGAGTGGAGCGCGGGCGTCATCGTGAACCGGACGCCGTCGACGGTGATGCTGCCGCCGATGTTCATCGCTTCGGCAGGAACGCCCTTCGTCTTCAGATACTTCGCCACCTCGTTGATGGCGACCGTCTTCTTCCGAAGCTGCGCAGTAATGCCCAGGTGGTCCGCATGGGCGTGCGTCACGGCAACGATATCCGGTTCAGCGGGGAGCGACCCCTCCGGGATGAAGGGATCGATAAGGATCGTCTGCGATCCGACAAGCGAGAAACATGCGTGGCCAAGCCAGATCAATCTCATGGAGAAGTGATCGGCTCGAATACTAAAAAATGTTCAGTGGGATTACAGAGGATGGAGCGGGGTTCAGAACTCCCCCATGTCGATCGCTTCGGTTATGTCGATCGCTTCGCTAAGGCCGTCGTTAGCGACACCGCGCGTCATCATCTCGGAGAGATCGCGATCCTCCATCACATCCCTGATCCGTTCCAGGTACGGGTCGAGAGTGGTGTCCCTCTGCTGCTCGATCACATGGCGGTACTCACGAAGCGTCGAGGGGCTCACGTCAAGCTCCTCGCTGATCTCCTTCATGGTCTTCCCCGAATCAAGAAGTTCCGACATCGTCTCCTGGTCGAACGGCATCTTGAAGTCGAGCTCCCTGAAGAGTTTGAGGCGAACCCGGGCACGTGCCACGGTCTTGCTCAGCTTCTCGTCGCCGAGCGTCCTCGCAATCTCGGTATCGTTCTTGCCGTCGTAATACGCGACCACGAGTTTTGCAAGCTGCCGCGGAGCGAGTTTGGTCTTGAAGTACCCCTGATCGAGGACCTCCCGCATGATCAGGGCAATCTCGCGCTCAACAGCGTCGCGATCGCGAAGCGTACCGTGAACCTTTCTCATCGGCTCAACGATCGTCTTTTTGTTCGTGATGGTCGTGAACAGCTCAAGTAGCTGCTGCTTGCGGGTATCTTCTGCCATGTCCGTCTCTCTCTCTGTTCTGCATTCCACCGTCTGGTTCTGAGGGGCACCCATGATGACCCCGGATATATATACTTTATTCCCCAACCGGGGCGTAACGTTCCCTACATTACAACCGCTAACATTTAAAGCTTACCATATAATCTGTCGAAACAGAAAGATCATTTTCACAGATGTAACCATATCTTCCGGGATATTCCCCTCCGTGGAAAAAATACCTCCTCATTCAGCCCCTTTTTCGATGAATTGTGATCTCGCGCGAGGTGAGGACCATTCTTTAATAGCACCGGCGCTCAAGTGTACTGCAAGACTATGGCCGAGACGAGCGATATTTACGAAAAAGTCATGGAAGTAGCCAGAAGACGTGGTTTCGTCTGGCCCTCATCCGAGATATACGGGTCGATCGCCGGGTTCATCGACTATGGCCCGCTCGGAGCGATGATGAAGAGGAACGTCGAGAACATCTGGCGATCGTTCTACGTCTTCCAGGAAGGCTACTACGAGATCGAATGCCCCACTGTCGGCAATGAAGCAATCTTCGTCGCATCCGGTCATGTGAAAGAGTTCGCCGACAAGATGGTGCAGTGCCCGCACTGCGGCGAGTACCTCCGCGCCGATCATATCGCGGAGGAGAACGGCATCGAGAATGCGGGCACGCTTTCGGCGGAGACGCTTCAGTCGGCGATCTACGAACTGCCCTGCCCCGCGTGCACGGAACCTCTGGGCGAAGCAGGCGTCTTTGCGTTCAACCTGATGTTTCAGACGACAATCGGCCCCGGCTCGCAGCGGAAGGGCTACCTGCGGCCCGAGACGGCCCAGGGCATCTTCACCGACTTCGCGCGGCTCCTGCGCTTCTACCGGGACAAACTCCCCTTCGGCGCCGTCCAGATCGGCAAGTCCTACCGCAACGAGATCTCCCCCCGCCAGGGCATGATCCGGCTGCGTGAGTTCTCCCAGGCGGAGGCCGAGATCTTCGTCCACCCCGACCGGAAGGACCACCCTGCCTTCCACCGCTACGCGGACTATACGGCGCCCCTCCTCACCATCGCGCGGCAGCTCGAGAACCTTGAGCCGGCCGCAATCACGATGCGTGCCGCCGTTGACGAGGGATTGGTCGCAAACGAGTACGTCGCCTACTACATCGCGCTTACGCACCGGATCCTGACCGCCATCGGCGTCGACCCGGCGAAACTCAGGTTCCGCCAGCACCTGACCGATGAGCGGGCGCACTACGCTGTCGACTGCTGGGACGCCGAGGTCTACTCCGGGCGCTTCGGATGGGTCGAGATCGTCGGCATCGCCGACCGCACCAACTACGACCTGCGCTCGCACGCCGGGCATTCCGGCACCTCGATGACGGTCTTCATACCCTACGAAGAGCCGAAACGGGTCGTAAAGCGGCGGATCGTGGCCGACATGGGCGTGCTCGGTCCCCGGTACCGCGGCAAGGCGAAGGCGATCGCGGATGCTCTCGCCGCCTCCGAGCCGGGAGAGGACGGCGCGCGGGTCACCGTCGACGGCGAGGAGTTCTTCATCCCCGCCGACCTCTACCAGGTCCGGGAAGAGGAGGTGGAGGTCCGCGGCGAAGAGGTGATGCCCCACGTCATCGAGCCGTCGTACGGCATCGACCGGATGATCTACGTCGCCCTCGAGCACAGCTACGCCGAGGAGGAGGTCGAAGGCGAGATCCGGAAAGTGCTCCGGCTCCCGCCGGCGGTCGCGCCGGTCCAGGTCGCCGTCTTCCCGCTGATGAACCGGGACGGCCTCGATGCCGTCGCGCAGACGATCACGGAGAGGCTCACCGCATGCCGCATCCTCGCCCAGTACGACGACTCCGGCGCCATCGGCAGGCGTTACCGGAGGCAGGACGAGGTCGGGACACCCTTTGCCGTCACCGTCGACTACGATACGCTTGAGGACAACACCGCGACCATACGGGACCGCGACAGCATGCAGCAGGTCCGCGTACCGGTCGAGCGGCTGCCGGAGACCCTCTCCGCACTCCTCTCCGGCGCCGCCACGTTCCATGAACTCAGGGCATGAACTACGTCTCTCACCCGCTGATCCGACCTCAGAGCATCGAGGAACGGCGGTATCAACTCTCCATTGCGCTTCGGGCGCTTGATGCAAACACGATGGTCGTCCTCCCGACCGGCCTCGGGAAGACGGCCGTTGCGCTCATCGTCGCGGCCTCCCGCCTCCATTCTCACCCGGGAAGAGTGCTCGTGCTTGCGCCCACGAAACCCCTGGTCGAGCAGCACCTCCGTTTCTTCAAACAATTCCTGCTCTCCCGGGACGGTTCAACGCCGGAAGAGTCTGATTTCGTCATGTTCACCGGGGACACTCCCCCGGAGGAGCGGACCAGGGCCTGGGAGGCGTGCCGGGTCTGTTTCGCCACCCCGCAGGTGATCAAGAACGACTGCCTGGCAGGGAGATACGGCCTCGCCGACGTCGTGCTGCTGGTCGTGGACGAGTGCCACCGGGCGGTGGGGAACTACGCCTACGTCTTCCTCGCCGGGCACTACTGCGCCGCGGCGAGGGAGCCCCTGCTGCTCGCGATGACCGCCTCTCCCGGAGGGGACCAGGCGAAGGTGCAGGAGGTCTGCAACAACCTGCATATCGAGGCGGTCGAGACACGGGTGGAGACCGACGAGGACGTCCACCCCTACATCCACGAGCGCGATATCCAGTACGTCGACGTCTACCTGCCCGAAGAACTGCAGGCGGCGCTCGTCGTCCTCCGGGGGCTCGTGGAGTCGCGTCTTGCCCGGCTCGCGAAACTCAATTTCCGGGTTCCGAAACCCGACAAGCTCTCGATGAAGGCGCTCAACGCCCTAAACGCCCAGATCCAGCAGCGTATACGGTCACGTGACCCCTCTGCGTTCATCGCGGCGTCCCTGCACGCCGAGTGCATGAAGCTCCGCCATGCCATCTCGCTCGTCGAGACTCAAGGAAGCGAGGCGCTCAAACTGTATCTCGCCCGGCTCGGCGCGGAAGGTGCCTCGAGCGCAGGGAGCAAGGCGAGCAAGCGCCTCGTCGCCGACCCCGCCTACCAGAGCCTCGTCGAGGCCGCCGCCGGCTGGAAGGAGGAACTCCACCCCAAGACTTCAATCGTCCGCGAACTCGTGCGGGCGCAGCTTGCGGCGCACCCGGACAGCCGGATCATCGTCTTTGCCACCTACCGCGACACCGTCCAGACGCTCGTCGACGCGCTCACCGCGGGCGGCATCGCCTGCGAGCGGTTCGTCGGCCAGGCCTCCCGGGACGCGGAGCGGGGGCTCTCGCAGAAAGAGCAGATCGCGAGCCTCGCCCGGTTCCGGGAGGGTGAGTTCAGGTGCCTGGTCGCGACCTCCGTGGGCGAGGAAGGGCTCGACGTCCCCTCCACCGATATGGTGATCTTTTACGAGGCCGTCCCCTCGGAGATCCGGAGCATCCAGCGGAAGGGGCGGACCGGGAGGAGCGGCAGCGGCACGATCGTCGTGCTGGTGACGAAAGGCACGTCTGATGAGACGTTCCGGTACGTGAGCCAGACCCGGGAGCGGGCGATGGTGACCGGGATCAGGAGCATGAGCACCGCGCCCGCATCCGCCCCCACCCCGTCCGTCCCGGCCGCCGCCAGACAGACGGACTTCCTTGCGTTTGCCCCCGCGGGGCCGGCGATCACCGTCGACGACCGGGAGACGTCGTCACGGGTCGCCGGGCGCCTGCACGAACTCGGGGCGTCGATCACGCTGGAGCGCCTCGAGTTCGGCGACTACGCCATCGGCGACCGTATCCTCGTCGAGCGCAAGACCGTGCAGGATTTCATGAACACCCTCGTCGAGCGGGACCTCTTCGGGCAGATCAGGGCCATGGCCGACGCGGTGCCGCGTCCCGTCCTGATCATCGAGGGAGAGGACGATCTCTATGCGGTGCGGAATATCCACCCGAACGCCGTCCGGGGCACGCTTGCCGCCATCACGGTCGATATGGGCGTCGCGCTGATGCGCACGCGGGACGCGGACGACACCGCCGAGGTGCTCTACGTCCTCGCACAGCGGGAAGGGAGCGAGCGGGGGGAGCGGAAGGTGCACCCGAAGAAGTCCTACCGGTCGGTCCGCGAGGAGCAGGAGTACGCGCTCGCCGCGTTCCCGAACATCGGCCTTAAGAGTGCACGGCTCCTCCTCGAACATTTCGGGTCGCTCAAGGCGATCATCGATGCCGAACCGGAGGAACTGGCGTCGGTGCATGGGATCGGGGAAAAGACCGCCCGTGCGATATGGGACCTTGCCCGCAGGCCTTACCGCTGACCCAGTGTTGCGAGCGCTTCGGCGCCCTTTTTAACCGCCTTCATCAGGGTCAGGCATTCGCCGGCTCTCTGCTCGCCCCTGATCCGTTCACAGAGGTCGACGATCGTCCGCTCGAGTTCCGCGGCAACCCGGCCCTGTGGTTCCCGGGCGGCCGCAGCCGGTGCAGGGGACTGCCCGGGCTCCCGGACCTCGCCGGGCGGCTCCGGTTCCAGAAGAGACTCGCTGGAGGTTACCCGCGGACAGATCACGCACTGTGTCTCTCCCTTATATTCAAACAGGGGGTACCCGCAGACCTTGCAGGATTTGGCGAGCATCTTTCCTCCTTTCAGGAGGTACTCGGCCATGACTTCGTCAGCCTGATCAGCCGTCATTTCGTCGAACTCCCTTAATCAACTTATATATGTCTGGATGCCATTAATAATAGAGGGGTAATTCTAATGGCAAGTCCAGACGAAACAATACGGATCTGCATCCAGATGCTGCAGAATATCAGTGAGGATTCCACCATTCCACGCAATATCCGGCGCGTCGCAGACGCGACCAAAACGGTTCTCCAGGACGAATCCCGGAGCATCGGTCTCCGCGCTGCAACCGCAATATCCATGATCGACGAGATCAGCAACGACCCGAACATGCCGGTCCACGCACGGACCCGTATCTGGGAACTGGTATCTCAGCTGGAAACGGTACCTCTCGATTAACCAATTCTTCCTGAACTATTCCGGCGAAGACCGAAAGCAGGGTGATTTATCCGGGGTTGCCTTTCTGGCGCCGCACCCTGCCCGTCGTATGCCATCCGGCAGCCGGAGCCGTATGTCTCACCCAATTTTGCGGCGTTCAGCCCTGGACGGTGACGTAGATCGTCCGCTCGCGGCTCGACCGCACGTCGAGCTCCAGGAGGACGACCTGCTGCCAGGTGCCGCACGCGAGCCTGCCCTCGATGACCGGGACGGAGAGCGAGGGGCCGACGATCGCCGCCCTGACATGGGACCGCCCGTTGCCGTCGCCCCATGCCGCATCGTGCGCGTAGGGAATATCGGCCGGGGCGATGACCGAGAGCGCCCGACGGAGGTCGGAGAGCACCCCGGGTTCGTACTCGATGGTGGTGACGGCGGCGGTCGAGCCTGAGACGAAGACGTTTGCAAGGCCTTCCCGCACGCCGCTCTCGGCAATCGCCTGCGCTATTTGGGGCGTGAGGTTGACGATCTCCCCCTCCCCGTGCGTATCCACCTGAATTGTCGTACGGAACATACTACGGACACCTCATCCAGGCATCCTGTTGTCCCTCATCCGGATAAAACCCGCGGAAAGCGACGGCGATACGAGGGACCGTGAGCCAGCACGTTAGGAGGGCGGTTCCCGGTGCGGAGAGGCTGCCCGGGGTGTGCTCGCCGTAAACGCTTTATAGGTGAGGCGGGTATTTCCTCCCCGGAGATGGTGTTTATGCCCTATCGATGGAACAACAGACAGGATGTGGACGAGGCGGTCGTCGTCGTGATGAACACGCTTGATTCGGGCCAGGAGATCCGGGGGTGGCTGATGCGGACCCTGCAGCAGGCGATCAACGAGTCCGACCCGCAGCTCTCGCAGTACTTCTTCGCAGAGCTTGAGCGGCACCGGCCCACAGCGCTCAGGTACTTCAAGAAACCGGAATTTTAGCTTATTTTGGCCGGGGAGCGGTTCGAGAACGCCTCCCCTTTTGCTGATTATCACCAGGCCGAAGAAGAGTGTTTCTGTGGTAGTTTCAGACAGGAAGAGGGCGGGAACGAAGAGGCCTCACGTCTCTTCTCCGTTCTCCTCCGAGTCCAGGATCGTGAACCCGATGACGCGGTCGCCGTCGTCGAGCCTCATGATTCGGACGCCGCGGGTGCCCCGTTTCTGGATCGAGATCTCGGAAACTTTCGTCCGGATCACGATGCCGGACGCGCTCATCACGATGATCTCGTCGTCGTCGGAGACCGCCATCGACCCGATGACGGAACCGGCCCGGGCGTCGACGACGATGTTCCGCACGCCGAGCGTGCCCCTGCCGTGGCCGCGGAACTCATCGAACTCCGTCCGCTTCCCGAAGCCCTGCTCCGTGATGGTGAGGAGATGGTCGTCCTCCACCACGGATACCGCCTGCAGGGCGTCGCCGTGGCGAAGTTTGATCCCCCGCACGCCCATCGCACCCCGGTGGACGGGGCGGACGGCCTCCTCGGGGAACCGGAGACTCTGCCCGAACTTCGTCGTCAGGATCAGTTCCTGGTTGCCGTCGGTCGCCTTCACGTCCACCAGCGCATCGCCGTCGCGGAGGTTGATGGCGTTGATCCCGGTCTGGCGGGGCCGCGAGAACTCATCGAGCGCCATCTTCGCGACCGTTCCTTCCCTCGTCGCGAAGAAGAGGAAGCGGTCGGCCCGGAACTCCCTGACCGGGATCACCGCGGTCACCCGCTCTTCGCCGGCGAGGGAGAGGAGGTTGACGAGGGCCTTGCCCTTGCTCGCCCGCTGCCCTTCGGGGAGGTCGTAGACCTTCAGCCAGTACATCCTCCCCCTGTTGGTGAAGCAGAGGAGGTAGTCGTGCATGTTCGCGACGAAGACCCTCTCGACGCCGTCGTCGTCCTTGGTGGCCATGCCGATGACGCCGTGGCCGCCGCGCCGCTGGTTCCGGTAGGTATCGAGGTCGATCCTTTTCACGTAGTTAGAGGAGGTGAGTGAGACCAGCATCGGTTTGTCCTCGATGAGGTCCTCCTTGTCGAGCGCCTCGACTGCGTGCGCGATCCGGGTCCTCCGCTCGTCGCCGTAGCGCACACCGATATCGACGAGTTCCTTCCTGATCTCGGCGAGGATGTTCGCCTCGCTCGCGAGGATAGCGGTTAGCCGCTCGATCTCCGCCGCAAGGGCGTCGCGCTCGTCGAGGATCTTCTGCTGTTCGAGCGCGGCAAGCCTCCTTAGTTGCATTTTCAGGATCGCGTCCGCCTGCACCTCGTCCAGCTCGAACTTCGCGACAAGGGCCTTCAGTGCCTCATCGGTCGTCCCGGAAGCCCGGATGGTGGCGATGACCGCGTCGATGTTGTCGAGCGCGATGAGGAGGCCGCGGAGGATGTGCATCCGCTCCTCGTTCTTCGCGAGATCGAACTCGGTCCTCCGCCGGACCACGTCCACCCGGTGCTTGAGGAACTCGTGGATGAGCTCCTTGAGGTTCAAGGTGCGGGGCTGGCGGTCGACGATCGCGAGGTTGTTGACGCCGAAGGAGGATTCGAGCGCCGTGTGCTTGTAGAGGAAATTCAGGATCACCTGGGGCGCGACGCCCTTTTTGAGGTCGATCACGACCCGCATGCCGTCCCGGTCGGACTCGTCGCGGATGTCGCCGATCCCCTCGATCCTTTTATCGCGGACGAGGGAGGCGATGTGCTCGATCAGGCGTGCCTTGTTCACCTGGAAGGGGATCTCGGAGATGATGATCTGCGGTGTCCGGCCTTCTTCCTCGATCTCCGCGACTCCCCTGACCACGCACTTCCCGCGCCCGGTCAGGTAGGCGTCCCGGACCCCTGCGGTGCCCATCATGACCCCGCCGGTCGGGAAGTCCGGGCCGGGCATGATCTGCATCAGTTCCTCCGTGGAGACACCGGGCTCGTCGATGACGCGGCAGGTCGCCTCGCAGACCTCTCTGAGGTTGTGGGGCGGCATGTTTGTCGCCATCCCGACGGCGATCCCGCTCGACCCGTTGACGAGGAGGTTTGGGACCCGTGCTGGGAGGACACTGGGCTCCTGGAGCGACTCGTCGAAGTTCGGGACAAAGTCGACGGTCTTTTTGTCGATGTCGGCCAGGAGTTCCTCCGAGATCTTCGTGAGCCGGGCCTCCGTATATCGCATGGCGGCGGCGGAGTCCCCGTCGATCGACCCGAAGTTCCCCTGCCCGTCCACCAGCATGTGGCGGTAGGAGAAGGGCTGTGCCATCTTCACCAGCGTATCGTAGATGGCCGAATCGCCGTGGGGGTGGTACTTACCCATCACGTCTCCGACAACACGGGCGCTCTTCTTGTAGGGCTTGTCGCTCGTGTTGCCCATCTCCCACATGGCGTAGAGGGTGCGGCGGTGAACCGGTTTTAAGCCGTCTCTCGCGTCGGGGATGGCACGGCCGATGATCACGCTCATCGCGTAGTCGATGTAGCATGATTTCATCTCCTCTTCGATGTTGATCGAGACGACCTGATCAGATGTCAAGGTTGCTCACCTCCTTTGCATGCCGGCGGATGAAATCTTTCCGGGCATCCACGTTCTCCCCCATCAGTTTCTCGAATATGTCGTTTGCGTAGACGGCGTCCTCGATCTTCACCTGTTTGAGCACCCGGTTTGCCGGGTCCATCGTGGTGCTCCAGAGCTGTCCGGCATTCATCTCACCGAGACCCTTGTAGCGCTGGATCGAGACACCCTTCTCGCCCCACTCGGCGATGATCTCCCGCATCTCCTCCTCGCGGTAGACATACTGCTCCTGTTTTCCCCTGGCGATTCGGTAGAGAGGCGGCTGGGCGATGTAGATGTAGCCGCTCTCGACGAGTCCCGCCATGTAGCGATAGAAGAACGTGAGGAGGAGTGTCCGGATGTGCGCTCCGTCGACATCCGCATCGGTCATCAGGATGATCCGGTGGTACCGGGCCCGCTCCGCGTCGAAACTGTCGCCGACCCCGGTGCCGATAGCGGATACGAGCGCCTGGATCTCGGCGTTCTTCAGGATCCTGTGCTCCGACGCCTTCTCGACGTTCAGGATCTTCCCCCGCAGGGGGAGGATCGCCTGGAACTTCCGGTCTCGTCCCTGTTTCGCGGAACCGCCTGCAGAGTCTCCTTCCACGATGTAGATCTCACTCTTCGCCGGGTCCCGCTCCTGGCAATCGGCGAGTTTCCCGGGAAGGCCGGTCGACTCCAGCGTGCTCTTCCGCCGGGCGAGTTCGCGTGCGTTCCGGGCGGCTTCCCGGGCCCGGGCAGCCGCCATCGCCTTTTCCACGATCGCCTGGAGGGATTTCGGGTGCTCCTCGAAGTACTCGGTGAGCGACGAGTAGACGAGCGAGTCCACGATGCCCCGGACGTTGCTGTTCCCGAGGCGCATCTTGGTCTGCCCCTCAAACTGCGGGTTCGCCACCCGGGTGCTGATGACGGAGGCAAGCCCCTCCCTGACGTCTTCGCCCTTGATCTGGGCATCGTTGTTCTTGAGGAGGTTGTTGCGGTGGGCGGCGCTGTTGATCGCCCGGGTGAGGGCGCTCCGGAATCCCTCGAGGTGGGTGCCGCCCTCCCGGGTGTTGACGCTGTTGACGTAGGTGTAGATTGTCTCCGAGTATGAGTTGTTGTACTGCAGGGCGACCTCGACCTCGACCATGCTCTCGGGGTCGCGTTTCTGGAAGTAGATGATGTCATCGTGGAGGCTCTCTTTCCCCTCGCCGATGTGGGCGACAAACTGCCTGATGCCGTCCTCGAAGCGGTAGGTGGCCGAATCGCCGGTGCGCTCGTCCCGGAGGACGATCGTAAGGCCGCTGTTTAAGTAGGCGAGCTCGCGAAGCCGGTGGTCCAGCACGTCGTAATCGAACTCGACGGTCTCGAAGATCGACCGGTCGGGCTGGAACGTGATCCGGGTTCCCCGGAGGCGCTCGTAGTCGAGCCGCTGCCCTGACCGGGCGCCGTAGCGCTCCTCGTACCGCGCCTCCATCTCGTGTTCGGTCTCCGGGCGGCTCGCGAGCGGCTTCGCGACCTGGCCCTGCCGGAACTGCATCATGTAGATGCTGCCGTCCCTGAAAACCGTCGCGTCGAGCCAGCTTGCAAGGGCGTTGACGACCGAGACGCCGACGCCGTGCAGGCCGCCGGACACCTGGTAGGTGTTCTTGTCGAACTTTCCGCCGGCGTGGAGCACGGTGAGGACGATCTCAAGAGCGCTCTTGCCGTACTGGGGCATGAGATCGACCGGGATGCCGCGCCCGTTGTCATCCACCGTGACCGAGCCGTCCCGGTTGACGGTCACCTGTATCAGGTCGCAAAACCCGGCGAGAGCCTCGTCCACGGCGTTGTCCACGACCTCGTAGACCAGGTGGTGCAGCCCCCGGCTATCCGTGCTGCCGATGTACATGGCGGGACGTTCCCGCACCGGCCTCAGGCCTTCCAGTACCGTGATGTGGGAAGCATCGTAGGTATCAGTCATCTGTGACCTCCGCTGAACGCGCGGCGTCCTGAATCGCAGCAAAACTCACAGTATATATTGGTATTATAACCACTTATATTGTATGGCTCCGGAAAACTCCCTGTTTTGGGGTTACCCTGCCGGTCCACAGTTCGATGGAGCCTCCACGCGAGCGCGCCCCGAGAGATCGGGCATCCCGACCGATCCCGGTCTTTAGGCGGGAGAAAGCGCTCCCGTCAGTCGTACTTCCCTGTATCCGGATCGGGTATGCCGAGGTGCGTATCGACTGCGATCGCGAGCCGGTTGAGGACCCTCTTGATGTCCGCCGCGTCCTCTTTGTCCAGGGTGCCCGGCTGGTGCCAGATCACCATCTTGCGGAGACGCTCAACGAGTTCCTCGATCTCGGTTCCCCTGAACTGCTCCGGCACAATGAAGTCGTTGAGGTGATCCGCGGCGCCATAGAAGGCTTTCTCGGGGGGCAGGCCGAAGTGCCGTGAAAGCAGCATCAGGTTGACGACGAACCCTCTGCCGAATTCGCTCTTTGCGGGCATATTACCCTATGCACCGCCGGTCGATATGAACGATCCGTTTTTTCGCGTACCGAAGTTGTCCTGAAACGGTTCCGGGTCTGCGGGTTCGTCTCTCCTCAATTGTGCCAGCCCACCTCCGATTTAGCGTTCATCTTTGGCCTGTCATTATCTGGCACATCATGATGCTGTGCACGGATTTCTATCGAGTATCGCCTTAGGGGGTGGGGACAAAGGGGAGTGCGAGCGCAGCGAGCATGAGAAACCCGGAGGGTTTCGAGGGGGGAGACCCCCCTCCCCACCTGACGGTGGTCAAACTCCGTTCCTGCGGAACGTCGTCCTCCCCTTCAACCCCTCCCCGAGTGGCGATATCCCCACGGTCCAGTGTATCGGGCGAACCGGGAAAAACCAGCCCATTCAACCCCTGCATCCTATATTTTGCTATCCACCGGTCGAGTCTGTGGCCGATATAGGGGCCCATAGGCATTTGGAGATACTCTCTTCCTTAGAGCCAGGAACGCACTCACTGCGGTTGCTAGCCACAGGATAAAATGTCCGGTGTACGAGAAACACCTGAGGTTCCAAACTGCCCTGATCTACGGCTGCAAACAGATCAGCACCGTAGAGAGCACGATGAAGGCAAGCGTCGCGACAAAGAATACGGTCTCTCCTGCACGGAGGGGTTTTCGCTTAATGTAGAGGCCGGCGTTTGCCCCGTAGCCCCGGCAGAGCATGCTCGTGTAGGTGCGCTCGCCCTGCTCGTAGGACCGGATGAAGATCGTCCCGACCGTGTAGCCGACCTGGTGCAGCCGGTAGCGGTAGGGGAGGTTGCGGTCGAGTGGATCGAAACACCGGGTCTCCATCGCGGTCCGTATCTTGCCGAACATATCAGCAAAGACAAAGATGTAGCGGACCATCATCCCGAGCGTGAGGGTAAACTCCCTGGGCAGGCCGAGCCTGCCCGCTGCCTCAATCATGTCCTGCATCCTCGTCGTCGACGAAAGCAGGATGACGAACGAGATGCTGACGATGAACTTCACAAGAAGGATCGAAGCAAACTGCACCGACTCCGCGTAGACCTCGATCCCGAAAGGGAGAGTCGCAATTGTATGAAAAACCTCATAATAGGGGTTTTTTACGAATACCTGAAACCCGACCAGGAAGATCCCGAACGGCAGGATGAGCACGAGCCTCCGGAGGTAGACGGCCGGCGAGAGGCGCGATGCGGCCCAGAGAAGAGCAAAGAGAGCAAGGAGGACGGCGCCGACCTCGTAGACCCTCGTCGAGTACGGCACGGCTACGATGGCCACGATGGCAGCGAGGGCTATGAGGAGTTTAATCCTTGCGTCCAGCCGGTGGACGATGCTCGCTCCGTAAGCATGCTTCTCGATAAAGTAGAGATCGTCGATCATTCTCGTCTCGCGTAGGCGTCGAGGAACGACTTCTTCGCGTCTTCGTAGGTGTAGGCCGTATCGATGGCGACACCGCTCTCCTGCAGCGACCGGATCAATTTCGGTATGGGCGGCACGTCGAGCCTTGTTCGGGCGAGCAGCTCCGGCCGGGCGAAGACCTCCCCGACCGTCCCGGAGCCCACGACTCTTCCCCGGTCCATCACGTAGATGAAGTCCGCCATCTCCGCCACGAGGTCGAGATGGTGGGTCGAGAAGATCACCGTCATACCGTACTCCTCGGGCAGCCGGTTGACGAACTCCACGAGGTCGGCGACACCCTGGGGGTCGAGCCCCGCGGTCGGCTCGTCGAGCACCAGCACCTGCGGCTCCATCGCGAGGATGCCTGCGATGGCGACCCGTTTCTTCTCGCCGCCCGAGAGGTGGTGCGGCACGCGCTCGCGCAGTTCCTCGATCCCAAGGAGGTGCAGGGCCTCCTCGACACGGTGGGCGACTGTCTCCTCGTCGAGGCCGAGGTTGGTCGGGCCGAACGCAACGTCCTGCTCTACGGTGGGGGAGAAGATCTGGTCGTCGGGGTTCTGGAAGACGATCCCGACGAACTTGCGCACCTCGCGGACGTTCTCCTTCGTGATAGGCTCGCCCCTGACCAGCATCTCGCCTGACGTAGGTTTGAGGATGCCGTTGAAGTGCTTGAATAGGGTGCTCTTTCCGGCGCCGTTCGGCCCGATGACGGCGATGCGGGACTTCCTCTCTGCGACGAAGTTCACGCCCTCGAGGGCGTGGACGTTGCCGCGATAGATGTGTGTGAGATCGCGGGTCTCGAGCAGGTGCATAACAGCAAAAAGTGGGGGTTTTTCAGGTATCTAATTATCGGGCCGTGCGGAAACCTTCGCAACGGCGAATACCAGTATGAGCATAAGAAGCGTGCCTATCACGACCGCAAACACCTCTCCGAGCTTATCCATTCCGGGGATGCTGTAATCAGGCATGAACGCTTCATACGAGAAGTCGTTCCCGGTCGTGGCGATTGCCTGCTCCTCCGCGGTGCCGGCGGCATCCTCATCCAGTTCGCTGCCCATGAAGGGTTTGGCTTCGTAGATGCTGAAGAATGCGCTCTCAAGCCCGTCGGGGTCTCCTGACGCGAGGAACGGCGCGGCAACGGCGATCACGAGAGCAATCACCACACCGATGATGACGAACTGTTTCGTCTCCATTACGCACTCACCGCCTGCGGATGTTCCAGGATATCCGGTCGTGCCGAGGCTATCAGGTAGAGAGCAACCGCGGTGATGCCCCCCTCGATGAGACCGATGACAGCATGGTACGTACCCATGAAGGTGAGCCCGAGGCCGAGCGGGAACGTGCCGGCGATTGCAAGTTCGACCGCACAGAGGATTGCAGAGACAAAAAGCGACGCCCATCCGGCGATGAACGCAGCGGCATACGCATTCCCTATCACGCCTTTGATGCCGGTGTAGCCGTAGTAGCCGACGAACCCGCCGATGACGCCCATGTTGATGATGTTGGCGCCCATGACGGTGATGCCGCCGTCACCGAAGATGATGCCCTGCACGAGGAGCACCAGCGTCAGGACGAAGACTCCTGCAAACGGCGACCCGAGGACGATTGCCGCGAGCGCCGCACCGACCATGTGGCCGCTCGTTCCCCAGGGAATGGGGATGTTCAACGCCTGGATGGCGAAGATGCCGGCGGCGAGCACGGCGACCAGCGGTATCTTCTCCTCTCCCATCGAGTGCCGCGCCCACCGGAGGGCGAGAACAATAAAGACGAGGGCGATGACCCAGTAGACCAGGGCCTGTCCCATCGGTATAAATGCATCAGGTATATGCATAACACACCTGATGCAGTTGTATTACGTTTTGGTATAAATGTATTACCAAGCGCGACGGTTGCATCAGCCGGTAAGAATCTGACGTACCCCTGATGCGAAAAGTATGCCCATCGTCCTGACCAATGCGGGTTTCAGAGCGAGCCTGCGAAGCAGGGTGCCCGGCCGGTCCATGTCGCCGTGCTCCACGATCGTCGCGATGAGGTCCGGGTCGTCCAGGGCCCGGCAGAGGCGGTCGATCTCCTCCGGCGTCATTCTCTGCCGCATGTGAAGCGCTTTCATCCCGATATTGAGTTCCCGCCCGAAATCTTCCTTCCAGCGCCGCTCATACTCCCGGAGGCTTTCATCATCGAACACGCCGCGCGCCGTGCAGGCTGCCGCGACCGCAGCGGCGTGCTTTGCCGACCGGACGCCGGTGTAGACGCCGCCCCCCGACGTGGGCTTGGCAAAACCTGCCGCGTCGCCGACGATGAGCGCGCGGTGGCCATAGGTCTGCGGCATAACCCCGAGCGGGATGACCCCGCTCGCGAGGTGGAGCGAGTTTTCCCCGTAGCGGGCGACGAACCGGTCGAAGCACTCCTTTGCGCGCTCCCGGGCACAGAGCCCGACACGCGCCCGGGTCGCCGAGACCGGGATCACCCACCCGAAGAAATCGGGCGAGGCGTTGGGGTGCAGTTCCACGTAGCGCGGGTCGAGTGCGTACGGCACCTCCGCCTGAATTCCGGCGAGATAGACCTCTGGGCGCCGGAGGCCGAGCATCCGGGCGACGGAACTCCGCGGCCCGTCGGCGGCGATCAGGAGGCGGAACGGGATCTCCTCGCGTCCGCGGACTCCCCGGGTCAGAAGGGAGGAGCCTCTGATGCCGGATGCGCTGGCCTTTAAGCGGAACTCCGCCCCGGCATCTGCTGCTCTCTGTGCCATCTCCCGGTCGAGGAGGCACCGGTCCACGACGCAGGCCTTCGTGGTCCGGGCGTCGAAGAGGAGTTCCCCCCCAAGATCCGAGACCATGCGGGCGCCGCTCACCTCATTCATGACCGATCGTTTCGAAACACCGCACTCAGCGAACGCGGAGACCGAGAGCAGTCCGGCGCACTGCACCGGGTAGCCAATTGTCCCGTGCTCCTCGATGCAGAGTGTCTTGAGCCCCTCCTCCGCGCACGCCCGCGCCGCGGCACTCCCGGCAGGCCCTGCGCCCACCACAACAACATCCCAGACCAGAGTATCATGCCCCGCACGAATGAGTTTCCGGTGCCGGTTGCCTGCCCCCGTGCTGCAGGCCGGCGGCCCGGTTCCTGAGTAGAGTGGACGTTCGGTGACTTAAAAGGGAGCGAGTGGGGGATGCGGAACGTTACATATCGCATCCAAACAGGCGAGCCATAGGAAGTGTGACGTTTGAGAACGCAATAGGTCGGTCACCTGAAATTGGAGGAGGCATTTGCTTTTTGTGAGTATTAGTGGAAGGATAGACAGGGGAAATCCCGTGTGGTGGACCGTGGGAATATCGCCGTTGGGGGGTGGGGA
>JASGMC010000003.1 GCA_030156625.1 Methanoculleus sp.
CTCGAACTCCTTTCCCTGCAGGAAAGTCGTTGCTCGAAAACGCTTCGCGTTTTCTCGAACTCCTTTCCCTGCAGGAAAGTCGTTTACCGCCCGAACCGCCGCGCCCTGGACTGGAAGTCCCGGAGTGCCCGGAGAAAGTCCACTTTTCTGAGCAGCGCCCAGTTGACGTCGAGGAAGAAGAGTTCGGAGTAGACCGACTGCCAGATGAGGAAGTCGGTCAGGAGGTCGCCGCCCGTCTTGATGACGAGATCCGGCTCGTAGTTGAAGGTAAGGTACGACTCCAGCAGGTCTTCGTCGACGGAGCCCGGGTCCACCCCGTCCTCGGCCATCCTTCTCACGCAGCCGGCGATCTCCTCACGGCCGCTCTTCCCGATAGCCACCGTCACGTCCATGCCTTCCCCGCTGACCTCCTTTTCGTCCCGGTAGTGCAGGGTCAGGCGTGCGATCGAGGAGACCGTGCGGATCATCGGGAGGCACCGTTCCAGCCGGGTGGGGTCGGCGGTGCTGATGTGGAACATGGCGCTTCCTATCCCGAGTTCGCGGCACCACTGGGCGGCAAGGTAGAGGTTGCCCGGGGCGTCGAGCATGTCCTGCTCGGTGATCATGAAGCAGATCTGTTTCGGGAGCGTGTGGAGATCCCGGAGGAGTATCTTTTCGTAGAGCCGGTAGATCACGACACCCACTCCAGCAACCCGGCTAGCGAGAGGGTATTTACGATGTCGTCCGGGGCGCACCAGCCCCGGCGTGCCAGCATAATACCGTAGCGCATATTCGAAAATTCGCCGGTTCTATGGGCATCGGTTCCTGCAGCCAGCATCACTCCTTCCTTCTTTGCATGCCTGATATAAATATCCTCAAGATCGAGACGGTGGGGCGACGCGTTGATCTCGAGGGCGGTCCGCGTCTCCGCCGCATGCGCCGTCACCCGCCCGAGATCGATCGCATATGGCGGCCGCCGGCCGAGCAGGCGTCCGGTGGGATGGCCGATGATGTCGACGTGCTCGTTCTCCATAGCGGTGAGGACGCGCCGGGTCAGGACGTCCTGGTCCTGGGCAAACCCCGAGTGGACCGAGGCGATAACCACGTCGAGGTCGGCAAGGACCCTGTTTTCGTACCCGAGCGTGCCGTCGCTTTTGATATCCACCTCGGTCCCGGAGAGGAGCTGGCAGGCGTGCCGCCGGTTGGTCCGCTCGATCTCGGCCTGCTGCTTTGCAAGGGCCCCGGGGCTCACCCGCGAGGAGTGGTCGGTGACCACGATGTACTCGTAGCCCCGGGCATCCCCCGCCTCCGCCACGTCATCGAGCGACTGGTGCCCGTCGCTCCAGGTGGTATGGGCGTGGAGGTCTCCCCGCACCCCATGGAGGTCGACCAGATCGGGGAGGGCGTGCCGGAGGGCGAGTTCGATCTCGCCCCGGTCCTCGCGCAACTCCGGCGGGACGGCCGCCATCCCGAGGAACGAAAAGACCTCCTCCTCGCTCTCGAACGTATTCAGCCGGCCGTCCGAAGAGTCCAGGAGGCCGTCCCGGCCGAGCCGGTAACCCCGTGCGAGCGCCACCTCGGCGAGCCTGTCCAGAAACCCACGGGAACCGGTGGCGCAGAGGAGCGCGGTGCCGCATCGGCCGGGTTCGGTGAACCGGACGTTCACTCCGGCACCGGCAAGCGAGATCGAGACCTCGCCGCCGCTCTCGCCGGCGACCGCTTCGGCGGGTATGCGGTTCACGAGAGTTTTGCGGTCCCCGGTGGCGACGATCTCGATCCTCCCTACGGTGCTCGATCCGCGCCGGTAACTCCCTGCAACCACGTAATCCCCGTCCATCAAGAGCGCTGCAACGCTTTCGAGGACGGCGTCGACCTGCGGGCGTGTCATCCGGTCCGATCTCCTGCGGAACTGCCTGATTCCTTTTTTGATCGCCTCCTCCTTCTTCGCGCCGAACCCCGGAAGCGCCCTGAGCCGGTGGCCTTTTGCCGCCTGCTCCAGGTCGTCGAGGGACTGGATACCGAGCCTCTTGTAGAGGGTGTGCAGGGTCCGGGGCCCCACCCCGGCAACGCCGAGCAGTTCGACGAGCGATCCGGGGATGGTTGCCTGCAGGTCTTTTAGTTCCTGGAATGTCCCGGTGGCGGCGATCTCCCGGATCTGTCCGGCAACCCTGTCTCCTATCCCCGGGATGCGGGTGAGCTCTTCCTCGTCGAGCCCGGCGACCGGGAAGGAGAGCCGCTCGACCTGCCGCGCCGCCCGCTCGTAGGCCGCGATCCGGTGCCGGTTCTCTCCTGTGATCTCAAGCAGACGGGCCATGAACGCGAGCCGTTCGGCAACATCCCTGTTCGTGACCTGCCTCTCCGGGCCTCCCATGATCATCGATCGGCCGCGAAACCATATAGCCGTTGATGCCCGCCGGGAAGGTTCGTCTCGGGGGAGATGGGGACGCTTTCCTCCCCGGCAGGGGGACCGGGGAATGCCCGCGGCCCCGGTGAAGGCCCCGGCAGGGAACATGCCCGTAGCTTTGACACAAACCCACACCCTGTCCCCTTCGGCAATGATATCGCCGATACGCTCATGTCAGTCGGGGAAAGCGTCGAAAGCCAGCGGAAAGAGTTGTTTGAAACTCTCCCTGCCCTGTTGGTGATGGATGTGGCCAACGTAATCCGGCGCCACCAGTTCGTCGAACAGATCCAGGTTTCGGCTGTTATAGGCTTCAATAAACCTGCGAACAATTGCCTTATTTTCTTCCACCAACATGGAGCATCCCTACCCCTTGAATCCGTCCCTGGCACTTAACGGTTGTTCTCGTCGTGTGGGCATCCGTTGCCAACACCCGGGATTCCGAACTGGATAACTTATAGCCCGCCGTTCTTACGGCCGGCCGGGATTTCGACCTCTGTCATGAAGTGGCGCGGATCCGCTCCTCATCGCACTCTGATTCCGATGGTAGGACCCAAATCCATAAACTTGTGGAAGTGAAAGGAATTGTAGCATGCTTCCTTCCACGTTTGAGGATTATCTCGAAGCAATCCTCACGATCACGGAAAATGGCGGGCGATCGGCGACGCTCGCAGAGATAGCGGCAGCCCTCGATACCGGGAAGGAGACCGCCGGGACGACCATCGCCGCTCTGGTCGAGGAAGGCTACCTGGAGCGGGCAACCGGCGACGCCGTCAGGCTGACCGAGAAGGGATCGTCGGTGGCGTCAGTGGTGGCGCGGAAACACCGCGTCCTCCAGTGCTTTTTGACGGAGATGCTCGGCGTCGATGCGGACGCGGCGAGCAAGGAGGCCTGCACACTCGAGCACGGGATCTCCGACGGGACCATCGACCGGCTCTCTTCCTATATGAACGCCGCCCAACCCCCGCCGGGGCGCATGGGACGCGGCCGGGGGCGGGAGGCCTCTACGTTGCTGCTCGACTGCAAGGAAGGGGATACCGTCCGGGTGGCGATGATGCGGGGGCCCCGGCGGCACCGGAGGCTGCTCGACCTCGGCATCTTCCCCGGCGAGACGGTGCAGATCCGGCGAAAACTCCCGAACAAGTCGGTCGTCGTCAGGGTGAAAGGGTGCGATATCGCCATCAGCCCCGAGATCGCGGCATCGATCATCGTGGAGTCGTGTCCACCATGAGGTTTGCGCTGATCGGCAACCCCAGCGTGGGCAAATCCCTGATCTTCAACCAGCTCACCGGCCTCGGGGTGGAGGTGAGCAACTATCCCGGGACCACCGTCGAGCTGCAGCGGGGCAACACCTGTTTCCAGCGCGAGATGGTCGAACTCGTGGACCTGCCCGGCGTCTACTCGCTGGAAGGAGATTCTGACGAGGAAGACCTGGTCCGCCGGTTCCTGGAGCGGCAGGATACCGATGCGATCATTGTGGTGGTGAACGTCACACGCCTGGAGCGCAACCTCTACCTTCTCCTCCAGGTGGCGGAGTACGGCCTCCCTATGGTCGTCGTGCTGAACATGGCCGACGAAGCCGCAAAACGGGGGATTGAGATCGACCCCGGCCCGATCCGCGACCTCCTCGGCGTCGAGGTGGTCCAGACGGCGGCGTCGCAGGGAAAGAATATCGACCGGATCATCCCGGCGGCTCTTGCCGCTTCCAGCCCGTCGATGGTCGAGATCCCGTACGACCATCACGTAGAGGCAGCCGTCCGGAGCCTCGGAAAGATGTTCGATGCCGACCGGAAGGAGAGCATCCGGGCGCTTCTCGGGTTCGGCGACAACCCGGAACTGCTTGAGGCGGCACGGACGATCGCCGACGAGATCGAGTCCCGGCACCGGATGACGGTCGCCCAGATCATCGCGGCCAACCGGCACAACTTCGCTCACCGGATCGCCGACCTCACCGTAAAGGAAGAGGCGCTCCTCCGCCAGACCGACCCGGACAGCATCCTGACACGGATGATCCCCGGAATGCCGATCCTTCTTTCCATCCTCATCGGGATGCTCCTCTTTGTATTCATCGCGGGATCGTTCCTCGAGGGGCTGATCGTGGAGTTTTTCGAAGTCTTTGCGATGCAGCCGTTCCTCGAGCTCGGGCTGCCTCCGCTCGCCGAAGAACTGGGGAGATCCGTCCTGCTTGCGCTCCAGGCGGGCCTCGGGATAGCGTTCCCGTACGTCCTCCTCTTCTACATCATCATCTCCGTTCTCGAAGACTCAGGATACATGACCCGGGCGGCCTTCCTCGCCGACAATGCGATGCACAGGGTCGGGATGCACGGCGGGGCGGTCATCCCCTTCACCCTGGCGTTCGGGTGCAACGTGCCGGCCATCATGAGCATACGGTTCCTGCACTCCCGGCGTGAGCGGATCATCGCCTCGTTCCTGATCACGATGGTCCCCTGCTCGGCCCGGACCGTCATCATCGCCGGGATTGTGGCGAGTTTCGTTGGTATCGGGGCGGCATTCAGCGTATACGCCATCGTCTTTGTCCTGATCCTCGCGACAGGGCTCGTCCTCTCCCGCGTGGCGCCAGGAGAGCGGTTCGGCATGATCATGGAGATGGTGCCGCTCCGCTGGCCGGACCCGAAACTGGTGATGAAGAAGGCATGGTCGCGCCTCTCCGAATTCCTCTTCATCGCGATGCCGCTCCTCCTTGCAGGGAGCGTTGTCCTCGGGCTGCTCGAGTTCTTCGGCATCATGGCGCTCTTTGAGGCAATAGTGGAGCCCTACACCATGGCGCTCCTCGGCCTTCCCGGGTACTCGGCGACGGCGCTCACCTTCGGGATCTTGAGGAAGGAGATGGCGTTCGAGACCCTCGCCATCCTCGCGGGCACCGCCGACCTCGGAGCGGTGCTCTCGTCCCTCCAGCTCTACATCTTTGCGGTCGTGACCGTCCTCTTCGTCCCCTGCCTCGCGACGATCACGGTCCTCCTGCGCGAGGTCGGCTCTAAGATCACGCTCGCGATCACGGTATACACGGTCGCCCTCGGACTCCTGATCGGAACCCTGCTGTTCCATCTTCTGGGATAGGGGTGCCCGGGGAGGGAGAGGCGGCTCCCCCGATCCGTTACCTCTACGACGATGGAACACCGACAGAGATAATGATGAAATTTCTGCGACTGTATCCCGGCAGCGCCGTACCCCCGGTGCCGTGCCTCTCCACCCTCGAGTTTGCCCGGGGAGTGAGCCGGCTATGCTGACGTTCGTGGGACTCGGGCTCTACGACCTCGGGGATATATCGGTGAAAGGCCTTGAATGCGTCCGTAATGCCGATGCCGTCTTTCTTGAAGCGTATACGTCGCGGCTGATGGGGACGGACGTCTCCGGCATGGAGGCGTTCTTTGAGAAGGAGGTCCGGGTGCTCACGCGGGAGGATGTCGAAGGGGACCCCCGCGAGATCCTCGATTGTGCCGCGAGGGGCCGGGTGGCGTTCCTGACCGGGGGAGACCCCATGGTATCGACGACGCACACCGATCTCCGGATGCGGGCCGCCGCCGCCGGGATCGAGACGTGCATCATCCACGCCTCATCCATATCGAGCGCGGTCTCGGGCCTCTCGGGCCTGCAGAACTACCGGTTCGGGAAGTCCTGTTCGGTGCCGTTCCCCGCGAAGGGATGGTTCCCGACGGCCCCCGTCGAGACGGTTGCGGCAAACCTCGCGCTCTCCCTGCATACGCTCGTCTACCTGGATATCCAGAAGGACCGCTACATGCGCATCCCGGAGGCGATCGCCATCCTCGAGGAGATGGCGGAGAAGCGCGGCATCGAGCCGCCCGCCCTCTACGTCGGCATCGCCCGGGCGGGGTCGGAGCACCCGGTGGTTGCCGCCGGAGCCGGCGCGAAGCTCAAAGAGACGGAGTTCGGGCCCCCGCTCCATATCCTCGCCGTGCCGGCGGAGCTTCACCCCATGGAGCGCGAGTACCTGGAGATGTTTGCTGGCCTATGATCCTCGAAGAGTACGGTGCCCTCTTTGGCGAGTCTCTCTCCCGGACCCGGATCGCCGTCCCGGAGGGGACCCTCCTTTACCGGGTGGCCGGCGAGGTGGTCGAGATGGCTGCGGCGTACCACAGCGACGGGACGGTATTTCTCCGGACGGGCGACCCGGTGAACGCGCTCGCCTCCTTTGCCTACGGGCTCGGCTGGCTTGATGCAGGCTCGCGCCTCGGGCTGTTCGAGCCGTTAGCCGCCCACCCTCCTGGCCGGGTGGACGCGTGCATACCGGACTCGCAGAGCGGCCATCTCGACGAGAAGACCCACCGCTACCGGCGGATGCTCGATTCTGCCCTCGCAATGGTCGAGACAGGCCCGGACGTGGCGAGCCCGCTCTATGCGGGGGCGGAGGCGCTTCGTTCGGCGGCGCATTCCTGGTACGCGGAAGGCGCAGAATACCTTGATGCGGGCGACCGTGCCGGCGCCCTCGCCCGGTTCAGCTACGGGTATGCCTGGATCGATGCCGGTGTCCGGGCGGGCCTGTTCAGGATAACCGGCGAACGGGGTCTCTTCACCGTGTAGGGATCTGCGCGGAAGCACGTCGCGGCCCCGCCGGCCGTTTATCCAGCGGAGCACGGGTCCTACTGATCTACGATAAAATCATCGTTAAATAGTAGCTGCACGATATCTTATTAGACCAATTTCGGGTATTTTTTCGTGAGATTGCCCGAAAATCCGCAAAAGATCTGCGGATACCGATCTGGAGCGGGAGGGCCGGGTCTGCGAAGTCCGGCCCAGGCCCGGGAGCGTAGAGCATGAAGAGGTCTCAGTGGAAGTGGCTGCTCGTCTCGATCAGTTTTAGCGCTCTCGTTATGGCCGGTGTCCTGTACTTCACCGTCGATGAGATGACGATCGAGTATCTCAGCCGCGTAAACCCGTTCTACCTGGCCCTTGCTGTTCTCCTCCACATCGTCTCGCTCGGGTTCTGGGCGTTCCGTATCCAGAAGATGTCGGGGTCGCTCGGGTACCGGGTTCGTTTCAGGCATTGCCTGAACCTGGTGCTGGCGAACATGCTCGTTGCGGCGGTCACCCCGTCGCAGGCCGGCGGCGAGCCGGTCCGGGTCCACGAACTTTACCGGGCGGGCGTCCCGGTCGGGGACGCCACCGCCGTCGTCGTCATGGAGCGGATCCTCGACGGGATCGTTCTCGGGGCCTCGGGCGCCTTCGCCATACTCTTCCTCGGCAGTTACTGGAGCAGTCTCACCTCGGGGATCAGCGGGGTGGGCCTGGTTATGTACGCCGCCTGGATCTTCATCACCCTCTTCGTGCTGGTCTTCATCTACTCGGTGAAGAACCCGGACCACCTCAAGCGGGCCCTCAAAGGACTGTCGCGGTGGATCGACCGGCACTGGCGTTTGAAGCGGCTCGAACACCTGCTGGAGACGATCGACTGTGAGGTGGACAACTTCAACAAGGGTCTCGTCAAGTTCGTGAACCACGGCAAGAGCGGTCTCGTGTGGGGTTTTCTCTTCACGGCCCTCTTCTGGCTCTCGGAATTTGCAATCGCATCGCTGCTTCTTGTGGGTCTCGGACAGCCGCCGTACTTCATCGAGTCGTTCGTCGTCCAGCTCATCATCGCCATCGTCATGATGATCCCGCTCACGCCCGGAGGCTCGGGCGTTGCCGAACTCGGTGCCACATCCCTCTACAGCCTCTTCGTCCCGTCGTCGATCGTAGGCGTCTTCGTCCTCCTCTGGCGGCTGATCCTCTACTATCTCAACATCCTCCTCGGCCTGCTCTCGAGTCTTGTCATCGTCCGGCGCGAGTATCTCGCCCGCGCCAGAAAACAGCGGTGATTGACCCCAAGGTTTAAACGCCAGAAGACTCATGTCAGGTGATCACATGACGGCTCAAAGTTGCAGGGTGCAGGGCGTATTCATGTCGGTGAGCGAGATGGGAGCGGCGCCGACCGTCGTCCTCGATGCCGGGGGTGACAGCACGATACCGATATACGTCGGGCTCTGGGAAGCGATCTCGATCAGCAACGCGCTCAACAGCGAGATGCTCCCCCGCCCCATCACCCACGACCTCATCGTCGAACTCTTTCGGAATTTTGAGATCGTTCTCGATGCCCTGCACATCGATTCCCTGGAGGAGGGAGTTTTTTACGCCAAACTCCTTCTGCGGCAGGGGCCGCGCACCGAGATCATGGACTGCCGCCCGAGCGACGGCATAGCCATCGCTCTGCGCTACCGGGCTCCCATTATGATCGAGGATACGGTCGTCGAGACCGCAGCCGTAAAGAAGGACGACCTCCCGAGGATGGTGGACCTGAAAGAGTATCTTTGAGCGGTCCTCGAGAAGATCCGATACAAAAGAATGTTACTTCCGGCGTGCAGCAAGCTCGTCGAGCACGTCCGTCACGTCGATGCCCGATGCCTGGAGCGCCACCAGGAGGTGGAAGAGGAGGTCGGCCGCTTCGGAGGCCGTCCGCTCAGGAACCTGGTTCTTGGCGGCCAGGATGAACTCGACCGCCTCTTCACCGACCTTTTCAAGGGATTTGTCGACTCCCTTCCGGTGTGTCAGGACGGAGCTGACGTAACTCTCGGCCGACGGGTGCTCCGCCCGGTCCTGAATGACCTGCCAGACTTCTTCGAGGATCTTCCAGTCACGCATGGACATCAACTCCTTCGAGCACCTCGCCGAGTTCCGTATCGAAGTACCGGGAGAGGAGGAGCCGTGCCTTCTCGATGGTGCATCCGCCTTTCCCTATGGCGATACCGAGATCATTCTTACTGATATACACCGTGAGCCTCCCGTCGTCTCCTTTCCCGACCCCAAGGACGTCTGCCGGTTTAAACGCGTTTCTCGTGAACGTCTCGATCTCGGGAGAATATTCGACCATCTCGATGCGTTTCCCGAGGACCCGCTGCATCTTCCGGATATTGTTTCCCTTCCGACCGATAGCGAGGCCCATATCTCCTTCTTTTATGAGGTATATTATGCGGTCGAAACGCTCGTCGATGATGCAGTCCAGTGCGGTAGCCCGGGTAAGGATTCTCAACTCTTCGATATATCGTCGCTCTTTAAAGCATATGGTTCGTATCATTGAAGCAGTCCCCAATGGGAATGATGCGGTATGATATAGTCGCTGGGGGGATATATATCTGAGTACTCCGGGCATTCGGGGAGCGCCCGTCTAGCACTTCTGCAGGATCACCTTTATTGCCGCCCCTTCCTCCGGTTTCCCGGGCACCCGGTCCGCCGCCCATACCCGCCCGCCGTACTGGTTTACGAGGGTCTTGACGATGTGAAGCCCAAGCCCCCTGCTCCCGGATGCGGTTTTGCTTCCCTCATGGCTGAAGCGATCGAAGATGTTTGGCTTTAAGTGATCCGGTATGCCGATTCCGGTATCGGCGACGGTAAGCGTCACGATCTCTGCGGTTTCCATGACGGATATCTCGATACGGACCTTCATGCCGCCGAACTTGATGCTGTTGCTGATCAGGTTGGATACGATATGTTCAAGGAGGGGGTTTGCCCAGACCATGTGACTTTCCGGCTCGTACCTGATATCGATGCCTGCATACCGTTGTATCTGGCCGCGGATGATGCTGTCGAGGTCGGTCGGCTCCAGGCGGATGCGGTGTTTGTTGAGCGTGGTTAAGAGTTCGACGTTTTTGATGACGTTGATCCCCTGCTCGACCGTGTTCTTGACCCGCTGAGCGAGTTCCGCCTCCTCGCCGGAGAGCCGTTCCCGGAGCATCTCGATGATCGTTGCCGCGACCATGCTGGTGTTGTAGATGTCGGTGCCGAGCAGGTCGAGGTAGAGGCTGGAGAGCTGGCTCGTCCGTTCGCAGACAAGATCCCTGGAGATGTCCCGGCCGACCCCGGTGGCGGCCACGATCTTCCCGGCGCTGCTGTGCAGGGGATGCATGGTGATCTGGAACGACCGCGCCTCACCGCGCCACGCAAATGTCCGGGTCTCCGATA
Source organism: Methanoculleus sp. (assembly GCA_030156625.1). Lineage (GTDB taxonomy): Archaea > Halobacteriota > Methanomicrobia > Methanomicrobiales > Methanoculleaceae > Methanoculleus. Next base: position 10,352 of record JASGMC010000003.1, read on the forward strand.
CCGCCTCTCCCGCCTCGATGACCCGGTGCGCAGCCCCGGCCAGGAAGTCCGCCTCCTCCGCCGGAAACAGGGCGTGGGGTGACTTGCCTGCGATTTCGTCCGGGTCTATGCCCAGGTTCCGGGCGCCGGTCCAGTAGAACTGGGTGAAGATGCCATCCCGGTTGAGCGTGAATATCATGTCGGGGAGAGTTTTCGCCAGGATCTGCACCTGCTCGTCCGGCGCCCCGCGAGAATCTTCCGGAGCGTCCCGGATGGTCTCGACCGCACCGATCTGCTGGCCGGTGGTATCGTAAAGAGGGGCGGCCATACAGACAACCTCCCTGCCGGATGCCGGAGGGATGCACGATCTGGCGAGCAACTCTTCGCCCTGGCGGGACAGCAGGTGATAATGGTCTTTCCCGGCATCGCTGTGAGTCAGGATGGAGTTCGCCAGTGTGGGGCACATCTCACCGAACAATGCCTTCCCATGGATGTAGCCCCCTTTCCCTACTATGTCCTCTGCCGAAACGCCGGTATATCGTTCCATGCTGTCGTTCCAGATGACTACCCGCCCCTCGCAGTCGAGAACGAGCGCCGGCTGCTGGATGTGATCGAAGATACTCACGGGTATCTGGCTGCGATTCATGGACTCCCTGACTCTTTCCTGATTCATCTTCACATGCATCCCCCGTGAACAACGCTCGTCCCCACAATACCGCGAGAAAACCCCGCTTCTGGATATCCTGGTTAAATCCTCCGCGCAGGCATGTACGGGCCCCCTCACTTATCTCCGCCAGGGACAAACGCGCTGGAGAAGTTTCTGAAATCGTCGCTTAAAAGAGTGTCCATGTATCTTCTGCAAAATATACTGTCCAATGGATTTATTATTTATACCTTCCCAGGTTGCTCCCACCCGGAACAGCGCGTTTTGTCTCAACAGGTATGTTTTAAGCGGGTATACGGTTAAACAGTCAATTTAAACGGTTTTTCCGGATTGGATGCGGGAACGCGGAGGCCGGGAGTTGACGCCATTCCCGTAAGTTAATATTTGAGTATTTGCAGATCATAGATGATGTTCGGACGTTACAGAGACTCTTTTCGTCGTGAATGCGGCGACATTCTGGTAGAAGCCGAGAGCGTCGACGGTCTTCTGACCTACCGGCGCAGGTGCGAAGGGCAGACGTTCGAGCGGATCCTGGTCTCGAAGACGGGGGAGGTGGTCATCAATCCGGTGGAGCCGGTCAACCTCCCCCAGGACATCACGGATTTCCTTCAGATTGAGTTTTCCCCGATGATCATCGAGCCCGGCGCCTCCCGAACGGTTTACCTGAAGTTTCCCATTGAGATCGGCGTGCTCGTGGAGTGTGCACGGGATATCGAAGTGGTGGACGTCTTCGCTCCCGGCAGCCAGAAGTACACGCTTTATGGTTCGCCGACGAACGGGGTCATCACCCGATATTACGAGAGTGCGGTCTACCCGGAGGTCCCCCTGGTCGAGCCCTTCCGCGAGGGGGTGATGGAGTTTTCCATCCAGAACGCATACCGCGAGTGGGTGGAGGTTTCCCGGGTTGTCTTTGAGAGTACCGATATGAAGATCTACTACGGCGACTTCGTGGCGGCCGCCGCCAAGATGAAGATTCTCACCAAGACCATGGCGGAGACGGACTTCGTCGACGCGCCGCTCCGGCCCGGTATGGTGAAATCCGTCGAGCTGTATACTGCCCGCAAGATCCCGGCTATCGACCGCGGATACCTGATGGAGTGGGGGCTCTCATGACATTCAATGCGACCGAGATCCTGGAGATACCCGTCGGCGTCGGCGATATCACCATCGGGAACCTCCTGTATTTCGTCATCATCCTCACGCTCGGCGTTATCGTCGCAAAAATTGTCTCAATAAATGTCCGGAGAGTTCTTTCGGAGCGGCTGCCCAAAAACGAGCGCGAGTTGCTCACGAAACTGATCTATTACGGGATCATAATCTGGGCGTTCGTCATCGCTCTCCCGCAGCTCAACTTCGACCTCTCCGGCCTCCTGGTTGCCGGAGGGATCGCCGGTCTCGTCATCGGGTTTGCGAGCCAGAGCGTTGTCTCCAACCTGGTCTCCGGCCTCTTCCTCATGTTCGAGCACCCGATCAAGATCGGCGACAACATCAACGTCGCGGACATCAGCGGGAGTGTCGAGGATATCCGCGTCCTCTCGACCGTCGTCAAGACGTACGACGGGATCTATGTCAGGATCCCGAACGAGACGGTATTCACCTCGAACATCACCAACTACGTCCACAACGCAGCCCGGAGGTTCGAATACCAGATCGGCATCCGGTATGAGGACGATGCTGATGCGGCGATCCGGATCGCGAAGGAGGTAATCGCGACCCATCCCTTCGCACTGAAGAGCCCGGCACCGTCGGTCTTCGTCGATAACCTCGGTGACAACAGCGTCAACCTGACTGTCTATATCTGGGCGCCGGCCCGGAACTGGTGGGACGTCAGGACGGACCTCCTCTTAAAGATCAAGCAGGCGCTCGAGGAGAACGGCATCGAGATACCCTTCCCGCAGCGCACCGTCTGGTTTGCGGACGGGCTCGAGGTGAAGGGCCGGTCTGGCGAGAGGGAAGAATAACTCTTTTTTTGGCCTTGTTGGAGGCCTTTCCCGGCTTTCTTCAGGAGGCTGCCCCTTGAACAGGCCCGGCTCTGCAGATCAGGCATTTTCACAATTGCAATGAATCCATAGGCCGATCTCTACAGGGTTTGCGTGATTCGAACCTGACGGTGCTCACACGTGACTTTTGATTGCGTCCCAGACACGGATTCCGAGGGGATATCGCGTCTGGGGGAGGGGCTGACGGGGAGGGGGGATGCTCCCCCCTCCCCCAATGGCGATACTCCCACGGTCCACTGCACCGTGATATTTCCTCGCTATGGTCACTCTGTTTGCCACACCTCACACCTTCGATACTCAAACTCCTGTCTCGAAACCTTTCTGGATTTCTCGAACTCCGGGCAGTCGCAGCCCCCTCAATTACGATCCCGAAGACCCGAACAGGGTTCCAACGCGCCCTTTTTTCAGACCCGGTGCACCTGCCCGACGCCCCCCGGCCGGAAAGACTCCGGATACCGCTCTGCGAGTTCTGCGATCTTGTCGGTACAGTGCGATGCCGAGAGGTACGTCACCCCGGCGAGCGCATCGATATCCTCGCCGGTGACGGTGTGCAGCCCCCCGATAACGCCCCATACCCTGCCTTCCCGGGAGACCCGGTCGATGATCCGGCTGATATGGGGGTGCGCGCACCCGGTGACGACCAGGTAGCCGTCCGGAACGGTTACCGCGAGCGACTGCTCCCGGATGCCGGTCCCGAGCGGGCCGGTCACGGCGATGCCGTCGGCGATCCCGGTCCACTCGCGGACGATCCGCGGTTTTGTGTACTCCCGGATCAGCCCGAGCGTCTGCACGGAGAAAGCGTCGTGGACGAAGACTTCTACCGACGGACTCGCATCAAGGACCGCCGTGATGCCGCCGATGTGGTCGTGGTGGTCGTGGGAGAGGACGAGGTACCTGATGGACGCGGGATCGATGCCGAGCATCCGCATGTTTGCGAGAAGGACGTCGCCGTGTTCTCCGGTATCAAAGAGCAGGCCCGCCTCCTCTATCAGGCAGGAGAACCCCCAGTCCGTCGTGAGCCCTTCCCGGCAGGGGATGTTGTTGTAGACTTCGGTTATCGTAAGCATGAGAGACTCCGGTATTCCGGTCTCTCTTCCCCGGAGATTATGCTTCCCGATGGGGCAGGCGGGAGTGAGGTGATGGTCCGGGGTTCGGAGCGCCCCGGACCTGCAGACGAAAAAGAGGAGCGGGAGAAGGGAACTACGAGATGACGTAGGTGATCGAGACGGTGGCGGTCACGTCGATCTCGCCGGCCTCGAGCGGGGTCGGGACAGCCGAGCCCGCCGTCATCTCCATGCCCGAGTAGCGGCTGTCGTAGGCCAGAGGCACGTAGTTGTTCCCGACGTTGACCTCTTTGACGTCGACGATGGTCTTGCCGATGGCTGCGGCGACCGCGTCGGCGTCGCCCCGCGCCTGCGTTACCGCGGCGGTCAGCGCCTGCGACCGGAACTCCTGCTGCTTTGCATCGCTCAGGGTGAACGAGAACCGGTTAACCCTGTTTGCGCCGTTTTCGACCGCGAGATCGACGATCTCCCCGGCACGGCCCACGTCGTTCAGCGTGACCTCGAGGGTGTTGATCACCCGGTAGTATTTGACTCTGGCGGTTGTCAGGCCCTTGCTGTCGCTCTCGGTTATCGGGATGATGTTATAGGCGGCGGTCCTGATGTCCTTCTCCGGGATGCCGGCATTCTTCAGGGCGTTGACCACGGCATCCATTCTCTGGGCGTTCTGCTGCTGTGCTGTCGCAACATCGGTGTTCTCGGTCTCGACCGCGAATACGATGACGGCCTGGTCGGGCGTTGTCGTCACTTTGCCCGTGCCGGATACGTGGATCAGTTTATCCCTGGATTCCTCCGGCAACTGTGCGGTGACGTTGCCGATCACCGCGGTGCAGAGGACCATCAGGGCGATCCCCAGAAGTGCTGCTTTTCCTCGCATAGGTACCAATCATCTCTTGATTTGGCGAAAATAAATATCTTGCTTTAACAACGAGAATTTTCGTAGTTTTAACCGGAGGAATCATGAAACCGAGCGTTTTAATCTCGTTTTCCGGCCCCCCTCACTCCCGGCCGGTCTTCGGCATCCACCCGGCCGCCGCCACCAGGCGGGCGATCAGGACGGCGATGTAGAGAGTTCCGCTCACGGTCTCGAGGACGGCGAGCGACCGGGCCTGGTCGGTGACCGGCGTGATGTCGCCGTAGCCGAGCGTCGCAAGGGTGACGAAACTGTAGTAGATGAACGTGGGAAAGGTGAAGGCGCCGTCTCCCGACTCGGCCGAGAACGACCCGGGATTGACGCTCTCGACGAGGCCGTAGGCGTTCGCCCAGGTCAGGCCCATGAGGAGGTAGACGGATACCGCCCCGTAGATGGTGTCGGTGGTGATCTGGCGTTCTCCGAGCACCCGCAGGAGGCCGACGAGCGCGGTGAAAGCGTAGAAGAGGAGCGTGAATATGCTCTCGGCGCTGCTAAAGATGGGGGTTCCGGTGATGACGTGGAGCCAGCCGAAGCCGAAGGCGGGGATCGCGAGGAGGACGGCGATCACGACCTGCCTCCGCCGATTGCTCACGGCGTAGACCCCGGTGATCAGGACGAAGGACGAGAGCACTTTCAGGGCGGCCGGGCCGGTCGGCCCTGCACTCACATAGGGGTAGACGGCGAGCAGGAGAATGAGGGATGCGAGCAGGTAGTGGAACTGCATCGCCCTGGCGCGGGCGAGGTACCGGGCGAGAAGGCCCTTCACGATTCTTCATCCCCTGCGCCGCCTGTCACGGCCTTGATTGCATCGAGCACCTCTCCGGCGGACTGGTAACGGTCGGCAGGATCCTTTGCAAGGCACCGGAGGATGACCCGGTCGAATCCTGCGAATCCCGGATTGATCTCTCCGGGGGGGACCGGCTGCTCGTCGAGGGTTGCCCCGGCAAATCCGGCGAGGCTCTCGCGGGCGAAGGGAGCCTTCCCCGTCGCCATTTCGTAGAAGACAGCACCGAGCTGGTAGATGTCGGTCCGAGCATCGGTCCTGCCGAATCGCTCCGGGGCGATCTGCTCCGGGGCCGCATACGCGAGGGTGAACCCGGCGACGCTGGTATCCCGGCTTGCTGTCAGCGTCGTGCTCATGCCCCAGTCGGTGATCTTCGGCGTCGTCAGGTCGTCGGAGAGAAGGATGTTTCTCGGCTTGATATCCCGGTGGATCACGCCCCTCTCGTGGGCGTAGGCAAGCCCGGCGGCGATGCCTGCAGCGATGCGGGCGGCGGTCTCCACCGGAAGGGGTTTGTCCAGCTGCTCCAGGGTCCGGGGCAGAAACTCCATCTCGACGAACGGTACCGGGAGGATGTTGACCGAGTAAACCGCCACGATATTTTCGTGAACGAGATCTTCCCAGAACCGCATCTCCTTCATGAAGGTCTTTCCCGTCGCCTCGTCGTAGGTGACCGGGATCTTCACCGCTACGGTTCGACGGTCATCGCGCCTGACCGCCGAGAAGACCTGTCCGAGCCCCCCTCTCCCGACGAAGGCGACCCGTTCGTACCGCTCTGCAAGTTCGGGCGGGAACCCGGCAGGGTGGGAGAGCACGGTCCGGTAGGCATCGGGGAAGATGGTCGTGCCCGTCGGTGCTTCGCCGCCGGTATCCGGTACCCCCAGGTACCGGGTGCTGAGAACGAAGGCGCCGGCGAGCAGGATGAGGGCCAGGGCAGCCCAGGCCCAGGGGAACGGGTCAGTGACCGTCCGGCTGTTCTCTTCGGGCGCATCACTGCCCGTCCCGGTTTCCGTCGCCTCCGGCGTCGCTTCTGTCTGCTCCCCTTCCGGGGTATCGGCAGGCGTGACGGTCTCTTCGGGCGAGGGCAGAGGGGTGGGCGTCTCCTCCGGCGTATCCCTGGCCTTGTTCTGGCCGGGAGCGGCGCTTTTATCGTCGCCCGGGGTCTTTTCTGCAGATTCTATGCCCTGGGGAGAGGCGCTCGAGTGCTCCGGAGGTCCTCCCGCGCCCGAGACGGCGGGGCAGACGGCGGCGAGGAGCAGGGCAGTGACGAGGATCAGGACGGCCGCCCGTCCGGCCCGTTCAGGCGGCACCCGGCACCGGCACCCCCCCGGGAACAACGAAGACGAGGGTTGCTCCCCGCGCGCCCTTCGCGAGTTCGACGAGGTCCCCGTCGTGGAGTTCCCGCCGTGTGCCCCGGTCAAGCGGCGTGCCGTTCACGAATGTGCCGCCGGTGCTTCCGCAGTCTTCGACGAGCCAGGCACCGTCCCGGCGGCGGGTGAGCCTGGCGTGCGGTCTCGAGACGCGGGTGACCGCCGCGTACTCCTCACCGAGGACGATCTCCTGCGCGGAACGGTCGGGTGTGTCCGGGTCCGCCCGCCCTATGTCGATGCTGTCGTGCCCGAGCGGGAAGACCCTGCCGTCCTCCGCCCCGCCGAGGAGGATGACGACCGGAAGTTGCCCGGCGAACTCCCCCGAGAGCGTCTCCCGGACACCGGCGAGTTTCTTCGCGAGCACGGCATCCGTGAGCGTCAGTTTCAGGTTCGAGAAGAGCCCGAGGCTCCTCGTGATCGCCTCGAGCCCTCCGGGCACGAGCGAGTATTTCCAGACCGGGTGGATCCCTTTTGCGGTCGGGCGCGAGAGGCCGGCCTCTTTGCGGACGACCCCGATGCTCAGCAGCTTGTCGAGATGCTTCTTTGTGTTCTCGTAACTCGTCTCGATCTCGTACGAGATCTGCCGGACGTCCTTTGGCCTTCGTTCGATGACCTTCAGGATCTTCAAGCGTGTGCTGCTGCTCAGCACGTCCAGGTATTCGGAGAGTTCCTGCAGATCGTCGGTGTCTATATCGAGGATCAGCGTCCTTGAGTCATTGTCGTCGGTCATAGGCTTTCGTGCGGGACTTCGTTGCAGTATATTTTCACGACGTCGCTGATGAAGGTTATGCACCCCGTCCGGCTGGCTCGCCTCGCCACACGACCCTACGGCTGCAATGCCGGGCCGCTGCCCCGGGGCGGCACTGTAGAATATATGGTTGTTGTCCGGATCCGGTCCCGGATCATGTTTTATACGAGAGGGTTGATCGGGGGTGGCATGCTTGGAGAGATTGAGACCCTGCAGCAGCGGGCTGTGATGGTGGAGATCGAGGAGCTGATCCAGTCGACGCCCGACTATGCCGATATCAGGGAATCGCTCCGGTCGTTGAACTTCATACCGGAGCAGGACGATGCCGATGCCGCGATCTGGGTGCATCCCGGCCTCAGGATATTTGTCCTCTTGCAGATGAACCTCGGAGGCGGGTATACGGGGTACAGGGTGGCAACCTACGAGGACCTGGAACGCCGCGAGGGGGAGTCTGCCATCTACAACGCCCGGTAACGGCTTTTTCCTCGTAGCCCGCGGCGCCCCCTCTTCTCAACCATCCCTGCCGGGTCAGGTTTATCTGGGCGGATGCGGTATGGTTCTCGCATGCCCAAACGAGTACAGATTGACCGGGAGGAACAGGAGGCCATGATGGGCCGTGTCCGGGAGATGATCGCCGCAAACGCCACCTACGACGGGATCCGTGCGGGCCTCGAGGCTCTCGGCTTCCGGGCGAAGGAGGACAGGCCCGCCCTTGCCCTCTGGGAGAGCGGCGAGCACGAACTCTTTGTCGTGGTCCATACCGATCCGAAGACCGGCAGGGTGCGGGATTACGAGGTGAAGACGTTCGAGGAGACGGAGGGGTTCGAGTAGCCCCTGCTCACGCCCGGCCCGGTGGCGAAGAGGTCCCCGACGAGGAAGACGACCGAGATCTGGATGAGCAGCCCGAGGTTGGCGTTGAGGAACGCGACGATCTGGAGGAAGATGGGGGTCTGCACGTAGGCGCCGGCCAGGATATTCAGGATCGCGAGCACGATCAGGAAGACGACGAGCCCGATGATTCTCGAAATGAGAACTTCGGTGGCCGATTCCTTCCTGTGCTCACCCATGCGATCCCTCAACAGAGGGGAAGGCGCTCTATCCGTAAGGAGTTTCCGGCGGGGCAGGCGTCTTGGCATACCCGTTGCGCTCGAACCTGAGCACCGTCAGGTGCGGAGAAGGCCGGGAGGGGTGGGGCATGGAGTATGAGTCTCCTCTTGCCGGAAGGGGGGTGCCCCCGGTCGCGATATTCCCACGGTCCAGCGTACCGGAATTTACAACTGTTCCGGTTGTTCTGTGTGTTGCGGCTTGCGCCCTTCTGGTTTCGCCCCTGCGAGAACCTTTCACTCCCCGCCCGCCGGCTCCGTCACCCGCGTCTGCGCCTGCTCGCGGACGAACGAGAGGAGGTAGTACGGCCCCCCGGCACCCCTGCCCGTCGACCCGCTCGCTTTCCAGCCGCCGAAGGGCTGGGCCCCGGGCCAGGCCCCGGTCGTCGCCCCTCCGCGCCGGTTGGCGTACACGACCCCGAACCGGATCCGGTCGAAGAAGGACCCGATCTCCGCCGGGTCCTCTGCAAATATCCCGGCTGTCAGGCCGTAATCCGTCGCATTCGCGAGAGTGAGGGCCTCGTCCAGGGTCTCGAAGGTGCCGACGGTGAGGACCGGGACGAAGAGCTCTTCTGTAAAGAGGCGGTGGTCGTGCGCAAGACCGGCGATGACCGTGGGCATGACGTAGGCGCCCCGGCCGTAGATCCCTTCCTCGAGCACTTCGCCGCCCGCAACGAGCCTGCCGCCGTCCCTGATCGCCTCCTCGACCGCCTTCTGGAAGGTCAGCCGCGCATCGTCGTCGATCAGGGGCCCGAACGCGACCTCCCGGCGCCGGGGGTCGCCGACCTCCATCCTGTCCGCCCGGTCACGGAGCGCCTGCAGGAACCTGTCCGCAACCGACGAATGGACATATACCCGGGAAGTGGCGCTGCATTTCTGTCCCGCAAACCCGAAGGCCGCACGGGCCACGCCCTCGGCAGCCTTCTCGATATCGGCGCTCGCGGTGACGATCGTCGGGTTCTTGCTCCCCATCTCCGCCACCAGCGGCTTGTGGTAGGGCTGCGCCGTGGTAATCTGCCGCTGCAGCCACGTCCCTACGGCCCGCGACCCGGTGAAGGCGATCCCGGCAACGTCCGGGTGGGCTACCGCGATCTTGCCGAAGGGACCCCCGGGCCCGGTCACCAGGTTGATCGCACCGGGCGGGACCCCGCCTTCCACGAAGAGCCGGTAGAGGTTCACCCCGGAGAGCGGTGTCTTGCTCGTCGGTTTGAAGACGACCGTGTTCCCGGTGAGGAGCGCACCGGTGATCATGCCCGCGGCAAGCGCGACGGGGAAGTTGAACGGGGAGATGACCGCCCAGGCGCCATACGGGCGCATGACGCTCCGGGACTCCTCGCCGGGTGCCGGGGAGCGCATGGGAAAGACGTAGCCGTTGTTCTGCTCGTAGACCCTGCAGTAATACCGGAGCATATCGACTGCCTCGCCGACCTCCGCCAGCGCCTCGTAGCGGGTCTTCCCTGCCTCATAGGTCAGCAGGGCCGCGAGTGCAAAAAGCCGCCCCTCCATTGCGTCGGCCGTCTTCCTGACGATCGCGACCCGTTCCCGCCAGTCCCGGCGGCTCCAATCGCGGAAAGCCTCGTTCGCCGCGGCAATACCCTTCCGGGCATGCTCTTCTCGCCCCTCGGGAAAGATCCCGAGCAGGATGCCCGGATCGATGGGGGACCTCGCCTCGAACTCCCGGGGAGCGGTGACCTCCCGTCCGCCGATGTACATCGGATGGCGCTCTCCGAACTCCTGCTCGATCGCGAGCAGGGCGGCTTCGTACTCGCCGTGAAAACTCTCGTCGGTTTCAAGCGAAACATAGGTGACTTTTCCTGATTCCTGCATATTATCAATCTCCTTTTAGAACCCCTCCATGACCCTGTCCAGAATGTCGACGCCCGTGTCGATGTCCTCCTCGTCCATGATCAGGGGAGGGCTGAACCGGATCACCGACTCCCCCGCGGGGAGGAGGACGAGGCCGCGCTCGAACGCGTGCCGGAGGATTGTCTCACGCTCGGCCCGTGCCGGCTCCTTCGTCGATGGGTCCCGGACCAGTTCCATCCCGACCATGAGCCCGAGGCCGCGGACGTCGCCGATGATCGGGTGCCGCTCCGCGAGCTCGCGCAGGCGCTGCAGCAGGTAATCGCCCCTGGTCGTCACCCGGTCCCCGAACCCCTCTTCACGGAGAAGGTCCATCACGGCGAGCGATGCGGCGCAGGCAAGGTTATTGCCGCCGAAAGTGCTCGCGTGCGACCCGGGCGGCCAGTCCATGACCTCATCGGCGGCGACGGTGACGCCGAACGGCAACCCGCCGCCGATCGCTTTGCCCAGGCAGACAATGTCGGGGGTGACGCCGGCGTGCGTTGAGGCGAGGAACCGCCCGGTCCGGAAACACCCCGACTGCACCTCGTCCGCAACAAGGAGGATCCCGTGCTCGTCGCAGAGCCGCCGCAGCCGGGGAAGAAAGCCCGGCGGCGGGACGACGTATCCTCCTTCCCCCAGCACGGGCTCGACGAAGATCGCGGCAACCTCCTCGGGCGCGACCTCGGTGCGAAAGACTGTCTCCTCGAGGTAGGCCACGATGTCGGCGTCGCAGGTCCCGGGATCGCCACCGAACGGATGGTAGGGGTCCGGGTAGGGCGCGTGGACCACCGGCAGGAACGGCCCGAAGGAACGGCGCTGGATCACCTTCCCGGCCGTGAGGCTGAGAGCGCCGTAGGTCCGCCCGTGGAACCCGCGGTGGAACGCTATGAAGTAGTTCCTGCCCGAATGATGGCGGGCGAGTTTCATCGCCGCTTCGACGCTCTCTGCTCCGGAGTTGGAGAAGTAGACCCGGTCGAGCCCGTCCGGGAGGAACCCGACCAGTTCTTCGGCGCACTGTACGGGGCGTTCGGAGCAGAAATCCAGGAACGCCCCGTGCGAGAGGTACTTCGCCTGCTCTCTGATCGCGGAGACGACCTGCGGGTGGTTCCAGCCGACGTTCATCACGGCGATCCCGGCCGTAAAGTCGAGGTAGCGGTTGGCGTCGACGTCCCAGAGGTTTACGCCGCTCGCCTTCTGCAGCACGAGGGGGTATTCCCGCATGACCGACGGGGAGATGACCGCCGCGTCCCGACGGAGCACCTCGCGGGCTCTCTCGCCCGGAGGTTCGACCCGTATCAGGGGTTCCATGCACCTACCACATCCCCGCCTCTAATAAAGCCGACGCCGGGGCCGCATACCGCAACGTTCAAGTAGCCCCCGGCAATGAACAAATCAGGTAATCGTGAAATTTGCAACCCTCGTCTCCTGTTTTGAGAGGCTCGAGGCGACATCGTCCCGGAACGAGATGATCGCGCTTCTTGCCCGGCTGCTCGCCGCTGCAACGCCGGACGAGATAGGGATCGTCTGCTACTTTGTGCTCGGGGAGATCGGGCCCGGGTACAGCGAGGTGAACCTGGGCATCGGGGACCGGACTGCAGCGGCAGCGATCGCCCTTGCGGCCGGCACCGACCCCGCGTCGGTCGATGCGGCGGCACGGGAACTCGGCGATTACGGCGACGTCGCCGCCCGGCTGATCGCGGCCCCGGGCGGAGAGGCGCTCTCGGTCGCCGAGATCCACCGCAGCCTTTCGGAGATCGCCGGTGCATCCGGCCCGGGTTCGGCCGACCGGAAGGTGAGCCTCCTCGCGGAACTGCTCGCCGCCGCCACGCCCCCACAGCGGCGCTACATCTTGCGCCTCGCCGCCGGGGAGATGCGGCTCGGCGTCGGGGACATGACCATACTCGATGCGCTGGCGGAGGCTTTTTTGGGCTCGAAAGCGCAGCGCCCGCCCCTCGAGCACGCCTACAACATATCTTCCGATATCGGCCGCGTGGCCCGGACGCTCCGGGAGGAGGGCCTTTTCGGGGTGCGGGCGATCACCGTCACCCTTCATAAGCCCATCCGGCCGATGCTCACCCGGCGGGTCGCCCGGATATCGGAGATCCTCGAGCGGATCGGCTCCCCGGTCATCGCCGTCGAGGAGAAGTACGACGGCGAACGGATCCAGGCGCACAAGGACGGTGACGACGTCACCCTCTTCTCGCGGCGGCTGACCGACGTCACCCACCAGTATCCCGATATCGTCCGCCACGTCCGGCAGTACGTCACGGCCGATACGGCGATCCTCGACGGCGAGGCGGTCGCGTTCGACCACGAGACCGGCACCTACCGGCCCTTCCAGACGCTGATGCGGCGGCGCCGGAAGTACCGGGTCAGCGAGGTCGCCGGCGAGATCCCCGCAACCTACCGGGCCTTCGACCTCCTCTACGTAGACGGCGAGTCCTGTCTCTACCGCAGTTACCCCGAGCGCCGGGCGAAGCTCGAGGAGGTCATCGGCCGGGATGAGCACATCTCCCCCGCAGACCGCATCGTAACGGGGGACACCGACGGGATCACGGAGTTCTACCTCGCCTGCATCGAGCGGGGACTCGAGGGAGTCGTCTGCAAATCGTGCGCGGATGACTCGTTCTACCGGGCGGGGGCGCGGGAGTGGCAGTGGATCAAGTGGAAGAGCGATTACGCTCCCGGCCTGTCCGATACGCTCGACCTGGTCATCGTCGGCGCCAACGCCGGGCGGGGGAAGCGGGCCGGGACCTACGGTTCGGTCCTCTGCGCCGCCTATAACCACGAGGAGGATCTCTTCCAGACGGTCTGCGGCATGGGGGCGGGGTTCTCGGACGTTGACCTCTCGGACCTTCCCCGCCGGCTTGCCGCGGCAAAGGTGGACCGGCAGCCGGCGCGGGTGATGGTGAACCCGCAGGCGGCGCCGGATTTCTGGTTCGCGCCGGCCCGGGTCGTCGAGGTTCTCGGGCTCGAGATCACCGAGAGCCCCGTCCATACCTGCAACTGGGACCCGGAGCGGCGGCGGGGTCTCGCCCTGCGGTTCCCGAGGTTCGTGCGGTGGCGGGACGAGAAGAGCCCCGAGCAGGCGACGACGGCCGCCGAGATCGCGGCAATGTTTCGCCGGCAGCGGGAGGTGTGATGGTATGGAGAGCCTTTCACGGGTGACCAACATGGAGGTCGCGGCGATCCTCTACGAGGTCGCCGATCTGCTCGAGATCAAAGGTGTCCGGTTCAAGCCGCAGGCGTACCGGCGGGCGGCACAGGCGATCGAGACCCTGCCGGAGGATATCGCCGACGTCGCACGGGAAGGAGACCTCGACGAGATCCCCGGGGTTGGCAGGGGCATCGCCAAAAAGATCCGGGAGATCGTCGAGACCGGCAGCCTCGCGCACCTGCTGTCTCTCCGCGAGGAACTCCCGGAGGGCGTACAGTACCTGACCCGGCTGGAGGGGATCGGGCCGAAGAAGGCGATCGCCCTCTCCCGGGAACTCGGTATCCGGACCATCGACGACCTGGAGGCGGCGGCGTTGGCCGGCAGGATCCGCGACCTCCCCGGCTTTGCAGAGAAGACCGAACAGAACATCCTCGCGAGCATCCGGGTGAGCAGGACGGCAAAAGAGCGCCGCCTCCTCGGCTACATCCTGCCCGTCGCCCGGGATATCGAGCGGCGCCTCTCATCGCTTTCCACCGTCGGGCAGGTGAGCCTCGCCGGATCGATACGCCGGAGAAAAGAGACGATCGGGGATGTGGACATCCTCGCGACCTCCTCGCGCCCGGAGGAGGTGATGGAGGTCTTTGCCACCCTCCCCGGGGTCGAGCGCGTCCTCGTCCGGGGGACGACGAAGACTTCGGTGGTGCTCGCGACCGGCATCCAGGTCGATCTCCGGGTGGTGGAGGACGAGCATTTCGGGGCTGCGCTCCAGTACTTCACGGGTTCAAAGGAGCATAACATTGCTCTGCGGAGGCTTGCAATCGCGAGGAACTGGCGGTTGAACGAGTACGGGCTCGTGGACCTCGAAAGCGGCCGGACGGTCGCGGGGGAAGACGAGGCCGGAGTCTACCGGGCCCTCGATCTCGCCTGGATCGAGCCGGAGCTCCGGGAGAACCGGGGCGAGATCGAGGTCGCCCGGACCGGGAACCTGCCCGACCTCGTCGGCTACGACGCGATCAAAGGCGACCTCCACGTCCACACCCGCTGGAGTGAGGGTGTCCATTCCATCGAGGAGATGGCGGAGGCGGCGCGGGCGCTCGGCTACGAGTACATCGCCATCTGTGACCATGCTGAGACTCTCCACATCGCCCGCGGCCTCTCCCCCGGGCGCCTGGCCGACCAGGTGCGCGAGATCGAGCGGATCAACCGGGAGAGCGACGGCGACTTCACTCTTCTTGCCGGCACCGAGTGCAACATCGGCATGGACGGCAGGATCGACCTCCCGGACAGCATTCTTGCGGACCTCGACGTGGTGGTGGCGAGCATCCACTCCGGGTTCAAGATGTCCGAGGAAGAGATGACCGAACGGGTGCTCACGGCGATGCACAACGATCACGTCGACATTATCGGCCACCCGACAGGGCGGATACTCCTCTCGCGGGAGCCCTACCGGATCGATCTCGGCGCGATCTTCGATGCCGCGGCGGCGCTCGGGGTTCTTATGGAGATCAACGCGTTCCCGGGCAGGCTGGACCTCTCCGACGTCAACGCCCGCGCGGCCCGTGAGCACAACGTCCGGTTCTCGCTCGCCTCGGACGCGCATAGCCGGGAGAACCTCCGGTACATGGAGTTCGGCATCGCGACCGCCCGGCGGGGATGGCTGACGGCCGGCGACATCGCCAACACCCGCCGGCTTCCGGAATTTAAAAAGTTACTGAGGTCTTAGGGATTTACCCGGTTGCCTGCTCCTGTGCAGCGCCGACGATGTCCACGAGCCGGATCTCGAACGTCAGGGGTCGTCCGGCCAGCGGGTGGTTCGCGTCCAGCGTCACGGTCGATTCCGAGACGTCGCTGACGGTGACGATGGCCGCCCTGCCATCGGGCTGCTGGACCTGGAGTTGCTGGCCGGGTT
This sequence comes from Methanoculleus sp., assembly GCA_030156625.1. Classification (GTDB taxonomy): domain Archaea; phylum Halobacteriota; class Methanomicrobia; order Methanomicrobiales; family Methanoculleaceae; genus Methanoculleus. The sequence continues at coordinate 25,882 of JASGMC010000003.1, forward strand.
CGGGTTTGATGTCTTCAGGGAACTGTCCCCGGTCCACCGTAAGCGTCATGTCCTCACGGTGCGGACCGTATGCCTCTTCGGGCGGGATCGTGGCGGTTTTTGCCTCGCCCGGCTCCATGCCGACCACGGCCTGTTCGAACCCGGAGATGATCTGCCCGCTGCCGATGGTGAACTCCAGTGGCGATCGTTCTTCTGATGTGTCAAAGACCGTTCCGTCTTCAAGTTTTCCTGTGTAGTGCACCTTGACGGTGTCGCCTTCTTTTGCCTGTGCCATACTACTTCACCGCTGGGAGCGTTGTCGCGGGTTCCTATTTATGCTTGCCGGCCCGGGCAGGGTTGCCGGCATCTGGTGCAATCTCCCGGAATTCCAGGAAATACTGTGAGGAGGGTGATGCGATCCCCGTCTGTCATCTGCCGTTCTTCCGGACGGCGTGCAGGACTCCCATCACGCCCTTCACGTCGTAGCCGGGCTTCCGCTCGATCTCGAAATCGTAGTGTTCCCCGATGTAGTCGAGAAGCGCCCTGTTCATCGGCCCCCCGATCGGCGGCATGTGGAGTTCCATCTCGATGCGGCGCACGCCGTCGAGGTCTTCGGGCCGGATCGACCACTCCGCCCCTTCACAATCGCACTTCAGGAAGTCGCATCCTCCGGCCATGGCGGCAAACTCCCCGAGGGTCCGGGTCGCCACGGTACATGTCTTCTCTCCCCAGGTGATCCGAACACTCTCCCCCGTGCCGAGCGCACCGTCGACAACCATGACACCACCGCCGTTTCTTTCCGATGTTCTCCTGCAGGGCGTCGGTGAGGACGGGTTCGACGGCCAGCACGCGCCTTGAGCGCCGGGCGGCACGGATGCAGAAAGCACCCACGTTGGCCCCGAGATCCAGGACGATATCGTCCGGCCGGATGTCGCCGATGCGGTACTCGCCGACGACGTAGACGGCGTCGGCTCCCGGCGGCATTCTCCTGAAGGTTACGCCGTCGAAGGTGGTGAACAGGGGTGTGCACCCTGGTTCGCTGCCGGTTTTCCCGGCGTGCTTTCGATACATCGCACCGTATAATGGTAAGATTCCGGTTTATATGGGCGTTTCTCCCCGTGCTTCGGGTGGCGCGTCGCGCGAACGGAGCCCCCGCGCTCCCCCGGGAAGCGCCATCCAGAAGGCCCGGAATTCTGTCACCTTATTAACCTTTTTCGTCTTGCACGTCATGACTGTATGTTGTTTGAATTCATATTCGGCACCTATAATCTCTCTTATCGACTAAAATCTTGATTAAAATGATTATTTTTACATCCATATACTTATTAATCCGTGGGTACAGATGCTCTGTGTAGTGAGTCAGTAGACTTGTCTCTGAGGGGGAGATATGCGATGGCCTACATGGATGGAATAACCTGCATCTGCGACAACGGCCGGACACTCGAGGACCACCGGCCCATCGTCGGCGACGATGTCATCTCCGGGATCTACCGCAAGGCGGCGGGGCTCCAGGGGAAGCGGGTCCTTCACGTGAACTCGACATACCAGAGCGGCGGTGTAGCGGAGATGATACTCTCGCTGGTTCCGCTTATGAACGACGTCGGGATCAGGACGCAGTGGAATATCTTGAACGGCGAGGGCGACTTCTTCACCATCACCAAGAACTTCCACAACGCGCTCCAGGGACAGGCGATCGTGTTCTCGGACGAGGAAAAGGGCCTTTACCTCCGGACGAACGAATGCTTCTCCGGGCAGATGGCGATCGACCACGACCTGGTGGTCATCCACGATCCGCAGCCCCTGCCCCTGATCCGGTTCTACCAGAAGACCCAGCCCTGGGTCTGGCGGTGCCACGTCGACCTCTCGAACCCGAACACGGACCTCTGGGAGTTCCTCAAGGACTTCGTCCTGGATTACGACCGGATGGTCATCTCGCACGAGGAGTACCGGCGCAAGGGGATGGCGATGGAGCAGTGGATCTGCCGGCCGGCGATCGACCCGCTCTCGGAGAAGAACCGCGACCTCTCCGAAGCGGAGATTGATGGACTTCTTACGAAGTACGGCGTGCCGATCGACAAGCCGCTGATCACCCAGATCTCGCGGTTCGACAAGTGGAAGGATCCCGAAGGCGTCGTCGACGTCTTTGCCCGGGTGCGCGAGCATGTCGACTGCAGGCTGGTGCTCTGCGGGAGCATGGCCCCCGACGACCCTGAAGGCTGGGCCATCTACCGGCGGGTCGAGGAGAAGGCCCGGGAGTTCATCGACGCCGGCGACGTCATCCTGATCACCGCCGAGGACCACCTGCTGGTCAACGCCCTGCAGCGGGTCTCGTGCGTCATCCTCCAGAAGTCGCTCCGCGAGGGGTTCGGCCTGACCGTCACCGAAGGGCTCTGGAAGGGGCGGCCGGTCATCGCGTCCCGCGTCGGCGGCATACCGCTCCAGATCGAGGACGGCGAGACCGGCTTCCTCCTCGAACCGACCGATACGGACGGGTTTGCCTGGAGGATCCGGCAGGTCCTCGAGAACCCGGAGCTCGGGGAGCGGCTCGGGCGGGCCGGCAAGGAGCACGTCCGGCAGAACTTCCTGATCACCCGCCTCCTCTCCGACTACCTGGACATGCTGAATGCGGAGCTCGTGGTTCAGAATACCTGAAAAGCAGAAAACGCACCAAAAAAAGAATATATCACCTCAATAACGTCAACAGGCGGCCGTGAGCTCGCGGCCGCCCCCTCCCGGCTGAACCGTGCGGAATTCCGGAGGAAGACGCTTCGGGTCGGGTTGCCCCGTCGCGCCCCCTGATGCAGGGCAGGTGGCAGAGATGGCTGGTCAAACCCGGGCAGGAGTTTTGCAGCACACCTTCTCATGAGTATGTATCGTCAATATGCGGGTTACAGGGCAGATAATTCTCCTTCTTTTCGATGGCGATGAGACTCCGGAAGATTCTGAAGATTGCGTTTACACCTATTGACGCCACCACCCCCCGACGGTGAAGAATACACACCAGGGTATATAGTCGTTTCCCCTGGTGGAACTAGGTGCCGCTACCCGGGAGAATCCCGCCGCACCCCCGGGTTGCCGTGAGGCATTTCCGCCGGTTCGCGTTTGAAACGGTCCCGGTTTCCGGGAAAGCGTTTCGGATGCGTGACGGTTCTGTTCCGCGGCCCTTCCGGCGCGGCTCGAGTCTTCCGGCGCGTTGCACCGGCCCGGGAAAAAGGAATTCTAGGAAACCGGTTCCGCTCGACACCGGTCCGTAATATGCCCTTACCGGTCGCCCGGCGCCCCGACGATCTCGATCGGCCGGATCAGCCTGACCCTGGCGATGGTCTTTCCTTTCATCCCCTCGATGACCCGGTCCGCTGCATCGAGGGGCACGTCGACGGTGGAGTAGGTGTCGTAGATATTGATCGCACCGATGGCGCTGCCGGGAATCCCGGTCTCGCCCGCGAGCGCCCCGACGATATCCTTCGGCCGGATCTGGTGCTCTCTTCCGACCGGGATCCTGAGCAGAGCCCGCCCCTGGGCCGGCCCGATCTCCTGCGGCAGGCCCTGGCCCCGGTCGGCCGGTCCGGCTCCGCCGAGTTCCAGTTTCAGGAGGGCGGCGGCGACCTCGAGGGAGGTGTAGTCTTCGGATATGATTCGCTCGACGAGATTCGCGTAATGTTCGAGGCTGCCCTCGTCGATGACCTGCTGCACCCGGTCGATGAGTTTGCGCGTCCGGCTCTCCTCGACGTCTCCCTGTGTCGGAAGCGGGATGCGGGCGATCTTGATCCTGGTGTAGTTCTGGATCGTCCGGAGTTTGAAGTACTCCTTCGGGCCCACGAACGTGACGGCCCGCCCGGTGCGTCCGGCCCGTGCCGTGCGGCCGATGCGGTGGATGTAGTATTCGATATCCTGCGGGACGTCGTAGTTGATGACCAGGTCGACGTCTTCGACGTCGATACCCCGTGCGGCAACATCTGTCGCGACCAGAATGTCGATGCTCCCTGCACGGAACTTCGCCATCACCCGGTCCCGCAGGGTCTGCTTCATGTCCCCGTGGAGGCCTTCGGCAAAGTAACCGCGGGCCTGGAGGTGCGTGGTCAGGTCGTCAACACCCCTTTTGGTGTTCGAGAAGATCAGGGTCAGTTCCGGGTCGTACATATCGAGCAGCCGGGTGAGGATCTCGAGCCTGTCCCTGCTGCGCACCTCGAGGTAGAGCTGCTCGATCTGCGGGACGGTCACTTCCTTGCGTGCGACCGATATGAACTCGGGGTTCTTCTGGAACTTCTTCGAGATCTCGAGGATGGGTTTTGGGAGGGTTGCCGAGAAGAGGACCGTCTGGCGGTCCCGCGGGGTATCGTCGAGGATCTTCTCGATGTCTTCCCGAAAGCCCATATCCAGCATCTGGTCGGCCTCGTCGAGAACGGCCAGTTTCACCCCGGCAAACGAGAGGGTCCCGCGGTCGAGGTGATCGAGCACCCTCCCCGGCGTCCCGACGACGATCTGGACACCGCGCTGCAGCGCCCGGAACTGCCGGTCTATCGGCTGGCCGCCGTAGATCGGGAGGATGTTGATGCCCCGGTGGTGTTTCGCCAGGCGGGCGAACTCCTCGGCGGTCTGGATGGCGAGTTCCCGGGTGGGAGAGAGGACGAGGATCTGCGTCTCCCGGCTGTCGGGGTCGACACGCTCGATCGCCGGAACGCCGAACGCTGCCGTCTTCCCGGTCCCGGTCTGGGCCTGGCCGGTCACGTCGCGTCCGTCGAGTATCGCCGGTATCGTGCTGACCTGGATGGGCGTGGGCTCTTCAAAGCCCATATCTTCTATTGCCTGGAGCGTCTTTGGCGAGATATTGAATTCCTTAAAGGTGATATTGTTCTCCATTCACCACTTCTTGGCGTTGCTACCTCTTTATATGTCGCATCCCTCGCCGGGATCGGTCCGGCATCCGGCAGCGATATCCATGTTGCAGGCGAAGATACAGCGATGGATTTTCGGTATTCTCTGCCGGTGAGCGCCGCTGCGATGCGTGAGGCCTACCTCCGCTACGCGCGCGAACGCCCGGATCTGTGCGGCATTCTCCTGCCGGATCTCCTGCCCCACGATGCCTGTGGGGCCGCGTCCCGGAGACCCGGTCGCGTGAAGGTGCTCTTCGTCGCCGAGTCCCCGCCCTGGGCCGTCGGACGGCGCGAGGTCGCGGAACCGGCCGACTGCAGGAGCCCTGGCTACCCCTACTTCTGGAACGACCGCTACGACGCGCCGTGCCGTCCCGGCGCCCCGCCCCTCTCCCGCGGGCTCGCGGAGAACCTCTTCTCGCTGCTCGGGCTCGACGGAGGGTCGCGCCGGGAGAACCTCGAACTCTTCGCCGCTAAAGGTTCCTTCCTCGTCGACACGGTCAGGTGCGTCTTTCGGAAGAACAGGAAGCCGGTCATCCCAACCGATCTCGTCAGGATGAGCGCCCGCGAGACCCTCGCCCCGGAGATCGCCGCCCTTGCACCCGAGTGCGTCGTCGCCCTTGGGAATACGGCGCTTGCCGGCCTCCGTCATATCGAGCCCTACGCGAGCCCCCTCGCGAACGTCGGAACGATCACCGGGATTCCGGGGCATCTCCGGGAGAGCCTCTTCGAGGAGAGCCGGCTTCTCTGTCTGCCGTATCCGGGGGGGCGCAACCGGCGTTACCTGGATACGATCGAGTCGGGGTTCGAGATCATCCGGGATCTCACAGGATGACGGGCTTTCCGTGCCGCCTACCCCGCGAGTTTTCTCTTTCCCTCCGCGTACAGCTCTTCCTTCTGCCTGCGGAGCCTTGCGGCCGTTTCCTGCTCTTCGGGGGTTCCCCGCTCCTCGAGCTCGATCCCCTTCGCTTCTTCCATTACGTCGCGGGAACGGAGGTACCCGGACGGCTCCACCTTTTCCCGGGCCTCCCGGTACTCCTTTTCCACCTGCTCTCTCCGCTGCTCCGCGGCCTGCCCGGCTTCTGCACCCACCGGGATCTCCTTACCGCGGATCTCGACGACCTTCTTCAGCCGCACCTTGAGGACACCGTTCTTGAAGGTGGCGGTCGCCCCCTCGTCCCTGACATCGGTGGGGAGGGAGACCGTCCGGGAGATCGCACCGATCCTCCGCTCCCGCATGTGATATCCGGCCTGTTCCTCTTCTTTCGCCTCCTCCCGCCGGGCGGTGATCCGCAGCGTCCTCGGGTCGAGAAGCCGGACGGATATCCCCTCCCTCCCCACCCCCGGGAGGTCGGCAACGACCACGACGTCCGCATCGTGCTCCAGGACATCGACCATCGCCCCGGCTCCGCCGGGCAGGGGTACCTGCTGTGCGGCTCCCGAGAGGCGCTCCATCACCTCGCCAAACTGCCTCTGCATATCTCCGAGCATCGTGTCGAATTCGGTCCAGAATTCACGTGCCGGTCTTCTCCATGCCATGGTTACCACTTCCTGCCTCACTCTTCTGTCAGTATCGGCAGGCTCACAGGGTGCGAACACTTCATATATGTTCCTGTGCTGGGCTCCGCCCCTCCGGAGTGCCGGGGCTTATTCCGCATTTCCGGGTTCCGGGATGTTCTCGTGAACCACGCCGGCCGGTGCGGCGGCGCCCGGCCGTACTCCGGGGTTCGGGGCTCTCGCGGCGATGGTCGCCTGCGGTATCGGGCTCCTGCGCCGCGGGGTGAGGCGGGGATGAGGATTGAACCGCTCGCCGGGCTCCTCCTCGTCGTGGCGGAGGTGGCCTGTCGATGAAGCATTTAGCAATCGTGCTCCTCCTCGCCCTCGCCTGCACCGCCGGGTGCCTCGGCACCGCCGCGGACCCGCCGCCGGCGGGTGAGATCGCCGCCCGGTTCATCGCGGCACAGAGGCAGGCGACGGACTTCTCCGCCACCGTAGCGATAACTGCCGGTTCCGAAAACGTCACCGTCAGGCTGTTTCGGAAAGACCCCGAATGTTACCGGCTGGAGTTCCTGAAACCCGCGGACCTCGCGGGGACGGTCGTCGTCTCGAACGGCACCCGGAAGTGGCGCTATGATCCGGCAACGCAGACGGCGCTGACGGCCGCCGGGCCGTATATAACAGCCTCCTTCTCCGGGCCGCCCTACCCCGGCTGGGCGGAGGAAGTCCGGGGGTATACGGAGACGGTCGCCGGATCGCTTGCCGAGCAGAACGCTTCGTACCGGGGCACCGAGAACATAGGCGGCCGGACAGCCTATATCCTTGAGGTTGCGGGTGGATCAAAACTCTTTGAAGCGCCCACCCGCTACCGGGAGGCGGTGCACCGCTGCAGGGCATGGATCGACGCCGAAACCTGGCTCCTCCTCGGCGTGGAGATGTACGGCAACGAGGGGAACCTGATCCTCTCTGCCGAATATACCGACCCCTCGGCGAACACCGGGCTCCCGGACGACCTCTTCGTCTTCGATCCGCCGGCAGGCGTCGAGGTCCGGCCGATGCCGACGGCTGCGATCACGCCGCTCTTCCTCTCGAGCATCGACGACGCCCGGCACTATGGTGCGGACTCCCTGGTGCCGTCCTACCTCCCGGAGGGTTATGCCTTTAAAGAAGGGACGCTCCTCCCCGGCGGCTATACGATGCTCCGGTTCACGGACGGCACCGGGGAACTGGAGATCATGGAACGGCTCTACGACCCGTACCGGGAGGAAGCGGGGCTGCCCGGCACGCCTGAGGCGGTCACCCTCGCCGATGGGCGGGAGGCCGAATACGTCTCCGCCGATGGGAGGGATCAGCTCCGCTGGAGTGCCGGGGGATACTCGTACCGGATCACGACCGGCATGCTCGGCCGGGACGAACTGGTGCGGGTGGCGGAATCAGTGGGTGTGTAGGGGCCGCGGGTGGTTCTGGGGACCTCGTGGAAATACTGGTGGTCTGCGGCACTCTCCGCGAGTGACGAGCCCTTTCCGGGACTCACTTCCCGGCGCGGCCCTCATGATGAGCAGCCGTCCCCTGGATTTCAGATGAATGGATTTCCCGGGAGATTCAATAATAATAACCCCTTAAATGAGTTCGTCTCCCTCCAGAACGAATGAAAGAAGTAATGTAGGAGTTCAGAAGAATAATTACCTGACTCCAATGGAAATCTCCTACGGTATCGAACTGTTCCTTCGTTTGTTTCTCGCATATCTGGTGGTGGAGTTTGTTCTCCGGCCCGCACTTCCGGCAAAGGATCGGTCCGGGAACGGCTGGCGTTCCGTGCACCTGGCGTACCATGCCTTCACGGCCGGATTGCTGACGTTTCTCTTTGCCGGCCTCTGGAACGTCATATTCGTCCTGAGAGATCCGTCGTCTCTTCCGGGGCTTCTTCCCGGGTTCCAGGACATCCTCCTGTACGCTTTCGTCTTTGTTGCGGCCGCGCACTTCGTCATCGACGGCGTATTGCCCGGCCTGGTGACGGGCCTGCGAGAGAGGTTGAACCGTGGGGAAGATCCTGTAAAAGAATCCTTCCGGGTATTTTTTATTGGTTTCGCGGCTCACCTGGCGATTCTGTTCATCGTCCTGTTGCTGCTCTCGCCGGAGACCCCGGCCCCCTATCCGTTCGGCGGTCCTGTTGAGATGATCCGAATCTGGATCGTTGTTATCGCATTCCTTCTGGTCCTCCGGCCCGGCGGGATGCTGGTCGGCAGCGTCATCCGGTCCTGGCGAAAGGATATGGATTCTTCGGAAGAGGACGGGCTGGATCATGCCGGTCGTTTGATCGGATACGTCGAGCGGGTCCTGATCGTGACGTTCATCCTGGTGAACGAGTACACGGCGATCGGATTCCTCATAGCAGCAAAGGGGCTTTTCCGGATCAACGACACGAAGAGATCGGAGTACATCATCGTAGGAACGATGCTGAGCTTCGCAGTTGCGGTCCTTATCGGAGCGGCCGCCGGTTACCTGGTATGCCAGGGCGGGATTGAGCAGATCATCCGGTATTTGTCGGAGTTCCTTCAACCATCCAGGATGTGAATTGTCGGGTCCAGCCCTGGTCGTGGGGTCGCCGGGCGCGGATGCCCGGAGACGCCTGTGCGCCTCTTTATGAGTAAATATCCGTATGAGTTTAGTTTATGAGTTATTTAACTCATATCCTTAATATATAAGGAGGTATGTTCATATAGGATCGCCGACAACGAGCCTTGAAGAGAAGGCGGCGATGGCGCCATGACAAAGAGAAGAGTTTACGCAGTCCTCACCGGGGATCTGGTCCGCTCCCGCGACATCAAAGATGCATACGGTGACGTGTGCATACGCCGCCTGAAGGATACGCTGGCAGAGATCGGGAAGGATTACACGGCGCCGTTCTCGATATTCCGCGGAGACAGTTTTCAGGGCGTCTCTTCAAACCCGGAGGAGGCACTCAAGGATGCGGTCCTCCTGCGCCTCAAGCTCATCGCCGGGTTCGATCGCGACAACCGCGCTCTCCGGCTGGACGCACGAATCGCGGTTGGGATTGGAACCGTTCGCTACCTGCCGGCCGACGGTTCGGCCGGGGAGGGGGATGGCGAGGCATTCCGGCTCTCCGGCCTCGAACTGGATGCCATGAAGAAAACCGGGCGCGGTATCATCGCAACAACCCCCTGGGAGGACTTCAACACGACACTGTCGATCTTCTGCGATGTCCTGGACAGGATGATTGACGGCTATACGAAGAGGCAGGCCGAAGCCGTGATGCTGACGCTCGAAGGGCTCACGCAGAAGGAGATCGGGGACCGGGTCGGCACCAGCCAGTCTGCGGTATCGTATCGTCTGCGGGGGACGGATTACGATATCATCCAGAAGATCCTCGAATGGTACCGGTTGCGGATCCGGGAACGGGTCGAACTCGCAAAAGAGGCGTACACCTGATGTGGGTGCTACAACCTGCAACTTTGGACGCGGGAGGTGCGATTGGAGCCCGGCTATCCGGCGTGCCGGGGTACCGAGAACTGACTTCTTCCTCGCACCGGACGACATACGGCCCCAGGTGCCGGCCGGATCTCAACGGCAGAACCCTGACGGCATTTTAGCGCCTGCGGCCCCGCTCCAGATTCATTTATATTCCTGGAAAACACACAATCCGGTGTGGTGGACAACCATGACGGATCGTTTTGTACAGCCGCTGTATTGCAGCGGGATGGATTTGTGAACAGTCCGACTCTGTTCCTCTGAAGTGTTCTAACGACAATTTTGCGGCTCTCTGCACATTCCTGCCTTCCGGCTACGGACGTCTCCGGAACCGTTTCGCCTTCCCCCGGGTGGTCGCATGATGCGGTCCGGTGCGGGCATCCTGCTCGACGGACTTCTGGAGCAGGGGGTGACGACACTCTTTGGCTACCCCGGTGCGGCGGTCCTTCCCGTCTACGACGAACTCTACGACTCAGAGATCCGGCACGTCCTGGTCCGGCACGAGCAGGCGGCGGCACACGCAGCCGACGGCTACGCCCGTGCGAGCGGAAAAACCGGGGTCTGTCTTGCGACGTCCGGTCCGGGGGCCTGCAACCTCGTCACGGGCATCGCGACCGCGTACATGGACTCGGTGCCCATGGTCGCGCTGACCGGCCAGGTTCCGACGACGTCGCTCGGCAACGACGCCTTCCAGGAGGCGGACATCACGGGCATCACCGCTCCCGTCACCAAACAGAACTACCTCGTCAAACGGACACAGGACCTTGCCGGCATCGTGAGAGAAGCATTCTTTATCAGCCGGACGGGGAGGTGCGGCCCGGTCCTCATCGACCTGCCGCGGGACGTTCTTGAGGCCCGGATAGAGCATGACGGGCGGCACCCGGAACCGGCCGCACGAAAAGGTTACCACCCGAGCTTTCGGGGACATCGGATGCAGATCGAGAAGGCCGTCGCCGCGCTTGCAGCGGCCGAGCGGCCGGTCATCTACGCCGGGGGCGGGGTCGTGGCCTCGGGGGCCGCCGCGGAGGTCGTCGCACTCGCGGAGACCTTGCTCATCCCGGTCACGACGACGCTGATGGGGCTTGGGCTCATCCCCGGCGACCACCCGCTCAACCTCGGCATGCCCGGGATGCACGGGACCCGGTGCGCGAACACCGCGCTCACGGAGTGCGACCTCCTCTTTGCGGTCGGCGTGCGGTTCGACGACCGGGTGACGGGGAAGATCGAGACCTTTGCACCCGGTGCCACCGTCGTGCACCTCGACATCGATCCGGCCGAGATCGGGAAGAACAAGCCGGTCGATATCCCCATCGTCGGCGATGCGAAGGCCGTGCTGGCGGAGATGCTCGGGCTCATGCAGAAGAGGAGGGAGCGTGATGCGTGGTTTTCGAGGATATCGTGGGTGAAGGCGGAGCATCCCCTTCGCTGCCCGAACGGCGGTCTCCGTCCGCAACGGATCGTCAGAGATCTCTGTTCGCTCCTCAATGGATCCGGCATCATCGCAAGCGAGGTGGGCCAGAACCAGATGTGGGCGGCGCAGCACTACTGCTTCAGGCGGCCCCGGACGTGGATCTCGTCCGGAGGGCTCGGGACCATGGGCTACGGCCTTCCTGCGGCGATGGGAGCGCACTTCGCCCGCCCGGACGAACCGGTCTTCCTCATCGCGGGGGACGGCAGCCTCCAGATGAACATCCAGGAGCTCGGGACGATTGCCCAGTACGCCATTCCCGTCAAGATCCTGGTCCTGAACAACCGGTACCTCGGCATGGTCCGGCAGTGGCAGGAGCTCTTCTACGACCGCCGGTATGCCTTCACCGACCTTCCCCCGATGGATTTCGTCGGAATTGCCCGGGCCTACGGCATCGAGGGCGAGACGGTCGAGGCCGGCGAGGACGTGAGGAGCGCGCTCTCGAACGCACTCGAGCATGCCGGCCCATATCTCGTCGATTTCAGGATCGAGCGGGAGGAGAACGTCTTTCCCATGGTTCCCCCGGGGGCGGCGATCGATGCGATGATCGATCCCGGTGCGGGGTGAGGCCACCCAATTCCTTCTTCGGCGGATCGGACAGCTTTCGGATTTCGGCCCTCGCACGGCCGATGACACCGGGCACCATGAACTGAAGTGTTTACCCGGCCGGCCCGAAGTTAATGCAGACAATACCCTGATTCCTCTTTTGCGGATTCAACCCGGGAGATTCAGAGCAACACAGTTTTCACCCGGGAGAAAGACAGTTAAAACCATGCGTGGGAAGTTTTTGGCCGTCTGCATCCCGGCCTTTTTCAGTGCTCTGATCCTGTGTGCAACCCCCGTCTCGGCAGACCCCGGGTGGGTGACAACGACCATCTCCGAAAACACCACCGATGCTCTGGGAGGAACGATCTCCGGCGACCATATCGTCTACCTCGGGGGGGCGGAAGGGATGGACCGGTCGCAGAACAGAATCTACCTCTATGCACTACAGACCGATGAACGAAAGATCGTCGGCAGCCCGTCGGCGAACATGACGGTAACCGGGCCCGATATCTCGGGGGAGTACGCAGTATGGTTCGAAACACCTGCTGAGGACTTCGGGGCGAACGAGACCGGGACTGCGCCGAATCAGGTCTACCTGTACTCGCTTCCAAACGACTCTCTGGAGGTCATCGATACTCCGGGCACCGCGGAGTGGCCGAAGATCGACGGCAACCGGGTTCTCTGGTTAAACGAGTCCGGAGATTCGTTCGACGTCGGGATCTTCCTCTACGATATCGGCACGGGGAAGAGCGAACAGGTATGCGAGCTGCCGATCATCGATCCCGCGGGCGTTCTCTTTGACGGCGACCATATTGCATACCTGGATTCTGCAGGCCTTCACCTGTATTCTCTTAAGACCAGAGCGAACACAACGGTGTTTAAGAATGTCTTCGGGAACGAATCCGGCTCCAACATCGGAGATTATGCGCTGGGCGGCGATTACCTGATCTACCTCAAGCACACCGTCAACTTCGAGGGTCCCGATAAAGGGATGTTCGATGAACCGTATCTCTACCGCATCTCGACGGGGGAGACGAAACACTTCGATCCGGTGACGGGGGCTTTTTCGGAGTCTTCCGATACACCGGCCGGGGGCAGGAAGGATCTGACACTCTCTTCGCCGTTTACCGACGGAGAACGAGTCGGATGGGTCTACTCTGAGAATTTACCGGGTTCGACAATCCTCCTCTGTGATCCGGAGACCGGAGCGGTCGAAACGGTCCCGGTGGACGGCCAGGCCGACCACCTCTCCCTGGACGGCGATCGAATGGTGTGGGTCGAGACGCACTTCCCGTCGTTTGACGGAGACCTCATCTACGCACAGGAGAATGCCGGCAGTACGGAAGCAGTGCCTGCGTCCGGGTTCGGGACAGTTATCGGCATAGGCGCCCTTCTGGCTGCAATGGTGCTGCTTGCGGGAAGGAGAAAGGGGCCGTAACACCACTCCCTCATTTTCGGACAGCCGACGATCAAAACCCGGAATCTGGAGATCCTTAAAGAATAATTGAAAGAGATTCTTCAGGCTCACCGGGAAGCGCCGCGGGGATTTATCCTGCCGTCTCGCCTGTTTTAATCCTCTTACGATTACTATCCGCCTTCCCTGAAATGCTCATTATGGCATTGATATCCGGATTTATCAGGCATACCGGGAAATACCCGAATAGCGACCTGTAATCGATCTTTAGCAGCCGATGCCGGATTATATCGAGGTTGATCTTATTCAGGTCGTTCTTCATCCCGGGAGTCACGCCGTCGCTTAACGATACCGTTCCGAGGTTTGAAACGGCCGGAAGTACTTCCTCCCGAACCGCCTTGATTTTTGATTGCAAGAAAACTTGTACGAGCGTCCTGCTGTATTTGCCCTGAAGGTGCCTTACGACTATCATCTGCGTCAGGAAAATGAGGGCAAATGTTCCGGCTCTGATATGAATATCGGCTTCGGCGGATCTAAAACTGTCATAGGTAAACCCCGGGAGAAGAATTGCCGCGATAACGATTATTCCGGTGACGGTTATCAGCACGACCGCAGTGAGTGCATACTTCAGCCCCTGGCTCCAGGCCTCCTCGTATTTTTCTTTGAACCTGGAATGCGCACCAAGCATGCCCGTGAAAAAGCCGCGTGAATACGGCTGCACGTGTACAATCGCCGCATAGAATACGATGATTGCAACGGACTGGACTATAACGATCAAGGAGGAGAACAACTCGAATTCACCGTTAATGGCCCACCCTGCAAACGCAAATACCGAGGAAAGGGCGAAAAGCACAAGAAAACCCGGGGCAAGCGGCTGACAGTTCATAAAGAACAGATTCCACCCGAGTTCGTATAGATATCTCCTCTGCCTTGAGAGTCCTTTGAGCATCTCCGTTTTGTCGGCAATGTCGCTCATTCTGGAGGTTTCGCCGGACTTAACCTCTTCCTGGCTCTTTCGCTCGCGGTTCTTTAGATCCCTGACGTAGCCAATGTATGACTTTAAATCGCCCACATCGGTCGGGAGCATGGTTAGAAATGGGTTTATCATCAGGAATATGAAGGATGCCATAATCCAGTACAGGTAGTACTGCCAGGTGAATGCGAGCAGAAGCCCCAGATTAATTATTATTGCTGCTGCAAGAATGACGGATGTATATCTAAGGCTCCATTTCATCTCGTTAAGACGCTCTAAATCATCTTCTGCCGTGCTGATGATCTTTTCCGCTTCAGCCCGGGATTGGATAACATTCTGGGAAAACTCATCCGGAGAGATTTCCGGGATTTCGTCTTTTTTGTCCCCTTCGGATTTGTTCCTGTACGGCAGTACCATTAATTATGAATTCGTCGCGGCTGCTAATAAAATCCCGTCTTTCGCGCTGGCCGGGGGCCTTTTTCAGGATTTTCAACCGCAGGGCTGCGCTGCACCGTGGCAGGCGAACGATATCGGTCCCGGGGGAACAGGACCGAATCATCCTCGGTCATGAGTCCCACCGTATTTCGTCTCCTCACGTGCCTGCAGGATTCCGGGATAAAGAAGGCTGCTCCGGATCGCGGGAGGCCTAGGGGACAGGGAAAATCCTCTGGATCAAAAAACAAAGCGAAATTCCCGACATTTATTTATACGGAACCGCAAAAAATTCTATTTATGCGCCGTTTTGTTGAGCGGTTTGAGCATTTTACCTATATCGTGCTCATTATATTCCTGATTGTGCTGCTGCTCTTTACCCTCGTTGAATTGGGGTGGGTGGTCTTCACAGGGCTGTTCGAGGAGTCCGTCTATCGGCTGGACAGCGACGAGTTGTTCAACCTTCTCGGGTACTTCCTGCTGGTTCTCATCGGCCTGGAACTCCTGGAGACGATAAAAGCATACCTGGAAAGGGGAGAGTTCCATGTCGAAGTCATCCTCCTCGTCGCGATCATCGCCGTTGCAAGGAAAGTCATCCTCCTCAATACGCCGACTGCAGGGGAGCTCATCGGTATCGCGCTGGTCGTCATCGCTCTCTGCGGCGGTTACTACCTTATACGCCTGGCAGGAAAGCCGCACTTTTTTTGTCAGGCAACCGCACGCCCCTATCCCGGGGTCCGGAGGAGCCGTGACCCGACCGTTGCGCATAACGCTTCGGCGTCGCCGCCGGGACGGGAGACTGAGGAGGAGAGAGATTGAGCACGCTTGAGTCGTATCTCGATGCACTGCACCAGGGGGTCTTTCAGGTCGTCGTCCCGAAAGCTCTGGTGACCGAGCCGCTCGAACCGGGCTGGAAACGGTCGTCCATCAATGTGCCGAGCCCCGATACCATCGCGAGTTACCGGAGGGGCCAGTACCATGCCCACGAGACGGTAGCGGAGTACCGTGTCCACATGGACCGGTACGACCCGGAGAAGAACCCCCTCATGCACCTGATCGACGACGCCCCCCTGGTTCTCATGATCCATGAGACCATGGACACCATTCTCGTAACGGCGAAAGATGCAACACGGAAAGACCCTCTGCAGCGCCTTCAGGATCAGCGCACGAGCTGGAGGCTCCGTATGGGCTTTGGAGCGCTCCTGTGGGCGATAGCCACGGTCCTTCTCATCCTGGCGTTCTCTGATGTTACGCCCTTCTTCGCCGTAATCCTGCCCTCCCTTGTTCTTTTTATCGGCCTCCTCACGATCGTCAGGGGCATCCGGCAGAGGAAGAGGCAGGAGCATGCAGACAGGGATATCGTCCGGGGGAGCCTCGTGGCGGGTGCAGGGGTCGCTCTGTTTGTCTTCTGGGAACTGTACCTGGTCCTCATTCTGCTCGCCCTCGTGGTCTGGTTCTTCTCCAGCGCCGTCGTCACGCTGCTCCGGGTGGTTCGGGAGCGAGGGCATTTGCCGAACGGCTTCTGGTATACGCTCGGGCTGGGCGTAAGTTCGCTGGTTCTCGGGATTCTTGCCGTTACCCTGCCCGAGGGGCTGGTCGATCTCCTCGTCTTCCTGCTCGCCGGGATCGTGCTCATGGCAGGCGCGTTCATGGTTCTGGATGCGTGGGGATTGAGGAACGCCGCCCGTCTGATGGAAGCGGGCGGCTTCGCTCGATGACCGTCTCCTCCGGCCGGAGAATCGGCCGGCGCCCCTCTTCAGCGGCTCAACTTTTGGATGTTAAAGGGGAATGTACGACTGTCCTGCTCCTGATTACCCGCCGGCAGGGAGACGATAGATCTCCCACCGGCCGGTATTGTTGCCCATCCAGACGATCTCGCCGTTGGAGACGTCCGGGTAGGACTGGTCATACTGATCCTGCGTAACCGGCGTTTCCGTTCCGTTGGTTACGTTATACATGTAGATGTCGTGGTTGCCGGTCCGCATGTCCGAGTAGACGACGAGGTTGCCGTCGACCGCAACGGCGTCCGGACGTGCCGATTCTCCGGTTATCTCTGTCGCGTTGTCCTCCGTCACGTCGTAGAGGTACACGGCGCTCCGGTTCTCGAGGAAGCTGATCCAGGCGACGTACCGGCTGTCACTCGAGACGTCGGGATAGCGGTCGTCACCGGAATCGCCCAGGAAGGTCCCGTTCGATTCCCCCGGGGACGCCACCACGATGTCGAAGTCTCCGCCCTCGGTCGTGTTATCTGCCCATGCCGTCGTATTTCCACCGATGGCCGTCTCCATCTGGTAGGAGAGCGGGGAGACCATGGGTGTGATGTTTCCATTTGCAATCTCGTAGAGGTATACGTCGCTCGACTCGTTCGTGAGGTTCGTCCAGATGATGTAGTCCTGCGAAACACCCGGATCCAGCTGCATCCCGGGGCCATCCTCCGTCACCTGCTGCAGCGTGCCCGAAGCGGTGTCGTAGAGGTGGATGTTAGTTCCTCCTGTCTGAGGGTTTAGCCCGGACCAGACGGCATTATTCTCAGCGATGGCAAGCTGGTACGGCATCGCGAGAGGAACCGATGTGGCGTTGGAGATGGTCGAGGTATTTTCCGAAGAGATACTGTGGAGTTCCACCGAGAGTGATTCGTTTTGCGAATCGTTGAGAACCCAGACGATGCTGTCTCCGGATATTGCAGGGTACATCTGGTCCGCCGGGCCGCTCGATACCTGCGTCGCGGGACCGGCCGAGACATTCTGCCGGGGCTGCGTCGTTGACGGTTGCGGAGGTGCGACTGTCGGCGGTGGTGGTCGTGAGGGTGTTGTCGTTGATGGCTGTGTCTGTGTCGGTGTTGCTGCCGTTGTAGTTTGTGTCGGTGTGGCTGTCGGCGTTGTCGTCGGCACCTGGGTCTGTGTTGGTGTGGCCGTCGGTGTTTGAGGTGGCGTCAGTGTTGGCGTTGGCGGAATTTCGACTATCGGCTCATCCGGAGGTGCGGCTACTTGCGGTCGCGTAGGTGTGGGCGTCGGCGGTGGCGGAGGTTCGACTACCGGCGGTTGCTCCGGCTGTATGGGGGGCGGCATTGCCGAAGTGATTCCCGTTGCACAGATGACGGCGATGACGATAATAGCGATGGCCATCACCCCGAAAGTTACAACTCTCATACGTTTCACCTTCCTCGACTGTTGCCGGCTCTCCGCCTCGTTTCAAGGGCGGAGAACCCTGTGCATGCGATCACGATCCCGCGTGCGCTGCTCTCGTGCAGACAGTTGGATGGTGTTGCCACTGTTTTCCGGGTGTCTTGCTGCTCCTGGTGCGCGTATGTCTCGTTGACCTGTCTCAAAAGGGAAGATCTGCCTGCAGGCGGTGTAGGGTGAAAATGTCCACGGTATCAATGATCCCACGTCGCGGCGGGATAGGGAACGGAGTATATATGGATGTCTGCAGCGGCTGTGGCGGATTTCGTGGGATTCCCGATCGAGGAACGAACGGCAGAGAGCGGTTCTCCATCGGCCGGGGTGCTGTTGAGGGCATTCGAACCCCTGCTATCGTCGGCGTGAAAGGGCCGCAATCTGAAGGATATGGAGGACGCCATGGAAGGGCGGATCCGGCACCCGGGCATCCTGCCGGACGTTTGAGGAGTTCGTGGGCGACCGCATGTGCCTGCCGTCGTGCTCCGTTTCATCACCATCGGGAGGCGACGAAGCAGATTCCCCCGGGCGTCACCGGCCGGGGACAGAGCGGCGAAAGATTGCCGGGCTCCGGGACATCAGCGTTCACTCCTGCTATGCGGTGAAGCCGACGATTCTCCGGACCAAACTCGGGCCCCTGGAGGGTGCGGTGGAGACGATGATCCAAGAAGAGGGGCGGTAGAGCCGGCTGCTCCGCACCGTACCTGCCCGCACAACAGTGCGTTACGATAAGAATCCATCCTCTGTAAGAATTCCCTTTATCGTGTCCACCAGGGTTCTTGCCATAGTAATTGCACTTTCTGCGTCGGTATGGGTGACGATGGAACTGACATCATACGCGGCCATATGCCGCTTTCTCCGCATCCGGTCGAAGACGGCAACCTCATCCTGATTGAGATGATACCCCCAGGAATTCCTTCACGGAAACGTGCCCTTCACCGCCCTTCGGGCGGTAGCCTCCGGCAAACATCAGTGCTCTGCCTGCCGACAAAACCGCGTTGTAGGCGATGTTGTATGTCCATTCATTGCTGATCGCAAGGTTCATTTCGGCAGCACGAAGGTCTCGTTCGGCGATATCGATCGCTTCTCTGACCGTTCTCCGATCGATGGGTATCCTCTCAATCTTTCCTTCCATCTCCAGCCGTTTTACCATAGCACCCCTCGCCCTCGATCATAATCTTTGGCCCGTTCAGGATATTGGTGATGAACGGGTCCGCCCCGGCGACCCGGTCCCGCAGTTCTTCTTTTGTGACCAGCGTATAATTGATCTCCCTTTGAAGCGTCCTTTCACTCTCGTTGAGCAGGGGGATCAGCCGGTTTTCGTCGATATCCCCGACGATGAAGAGGTCGATGTCGCTCTTTGCACCTGCGTTTCCTTTCGCGAACGAGCCGTAGATGAGTATGCAATCGACATCTCCGATGTCGCCGAGCCGCTCCTTCAAGGTCTGAGCGACCCCTTCGGTCTTGAGTACCAGTCTCTGCAACTCGGGGTAGAGGAAGAAATTCCGGTCGACAGAATAGTATGTCTGGTTCCCCTTCACCTCCGACGTCAATAGTCCGAACGATTCGAGTCTTGTGAGTTCCTTCCGGACAAGCGCGTAGTTCTTCCCGACAAGCCTCTCGATCTGGCGGATGTAATACTCCTTGCCGGGATTCATAAGGAATAGCGTGAGCAGTCTCACTCTCGTCTCCGAGGTGATGATGACTTCAAGCATGTATGAGGATGGGCCTGTTGAGTATAAAATGGTGCGCTTTTGATTGCTAAATATATCTAATTGGGTGTTTATTGTAATCAATTGAATGCATTATGTACTCGAGTGGTGGCGTATGGCAATCATATGTGGGGAGGGGTTTTGCCGGGCTCCGGGATATCAGTATCCACTCCTATTATGCGGTGAAACCGACGATTCTCCGGGAAATCATCCGGACCGAACTCGGGCCGCTGGAGGATGGCGGTTGAAGCGATGATCCGGGAAGAGGAAGAGCGGATACGGTAGAGTTGGCCCCCTCCCCCGCGCTCAGCCGAGCATCGTCCGGACCCGATCTACTATCGCACCTGCCGATGCCACCACATCACCGGCATCGCTCCCTGAGTAAACGCATCCGTAGTCCGCACCTTCACGCGTGCGCATGGCGAAGCTGAAGTCTTCGAGTACCGATGCCGGGAGAAGGCCTTCGTCGACTTAGAGAGCCTCGACGGCATACCGGAGGCAGGAGTGGCTCTTCTCGCGGTACCCCCTGGAGAAGACGAGGGCGCGAAGGGCGTGGAACAGTGCATAGTACCCCTGGATGATCGCCCATTTTGCGTTTCCCTCCGCAAGAGTTCGCTCTGCAGCGACCAGATCCTCCCCTGCCTCACGCAGCTCTTTCGCAACCAGCTCGGGGTCGTTAAGGATGCGGACAATCTTTCCCCGCTGCAGGCACTGCTCAAACCGGTATTTCATTCCGATTCCTCGATCAGAACTTTTCCGGCAAGAATGCGCTCGTAAAGAGCCGGGTCGGCAGTCTTCAGGGCCCGGAACCCGCCGGGCGTAAGGATGAGCGGCGAGATCTCGCGGTCGAGCCCGGCCCCAAGTGCGGCGACGCTCTCTGCCGCGGTCCCGGCATCGCTCGTCTCAATGAGGAGGTCGATATCGCTCTCGTGGGTGTCGTCGCCGGTCGCCGAACTCCCGAAGAGGATCACCCTCGTCGCATCCCCCCGCAGGCGGAGGACCAGCGGGTTGAGTTCGATGAGCGTGGCACAGATCTTCATCTCGCGGAGGAGCGGACTCTCCATCGCCGCCCGGTAGATCGCAAGGCGCCCCCGCTCCTCGCGGTGCACCAGACCGGCATCCGCGAGGCTGACAAGCGTCTCACTGACCGAACCCACCCCGAGCCCGAGCAGCCGGGCGATCTCGCGGACGTAGTATCCGTCGCGATAGTGCCTCCCCAGGAACCGGAGGAGCACGAAAGAGGTCCCGGAGAGACCGTTCGCCTCATCGAACATATGTTCATTTTTACGAACTATGGCCATTTGAAGTTGTTGGTGTGGGCGGGGCGGCAGAGTGGCCGGGTATACCCTCGTATCTGGAGTATATGGTTGAGTAGTGCTTTGAGCCCCGGCCGCCCCGGGGGTCGCGGGCCGGGGTTGGAGCGGTACCGGCTGCAGGCACAGGGACGAGAAGGGGTACGGAAACCAGGGGAAGATGCGTTGGGGCAACCGGAGATAACGACATCGGGAAATGCTGCAGAACCGGGAATACGGTGGAAACACGTAAGGCAACCGAGGATAATAGCATCGAGGAATGTTTCAAAGGCATGCAGGTCTCGGAAAGCAACGAGAGAGAGATCCGAAACAGGACACCCAGAAGGAACAGAGCAGGGTAATGCATCTATGACGGAGGGGAGCGCTGCCCGGCTGGCGGGAGCGGGAGAGCGAGCAGAGGACAATCATAGCGCTCTCTTCGATCGTTCTCATCGTCGGCTTTGTCATCCCGGGCCTCGATCACCGGTTCGGATGGTCGGATCTGCCGGTTGCCGTAGTCCTCGCGGCCGACGGAGTGGTTCTCCTCGGGTATCTCATATTCTTCCTGACAATCCGGGAGAACAGTTATGCGGCCCGGGTGGTGGAGGTCGATGCGGGGCAGAAGGTGATCGAGACCGGCCCGTACGTCGTCGTCCGCCATCCCATGTACCTGGGGACGATCCTGATATTTCTCGCAACACCGCTCGCTCTCGGGTCCTTCTGGGCGTTCTTCGCGTTTCTCCCCGTGCCTGCGCTAATCATTCTCCGGATCCGGAACGAGGAGGAGGTTTTAGTGAGGAACTGCCCGGGTACGCGGAGTACCGGCAGAAGACGCGCTACCGGCTGGTGCCCGGGGTGTGGTGAGGGGGGTGGCCCCCTCAGATCGTTGCTGGATGGGTTCGTTATAGGTCCCACCGTTTTTCAATACACCGATAACAGAAGTTGATCGTCGGTTTGAAGGTAGTATCAATTCGCGTATAGTATTCGATATCCCACTCGCACTCTTTTCCGGCAATCAGTCCCTTGCATACGTTTCCGGCGCTCCCTGCGATGCAGTCCATAAGTCCGTTCTGGACAAGGAGCATGACATCCTGATGGTCCTTTATTCCATGGTCCATGAGTGCGGTGAGTCGTTCCAGTTCCATAGAGACGGACTGTATCAGGTTGGCCGGTTCGTCATCCCTGGGCATTGCGAGGACGAAGACATGAGCCACACTCCGATCGATCAGTTGTACGCTCAAGCGACGATCATATATGGGGTCCGATGGATTTCGCGCTTCTTGAGGTCTATCGTCTAAGTCTTCCGATATGCACGCATTGAGGTAACCATGCTGCCTGAGGGTCTCCCTCAGCCTGAGCAGGTCGTTCTTTCTCTCCTGGTGAAAAGAGCCGTAAATGCCGATGGGGAGATCTCGCTTCAATCTCTCGAAACGAGTGCGAGATGTATTCTCTCTGTTCGAGCGTCCCCCCGGAGGAGCCATTAAGAAAGTATTATCATCGCGATATTAGAATTATTAGTTACACAATACTAACCAATATTGGCGATAGGGTTAATATCAGTTAGCCTTATGTAACTAATGTCCGTGTTGGGGGTGAGGTATGGAGCAGGCAGTAGTTGAAAAATTCCTGAACGAAGTCCCCTATGAGGCCCGGGCTGCTGTGATGGAACTGAATAGCGATCTCCGGTGGGCCGTGTACGTTGCCCTGGTGCTCGAGGGCAGGAAGTACTTCAGCGAGATTAAAGAGGAGTTCAAGGCGAACCCGAACACCATCGGCCCGGTGCTGAAAGGTCTTGTCGACGGCGGGCTTGTAGCACGAAAGATCGCCAAACTCGAGGATCTTGCCGATAAGCGGAAGGTGTTTTACGAGCCGACCGATCTGGGGCTGAGGCTGTTTGGGGTGCTGAACGATGTTGTCATTCCCGGGGGGCAGGCGCCCCGGGGGTCGCGTGTCGAGGTAGAGGCGGGATCGGCTGCAGGCACAGGGACGAGGGTGAGTCCCGGGCTGAGTTCGCCGGGCTGCTCCTGGATCGGCTGCAGGCACAGGGACGAGGGGGGATACGGAGATCAGAGGGAGATACGCGGGGCAACCGGAGATAACGACATCGGGAAGTGTTGCAGAACCGGGAATACGGTGGAGGCGCATAGGGCGACCAAGGATAACGGCATTGAGGAATGCTTCGGTGGTGAGCAAACCCCGGGAAGCAACGCGGGGGATCCGGAACAGGACACTCAGGAGGAATAGAGCCGGGTGATGTAGCTATGACGGAGGGGGCGCTGCCCGGTTGGCGGGAGCGGTTCTGGCCAGGTTCGTCGCGGGGCTCATTTGTATGTTGCGCCAACACGGTCCCGTTCGATGAGATTATTGAGCTTCCGGTATTCGACAACAAATAAAATTCTTTATCTAAACCATAAAGTTTGTTAGATACTTAATCAAAGCAGTCACTGATAGGAATGAATACAGATCAAAAAGTCTTGGCGCTTTTTATCGACTTTGAAAATATTGAGCGAGGTTTGAAAAGTCAGTATAAAACTGACTTTCAAATTCAACCGATTATCGAAAAGTTATCCGAAGTGGGAGCGATCCGTGTTCGGAAGGCCTATGCCGATTGGGTTCTGAATAAAAAGTACCGGGAGCCCCTCATGAATTACGGGTTGGAACTTGTTGAAAAGCCCGCTATATTCAGTAACGGAAAAAATGGCGCAGATATTAAGTTAGCCATTGATTCGGTCGAGACAGCAATAAATAATCCACACATCAATACCTTTGCAATTGTTTCGGGTGACAGCGATTTTCTTTCTCTCATTCAAAAATTGCGAGAGTTAGGCAAATATATTATTATCATCAGTGGTGCGGCATTTACAAGCAAATTGATGATGAAAAATTGTGATGAGTTTATTTCCTATGAACTTATTGCCGATATCAAAGGGAAAGGCCAGAAGGAAGATCTTAGCCTTGAGACCGAGGTTTCAGAGGCAATTGAATTGTTACGGAATGCTGTCAGAATCTTGGAGGACGAAGGGAAAAAGACTGATTTTGCAAGTATCAAGTTCAAGATATTACAATTGGACCCCTCTTTTACAGAGAAGAAAATCGGGTTTTCGAGCTTTGGTAGTTTCATCAAGTCTGTGAGCGAAAATAAACAACTTGATATAGAGATCGATCTCATCAATGGAATCTGGTATGTGAAATCAAACTTTACTGATGACGACAACGAGGATTATGAAACCCGTACCCCTATCAAGAAGGAATGGAAGATAATTCTAGATACTATACAGACATTCTTTGAAGAAGGAAGAGGGAAAAAGACCGAAGGAAATGCATGGATATTGCAGGCATATCTCAATAAAAGGAGAAATTTCGGATTGCTTCCTCTCTCAAATGATGCCCTTGACGATGCAATTCAAGTGCTCATCAATAAAGGGCTGCTGATACAGCAAGAAGAGGCTAAACATTCCCCCTATTCAGTACCGGATGATTTCGAACAAAGGAAAAACGTCTTCCTAGAGGGTATAGAGTGATAATAATGATCTTTTATTAATTTTGCCGATCGCTCCTCTAGCCTGATAAAGAACTAAACAATACATACAAACGAATGCCTTAACCAGAAGAAATTCTAAGAGAACTGCAAAAGTATGCTGCTAAGGGGATTCGAACCCCTGTCGTCGGCGTGAAAGGCCGACATGATTGGCCCCTACACTATAGCAGCGTGTATGATGCGTACACCGAAGTGCTATACAACTTGGGCGTGAGCGGATAAAAAAGTTATGCCGGCGGAATCCCGGCCTACCCGGCCGGTCCGGTCAATGGCCCGTCTTTCCCCCTTCTCCGGGGCAGCACGCGCCGCCGCCGGCCGGGGCCATGCCGCCGTCCTCGCTACCCGCACCCGCCGCCCCGGCGGGGCTTCTGCTTCTCAAGCGCCGCGATGAGGTGCTCTGCGCCGGCAAACCCGAGCGTCCTCTGGCTGCCGTGCATCATGTCCAGGTGCTCGATCCCGAGCGACGCGGCGAGGGGCTTCTCGAGCATGCCGCCGAAGACCAGGTCGATCCGGCAGGCCTCGAGCTTCTCCCGGATCTCCTCCTGTTCGGGCTCGATCAGGATCTCGCATTCCGGGCCGGCCAGGTCCTTCAGCCGCTCCAGGGTGTCCGAGTCGAAGTCCACGACGATGAGTGACGGCGCAAGGCCGAGATCCGCGAGGAAAAAGGTCATGGAGATCGCCCGCGTCGGCCCGCTGACGATCGCCACCCGCCGGCCGGCGAGGACCTCGCGGCAGGCGCCGTCGGTGTCGGGGTCCTGCCCCGCGTAGCGGGGAAGCCCGAGGGACTCAGCGATGCGGTCGAGGAACCGGACGGTGGCGGCGTGCCCGACGGGGATGTCGGCGACGATGAACGGGGTGCCGCAGATCCGCTCGAGCGCCTCGGCGGCCTCCCTTCCGGCCGGTTCGCAGACGACGATGTTGAGCGCCGCAGAACCCAGGCGCCTGAGGTCTTCGAGCGTTGCGTCGGCGGTAAGCGCCGCGTTGACCCGGAAGCCGACGAGATCGAGGATCCGCACGAGCTCCCGCAGGTCCGGCCCGCCCCGGAGAAGGCCTATCAGGTTGACGGACCGCTCTTCGACAACGCAGGGTCCCCGGACGAACTCCTCGACGAGCCGGCGGAGGGTCTCGCTGTAGCCCGTCCGGAAATCGCCCTCAAAACCCCCGGCTTCAATCCCGACGACCCGTGCGCCGGTCGAGGCGGCATTCACCGCGGCGGCGATATCCTCGCCGATGATGCTCGAGACGCAGCAGGAGAGAACCGCGATGAGCTCGGGCCGCAGTTTCGCATCGAGTTCTTCGATGGCCTCCCTGAGTTTCTCCTCGGCGCCGAAGACGACGTCGTGCTCGTCAAGGCACGTCGAGTAGATCTCGGACGGACGGTCGCCCCGCATCCCGAGGATGTAGTTGATGTGGTAGACGCAGCCTTTCGGCCCGTGCACGAGCACGACGCACCGTTTGATGGTCGCGAGCGCCTTTATCGCGCCGAAGAGTTTGCACGTCGCCCGGGGGATCTTCACTGCTCTGGCAGTCATCGTAAGGTATCCCTGGCTCCGGCCTCATACGGGCGGGAGCGATCACCCCGATCTTGCCCTGCATACTACTTATACGTCTGTGAAGGGCCGGAAAATGGTCGCGAAAAAAGGGAATCTGCCGTTTTTCTCACTCGTAGATCGGGCTTCCCTCTTTCTGGGTGACGGTCTTGAAGGCCGCCATCAGCTGCCGGGTGACGGGGCCGGGCTTGCCGTTCCCGATGATCCTGCCGTCGATCTCGCGGATCGGCGCGACTTCCGCCGCCGTCCCGGTGACGAAGACCTCGTCGGCTGCGTAGAGGTCGTAGTAGCCGAGGTTCCGCTCGAGGAGGGTGATGCCCATCGACTCCGCGATCTCGAGCACGACCTGGCGTGTGATGCCGCGCAGGTTGTTCAAGGTCGGCGGGGTGACGATGGCGCCGTTCTTGACGACGAAGATGTTGTCGCCCGACCCTTCGGAGATGTTGCCCTTGATGTCGAAGAAGATCGCTTCGTCCACGCCGCGGTAGTTCGCCTCGATCTTCGCGAGGATGTTGTTTAAGTAGTTGAGGCTTTTGACGTTCGGCGGCATGGCCTCCGGCGGGGTGCGCCTGACCGAGACGCAGACCGCCCGGAGGCCCTTCTCGTAGAGGTCGCCGTACATCGCGCCCCAGCTGACGGCGATGACGATGACGGTCGCTTTCTTGCACTTCCGGGGGTCGAGGCCGAGGTCGCCGACGCCCCTCGTCACGATCGGGCGGATGTAGGCGTCTTTTAGGTTGTTCCGCCGCAGGGTCTCCTTGATTGCCTCGGCAAACTCCTCCCGCGTGATCGGGACGGCAAGGTCGATCGTCTTCGCCGAGTCGTAGAGCCGCGCGAGATGCTCTTCAAGACGGAAGACCCTGCCGTTGTAGGCGCGTATCCCCTCGAAAACGCCGTCGCCGTAGAGGAGGCCGTGGTCGAAGACCGAGATCTTCGCCTCCTCTTCCGGGACGTACCTGCCGTCAAGGTAAATGATCATGTAGTCAGTGTAGTCCCGGTTTGTTTGTATGTTTTGCGTTTCGTGCGCCGGACGTCCTGCGGGGGGCCGGGACGGCATCGATCTCTGCACCGGTGCGCTCTCGAAGGTGAGGTTTACAGAATTTCCAGACACGGTCTGGGGATGATATTTCCGCAAAAATGTATTGCCCGGGCTCTCAGCCCCGGCAGCAGTCCACGAAGTGCGCGAGCATCCCTCTGCTCGCCACCGGGTGGAGGTGCGTATAACTCCCGAGTGTCCGGTCCCGCACCGCACCGTCGCACCCGTCCCGGATCCCGTTCCCCCGGCTCAGCCGGTAGGCGAAGCGGGTTTCCGGGGCGAGGCGGACGCTGCTGTAGTGGAACTCGTGCCCCTTGAACGCCGCCTCGCCCATGGGGCTCCCCGCCGCGCTCGTCCCCACGACGTAGCCGAGCATCCGGCGGGCCGGCATCCGGGTCTCGCCCGAAAATACCCCGGCGAGTTCGTAGCCCCTCTCCGTATCCGCGTCCATGAATCCCGGGGCGAGGACCATCCGGTCGGTGAGGTAGATGAGGCCCCCGCACTCCGCGTAGATGGGCGTGCCGTTCCGGGAGACCTCGCGGAGCCCCTCCCGCATCGCGGTGTTCGCCTCCAGTTCCGCACCGAAGAGCTCCGGGTAGCCGCCGCCGAGGATGTAGCCGTCGGCCTCCGGCAGGGTATCGTGGATCGGTGAGAACGGGACCGCCTCCGCACCGCACGACGCGAGCACGTCGAAGAGGTCGGCATAGTAGAAGTTGAACCCCTCATCGAGCGCGACGCCGATCCGGACGTCCGGATCGGGAGCCGCATACATGGAACTCTCCGCCGGCGGCTCGAGATCCGCTGCGAGCGCGAGCAGGGCGTCGAGGTCGACGTGCTCCCCTATCTTCTGCTTGATCACGTCGATCCGTTCCAGGAACTCCCCGTGTTCCTGCCCTTCCCGGTAGGGGACGAGTCCGAGGTGGCGCATCGCAAGCTCCATCTCCGCCGTCCGGGGGATGGTGCCGACGACCGGGATGCCGCAGTAGTGCTCGATCGCGCGGACCGCCTTCTCCCTGTGGCGGGTCCCGGTGACGTTGTTTAAGATGACCCCCCGGATGTCGACGTCCGGGTCGAACGCCTGGAAGCCCTTCACGATCGCCGCCGCGCTCCGGGTGATGCTCCGGGCGTTGACGACCAGAACCACCGGGAGATTGAGTTGCTTTGCGATAGCGGCGGTGCTCCCGAGGTCGGTGAGCGCCTCCGCGCCCTCGAAGAGCCCCCGCACCCCCTCGACGACGGCGACATCCGCTCCCCGGCACCCGTGCGCAAAGACCGCCCGGACCTCGCCCGGGCTCATCACGTAGCCGTCCAGGTTCCGGCAGGGCCGGCCCGTCACCCCGGCGAGGTAGGACGGGTCGATATAGTCCATCCCCACTTTGAAGGTCTGGACGGTTCGGTCGGCCGAGAGGAGGGCCGAGAGCGCGAGGGTGATACTCGTCTTTCCGCTCCCGGAGCGGTCGCCGGCGACGAGGAAGGACTTCATCGCATGCTCCGGAGAACCGCCCCGAACTCGCTTGCGACGATATCCCGGACCCCGAGGGTCTTCGGGTGCAGGTCGATCTCGACCATGACGTGCCGGTGCCCCATCTCCCGGAGCGGCTCCACCTGCCGGGGGCCGTTCGTGATCGAGAAG
>JASGMC010000038.1 GCA_030156625.1 Methanoculleus sp.
GGGTCGACCACCCTTCCGCGGTAGAAGATGTTCTGGTCGCCCTGCCGCTGCTTCTCCGTGAGCGTCCCGACGATGAAGATCCGGTTGCTCCGGATCCCGCTCGGGAGAATGACGTAGGTCGGGCTCTTCTCGTCCTCGCCGTCCTTGAACTGGTAGCGGGTCTCGCGGAGCTCGGATGCGAAGACCCTGCGTGCCGGTTCGCGCTCGAATGCGCTCTGGGGTTTCATGCCGGCTCACCCCCGGCGCGGTTCAGCAGTGCAGCCAGTTCCGCGGGCTCAAACGCGATCGGGGTGCAGGAGTTGACGAGCAGCCTGCCGCCGAACTCGCTCCCGCTGCAGGTATAGTAGCGGCCGAGCACCGTGTTCCTGATGCGGTAGAAGATCTCGTCCATGCCGAGCGGGTTCGTCTCGGCGATTTGAACGGCCTCATCGAGGGTGATTCCCGTGAGGGGCTCGACGATCTCGCGCTGCATCAGGACGTTCCTGGCACGTATGCCGTCGTCGAGGACCGCCTTCAGCCGGAGGTCGTAGCGGAACTCGGGCTGGATCTCGTGCACCGGGCAGTAGTTCTGCCGGGAGAGCGTCCGGTTGCAGCCTTCGACCGGGCAGCGCTTGATCAGGCCCGAACCGGGAGCGACGTGGACGAGAGCCCCCTGGATCTCGGTCTCGGTTCGCCCGACCTCGATGTCGCCCTCGTCGGTGATGTACATCGCGGTGTTCAGGGCGAGGGAGAGCCTGCCGTTGTACTCGTCGACGGTGGCGTAGAAGATGTTGTAGACGGCGTCGAGGTCCAGCTTATCCTTCCCGAGCGGCTCCTCTGGAGCCGCCGGGCCGGTTCCGGAGGAGCCTGCTCCCCCCTCTTTCCAGATGACGAACTTGATGGTGCCGGTCTCGTCGCCGAGGAGCCCCGTCTGGAGCATCCGGTCGTGGGAGACTTCCCAGTCCTGGATGACCTTGGCCCGTACGCTTCCGACACCGGGCTTCAACTCCGCGATCGGCGTTATCGAGGGGAGGAGCGGAGCATCCTTCTCCATCCGGGAGATCGTTGTACCCGAATGGATCTTCAGGTTCGGTGCGCCCTTGTACTCGTCGACGACCGCGGACTCAATGCGGTACCAGTGTCCGTACTCCATCGCAGGGGCGTTCGCCCGGGCCCAGCTCACGAAGCGCATGGCGCCGCTCGAGTCGGCGATGATCCCGGTCTGTGCGATCGAGGGTGAGATCGGCGGGGTCAGGGCAACGATCTTTCCCTCGATCGTCACCCACTCGCCGGGAACGATCTCGTTTATCGGTCGGAGTTCCGTGGAGGTGTTCCCGACACCGGTGAGGTTATACTCGCGGGCGAGATCGGCCGTCACCGTTCGCTCGGCCTCGTCGATGTTGACGCCGAACTCCTCGGCAAGACGGCGGAGGCGTGATTCGATCTTCTGCCGATCGGGCTGTGCACCTTTTGCTTCAAGTTTCCGGGAGATTCTCTCTGTTACCTCTGATAGGTTCATACTTACATCTCCAGTCTGTACTTCACCTCATCAGGGTATTAAGACTCGGCCCGCGGGGTGAAAGTAAGTTTGGACCCTGTCCTGGAAGCCCCGTGATGCAGCCTTTTTGGGAAGAGGGGCGGGCACGGCACCCCTCTCCGTTTCAGGGCGGTTTCCATGCTCCTCACCGATTGGGATGACGGGATTTACGGGCGCGGCGGGGTTGCCTGCATCTGCGGGTGAATCGCAGAACACCGCGCCGGATCCTTGAATGTATATATAGAGGCAAAGACAACATCAGCTGCATGGCATTAACTGCGGACAGTACAATCGCGGACCTCCTTCGGGAGAAGCCCGAATCGGCACAGGTACTCTTCCGGTTCGGAATGGGTTGCCTTGGCTGCGCCATCGCAAATAACGAGACGATCCGGGAAGCCGCCCAGGCTCATGGCATCCCTCTCGAAGAGATGCTCTCCGCCCTCGGCGTCGCCGAGGCGTAAAACTCTGTTATAACCGGTCCCTGAGGCGCTTGAGTTCGGCGAGAGCGGCCTCCGGATTTCTTTTCACGTAGTCTGCAATCTCGGGGACGTGCAGGAGCGTACAGCCGGTGCATCCCCAGATCCTGCCGCCGTTCGAACTTTCGACCCATTCCCCGAGTTCCTCGTCGGCGCAGGGGTAACAGGGACAGTAGCAGTAGTCGCACCGCTGTCCCGGGAAGTGGCAGGGGTAGTAGGGGCAGCCCTCCTTCTGCCACTCCACCCAGTGATCGCCGCCGTAGCGGCTGTAAATGAAGAACGACGGCTCGTTCCGCCGGACCTCGCCCTGCTGCCGTGCGAGAGCCTCCGGGAGGCCGTAGAGGACGGCTGCATGGACCCTGCTACCGACCTCGGTCAGGGTTCCGGCGTAGGTGTGCGAAGGGGGAGCGTCGCGCTCGCAGGCGACGGCGACCGCATCCGTGGTGGTCCCGGGAAAATCGTAGCCGAGGTCGTGGAGCGCCTGGGCCTTCGCCCCCGTCGCGGTGATGATCGCTTCAAGGAGCGCCGCATCACACATCCCCTCCCGGCTGTAGACAATGACGTTGATGGTGTGCGGAGCGGTAGGGGGCGCCGTCGGGTTGGTCACCCCGGCGGTGATGAAGACCGTGACGAAGTCGTACTGGAGCACGCAGAGGTGGCGCATATCAACGGCGGTCAGGAGGCCGAAGCAATCCCTGAAAAGGCCGTGCCGGGCGGCAAGAAGTTCGAGGTGGCGTGGCGGGTTTTCCTCGAAATCGTGCGGCACCGTGTGGTTCAAGACCGTCGTGACGTCGGCGATACCGCCGTTGAGGCCGGTGCTGGCTGCCCTGAACCGGCCGCGGAGGAAAAGAGTATCGTCCCTGACAAAATATCTCATA
The DNA here is from genome assembly GCA_030156625.1 of Methanoculleus sp. Classification (GTDB taxonomy): domain Archaea; phylum Halobacteriota; class Methanomicrobia; order Methanomicrobiales; family Methanoculleaceae; genus Methanoculleus. The sequence continues at coordinate 2,871 of JASGMC010000038.1, forward strand.
CGACGGAGTAGCGGACCCGGTCTTTTAGTTCCTGCTGTTTGCCTGCGTTCCAGCCCGCAACGTCCTGGAGGTATCCGGTGACCCTGCTGATCTGCACGACGTCATGGCTCCCGCACTCCGGACAGACGGCATGGCCGCAGAGCGGGCAGTACTCGATGCTCTCGACGATCGAGTGGTGGCAGTCGCAGTGGTCGAGCGGGCACATGACCTCAAGCGACACTTCACCGCAGTGGGGGCAGGGGGCCTCGTCCACGACGAAGTGGCAGGTGTGACATTTGTACCGCCGCTCCTCTACGGGGATTTCAGCGAGGCTATGGTATTTTTCCGCCAGTTTCTGCTGTTCGGGACTCCAGTTCATGATACCAGTATCTGCAGGAGAATATATAACCCTTCAGATGCGGGATGAGCCGCATCCGCCTCAGAACACTCATAGGGTTCGTCATCTCCCCCCGGGGATCGGAACGGAGAACTCATCACCGGCGGATGCGGGAGAAGCGTTCGGCTTCGGACGCGGGGTCCTCGGCCGCGTAGATGCTCCTTCCCACGATGGCCCCGTCGACCAGCCGGGCCACCGTATCGAGGTCGCCCCCCTGTGCCCCGACGCCCGGTGAGTAGATCGCCCTGCTGCCGACGATCTCCCGGAGCCGGCTGATCCGCTCCGGACGGGTGGCCGGAGCGATGATCCCGTCGGCCCGGCAGGCGACGGCAAGTTCCGCAATGCTTTCGGCCACGCCGCCGTGGAAGAACTCGGTCGCCCCCGGATGGCTCATCTCGGCGACGATATACGCCGCCCCGCTGTGGTTGTGCGCCACCTCGACACAGGTTCTCGCGGCATCGGCTCCCACGAACCCGTGGGCGATCACGGCGTCGAACCCGGCCGAGAAGACCGCCTCACAGATGAGGCGGTTGGTGTTCGGGATATCCGCGACCTTGAAGTCGGCGATGAGCGGGAGGCCGAGATCGGCGAGGTCATTGACGATCGAAAGGCCGGTCGAGAGGACCAGGGGGTAGCCGACCTTGATCGCGTCGATGAAGGGCGCACAGGACTCAGCGACGCTCACCGCCTGTTTCCGGTCGAGCACGTCCAGGGAGAGAATGAGTTCGGTCATGTTTCCAGCCTCTCGAGGGTTGCGGCCACCAGAAGCGGCAGGTTGATGGTCGCGTCGCCGTAGACCGTTACGGCGGTGGCTTCGCCGGTGAGTTTGCCCCACGACCGGGCCTCGTCGAGCGTCGCCCCCGAGAGGCCGCCGAGGTCCGGCCGGTCGCCGGTGAGCTGCACCGCGTAGTCGAACCCGCTCTCGGTCATCAGTTTGCTCTGCAGGATGTAGTTCTTCGGGACGCCCCCGCCCACGAGGATGGTGCCGGCCCGTTCTGCCTCAAAGCACCGGTCAAGGAGCCCGGGCATATCGTCGAACGCGCTGACCGTGACGTTGTGCGTCTGGGCAAAGAGCCAGTACTGCAGCCCGATCATCGAGTCCTGGATGGCGGGGCAGTAGACCGGCACCCCGGCCTTTGCCGCCGCGGCAAGGATCCCGGAATCGAGCCGGCTGCCGATCCCGTTGAGGAGTTCGGAGATCGAGACCGTCGAGCCTTCGGGGAGGGACGAGTAAATGTCCTGCAGGAACTCCTCGAACCTGATGAACGCCTCGTTCGGGAGGAAGATGTCGTAAATCCGGTTGACCCCCTCCTCGCAGAGTTCAGCATCAGAGACCTGGCAGGTTCCGTGGTAGTGGTGGCAGCCGATCGCCTCGATGACGTCGTGGGTGAGGTTCGCCCCTGTCGAGACCAGCACGTCGATATACCCGCGCCTGATGAGGTCGGCGACGATGCCGCCCATGCCGCCGGGCACCATCGCGCCCGAGAGGCCGAAGAACTTCAGTGCTTTCTCGTCGCGGAGCATTCGCTCGTAGATGTTGACCGCCTGCCACAGCGATCCCCCATTGTAGGCTCCGGCTTTCCCGAGTTCGTCGACGAGTTCGCCGACCGTCATCCCCGGCCGCACCCGTGCCTGTTGTACCGCATCCCCGTACTTGAAGGTCATGATACTGTTACACCAGTTTCTGTACGAGGTATTGGCATTCATGCACGATAATGGATTGTCTTTTCGCGAGGCCGCCGGGGAGTGCCCGTCGGGTGAAAGGAATGTCCTGCCAAAAATGTCATACTATTGCGGGAGCCCGGTGGTCGGGCCCCCGCTGCCAGACAGGGGATGACTGGTTATTCGACACGGGATGATCCCACTCGTCCCACCGTGTCGGGGTCCGGTATACCCGGACCATCTCTCTAGAGAGCGGACTTTCGGGCCGGAAACGGAAAGGCATCCAGAAGGCTACCTTCGTCTTCGTTCCGTGCATACTCGGCCGCGAACTCGTACAGCCTGCCATAAAACCCCGTCCGCCATGGTGGCACCGTCGCGGACGGAGAGGTCGGGGCATGCATACTTTCGCCGCAGATAGTCGGCACGGGATCACCAGGGGATAAGTTAACACACAAACATTATAAATCTTTTTTTGTAAAGTTCATTCAGTTGACGCAATGGGGGGGGCGTCGCCCTCCCGGCCCGACTGAAGCACGATCTCTTCCCACGCCGGGACGCCGCGCACCAGCGGCCGTGCCAGATGCCGGCGGGCGGTGGGGGGCACCTCGTACCACCCGGGCTTGAGGTGCCGCTCGATCAGCTCGACCTCGGGCTCGCGGCTGCGCTCGCCGCAGATCCTGCACTTGTAGCCTTTGCCGGTTCCCGCGCTCGTCATCCTTTTTGCGCAGGTGGCGCAGACCGGCGGGCGGATCCGGACAGCGTCGGCGAGGCGGGCGATCCCGAGTTTCTCGAGGTTCAGGCTCCCCCCCTTGTAACTCCCCGCTACGGCCACCGCGTCGCCCGGGACGAGTTCCCTCACGACGTCCCGGAACCCCTTGGTCGGCTCGTAGGCCATGCAGCGGACCTCAGCGCCGCTGTCCGAAAGGAGGAACGAGACGTGGCCGCCGGCCCCGGTCGTCGGGAACCCCGCGACCGTGCCCCGCACCAGGTACGACCGCCCCTCCCGGAGCGTTTTGATCGTTCCCGGGATGAGGTGGGCATCCGTCCCCTGGTTGGTGGTGTAGATCTGTTCGCAGGCCGGCTCCTCCGAGCGGACAGAGGATCGCGCCTCCCGGACCCAGGCGGGGCTCTCCCCCCTGATGCCGAAGAGGACGGGGTCGGGCGTATGGGGCACCCCGACCACCACGCCGTTCTCCCGGTCCACCGTGTCCCAGGTATGGGGGTAGGTCTTCTCCTCGGCGCGAAAGAGGCTTGCGGCGTCCACCTGCCGGGTGGTGCCCCACACCGGGCGCTTCCGGTAGGCGAGCAGCTCGCAGGTCCGGTCGGGAAGATCGCTTGCGATCGCCGCCGTTGCACCGATGAGGCCGCGCCGGTTCTTGTAGCCCCGGTATCGGGCCCCGATTGACTCGAGCACCCTGGTCGCCTCGTCTACGGTGCAGTAGTCCCGGAGCGCCGCATAATAAAAGTCCGGCGGCGGGCGGGTCTCGGAGACCACCACCCCCGGGTTGGTCTTTTTGTCGCCGAACTCCGCGAGTTCTTCGACACACGCGGTGGCGAGCGCGAAGGCCGTCTCCGCATCCCCTTCGGCCTCGATAGAGACCGCCGCGTTCCCCCGGGTCTTGTGGATGACGTTCGGGTTCAGCCTGACCAGGCGGGCGTCGATGACACGGACCCCTGCCTGCGCGAGCCGCCGCACCAGAACCGCCCCGATATAAGTGGTGCACATCCCGTCAGGAGAATCCGTGTCGTCGATCCCGATCCACATACCCTATAGTTTATATTATTCTCCGGCTATATCGATTCTTACGGGTTATGTCGCAGGATCGCCTTCCCCAGATGGTCATCAGCATCATGCTCCTTAGTGACTTCGACGTCTCGGAGCGGTGCAACATCCGTCCGCGAAGTTTCGACCTTATCGCGAAGAAAGGCGACAACCTCGTCATCATCAAAGTCGCCTCTCATATCGACAGCGTGAGCGCCGACATCGCCTGGGATCTCAACCTGATCGCCCGGTACCTGGGAGCAACCCCTCTCATCGTCGGAGAGCGGGCGCGTGATACGGATCTCGAGCGCGGCGTCGTCTACATCCGCTACGGACTCTTTGCCCTCAGTCCCGAGACGCTTTACGACTACTTCGTGGAAGGACTCTCGCCGATGGTCTACGCCTCTCCCGGCGGCCTTTACGTGAAGATCAGGGGCGACCTCCTGCGGGAGGTGCGTGAGCGCTCCCGGATGTCGCTCGGGGATCTCGCGTCGCACCTCGGGGTCTCCCGCCGGACCATCAGCAAGTACGAGAGCGGAATGGGTACCACGCTCGATGTCGCCATCAGACTCGAGGAGCTCTTCAACGCCCCGCTCGTCGAGACGATCGAGCTCGTCGGTTACCGCTCCCCGGAGCCCGAGACCCCTCCGGAATCCACGACCGGCGACATCCTCGTCGATCTCGAACGCATGGGGATGGAGATCCACGCGATGCGGCAGGCCCCGTTCCAGGCGCTGGCCCTCTTTGATCGGCATACGATTCTGACGGCATACGGCACCTCCCAGAAGATCGTAAAGCGCGCTTCGCTCATCGGCAACCTCTCCCAGATCACGAAGACGTTTGCGGTTTGCGTCGTCACGGATTACAAAAAACAGAAAAAAATCGGCAAAACGCTCCTTATCGGCGAAGAGCATCTCCACACCCTCGAAGACGGCTCGGAACTCATAGATATGATAAACGAGTGAATAACTTTATATAGAACTACAAACCTACCTTTCTATCGCTTAACAGCGGTGATACCTATGTCAAGTCTTGGAGGACAACCAATCTTTATTCTGAAAGAGGGTAGCCAGCGTACCCGTGGCCGTGACGCACAGTCGGGCAACATCGCTGCCGCAAAGGCCGTCGCAAGCGCTGTAAGGACAACGCTCGGGCCCAAGGGCATGGACAAGATGCTCGTCGACACCATCGGCGACGTCGTCATCACGAACGACGGCGTGACCATCTTGAAGGAGATGGATATCGAGCACCCGGCTGCGAAGATGATGGTCGAGATCGCCAAGACCCAGGACGACGAGGTCGGGGACGGCACCACGACCGCAGTGGTCATCGCAGGCGAACTCCTGAAGCGGGCCGAGGACCTCCTCGACCAGGACGTGCACCCCACGGTCATCGCCCACGGCTACCGCATGGCCGCCGACAGGGCACAGGAGATTCTCGACGAGATCGCCGTCGACATCAAGCCCGACGACATGGCGATGCTCCGGAAACTTGCCGACACCGCCATGACCGGCAAGGGCGCCGAGGCTGCTAAGGAGAAACTCACCGAGCTCGTCGTCAGGGCGATCACGATGGTCGCCGACGCCGACGGCAACGTCGACACCGAGTTTGTAAAGGTCGAGAAGAAGGTCGGCGGGTCCACCGATGACTCCGAGATCGTCGAAGGCATGATCATCGACAAGGAGCGTGTGCACCCCGCCATGCCCCGCGCCGTCAAGGACGCGAAGATCCTGCTCCTGAACGCCGCCGTCGAGTTCAAGAAGACCGAGGTCGACGCCGAGATCAGCATCACGAGCCCCGACCAGCTCCAGATGTTCCTCGATGAAGAGGAGCGGATGATCAAGGGCATCGTCGACAAGATCGTTGCAAGCGGCGCGAACGTCCTCTTCTGCCAGAAGGGCATCGACGACATCGCCCAGCACTATCTCGCCAAGGCCGGCATCTTCTCCGTGCGGCGTGTCAAGAAGAGCGACATGGAGAAACTCGCCCGCGCCACCGGTGCGGCAATCGTCAGCTCCATAGACGCCATCGCTCCCGAGGAACTCGGCAAGGCGGGCAGCGTCGAGGAGAAGAAGGTCTCCGGCGAGGAGATGATCTTCGTCACCGAGTGCGAGAACCCGAAGGCGGTCTCGATCATCATCCGCGGCGGCACCGAGCACGTCGTCGATGAACTCGACCGCGCCATCGAGGACGCGCTCCGGGTCGTCAGCGTTGCCGTCGAGGACAGGAAGTTCGTCGCCGGCGGCGGTGCGCCCGAGATCGAGCTCTCGCTCCGGCTCCGCGATTACGCTGCAAGTGTCGGCGGACGTGCCCAGCTCGCCATCGAGGCGTTTGCAAACGCGCTTGAGATCATCCCGAGGACGCTTGCCGAGAACGCGGGTCTCGACCCGATCGACATGCTCGTCGCCCTCCGCGCAGCCCACGAGAAAGGCGACAAGAACGCAAAGTACATGGGCCTCGACGTCTTCAACGCCGTATCCGGCGACATGCTCGAGACCGGCGTCGTCGAGCCCCTGCGGGTGAAGACCCAGGCAATCGCAAGCGCCGCCGAGGCAGCCGTCATGATCCTCCGGATCGACGACGTCATCGCCTCGTCCAAGTCCGCCGGCCCCTCTCCTGAGGAGATGGCTGCCATGGGCGGCGGCATGGGCGGCGGCATGGGCGGCGGCATGGGCATGCCCCCGATGATGTAAAATCACCGTCCCGCGATACGATCCGGGGCCGCGATCCGGCCCCGGTATTCTCTTTTTGTCCGCTCATAATCGCACCTCCGGTGCTCGAACTCCGTTCCTGTAGAGCACCGTGTTCTTCCTCAACCCGGTTTTTCAGAAAAAAGGGTGCTGCTCTTTTCTAAAGAACTTTCGGGCGAAATGAACTGTTCAAATTCGCATGTTCGCGCTAAAATCGTTCATGCTATATAGCTATAGATATATCCTTCATTGAGGAACCGTTCCATCCCCGGGAAGGTAACGCATGAAGAGCGGAGAGGATACCCGAATGACGGTAAAGAGAGTTGTGCGACCGTCGTTCCCGCTCATGCTCTATCTCCTGGCCGCCATCCTGCTTGCGATGGCCCCTGTCGTCTGCCTGCTCTCATTCGTTGATTCTGCGGCGGTCAGGCAGGAGCTGGAGGAGAACGCCGTGGAGTCCCGGGACCAGACCGAGTCCGGAATCGCCCTCTCGATGAACCTGGTGGATACCGGGTTGAAACTCTTCGACAACACCTTAAACCACGAGATGCAGGAAGGTTTCGGCCCGTTTATCGCAGAGTACGAGCGGGCGGGAGGGGACCCGTCGAAGATGGACCTCTTCCGCGTCAAAGAGGAGCTCGGGGGCAGGATGGACCTGTACATCATCAACGAGAGCGGGGTCATCGAGTACACCACCTATCCCCCCGATCTGGGGTACGACTTTAAGGAGATTCCTTCCTTTTACGACCGGATCACGGAGATTCGGCTCGGTGACACCTTCTCGCCCGACAGGGTCGTCGCAGAGATCTCCACCGGTGAGCTCCGGAAGTATGCGTATCTGCCCTCTCCCGACCACCGCTACCTCTTCGAACTCGGCCTGGTGGAGTCTGAGTTTCAGCGGTACCGCGCGGAGCTGAAGTACCGGGATATGGTCCGGGAACTGGTGGACCTGAACCCGGACATCACGGAGATCCGGATCTTCGACTGCCTGGGCACCCGGGTCACCGGCGAGGAGCACCCCGACGACGATCGCCGGCGGGCCATGGTCAGAGAGGCTTACCGGGAGAGGGCCACACTCGAGATGGAGAACGCCATTACAGGCGAACTGATCCGGTATCTCTTCATCGACATGACGGACGGCAATTACGCATCCGACATGAGCATGGTCGTTGAACTGACCTACAACACGAAGGCCGCAGAGACAAAACTCGCCGGGATACTCGGGCACCATACGAGTGTCCTGCTCGTTGCGATCCTCTGTATCGGCTGCCTCTCGGTCCTCGCCGCGCATCACCTGACGCGGCCGATACGCACCCTCGTCGAGGACGTCGATGCCGTCGCCCGCGGCGACCTATCTCACCCTATACGGGTGGGCGGGGATGAGGAGTTCGTGCATCTCGGGGAGAGTGTACGGCGAATGGTCGCATCCTTAAAGGCGACCATGCAGAGGCTCAGGGAGTCGGAGGAGGAGATCGTCCGGTACAGCCATACTCTCGAAGATCAGGTCCGGGAGCGAACAGCCGACCTCGAGGAGTCCAACCGGATGGCAACACTCTACCTGGACATCATGGGGCACGACATCAACAACGCCAACAACGTCGCAAACCTCTACGCGGACCTCCTCCTCGCCGACCTCGAGGGAGAGCCCGAGGCCGAGCTGCTCAGGAAAGCGAAGATGGGGCTCGCAAAGAGCATGGAGATTGTCCGGAACGTCAACACCATCCAGCATATCCAGGGAGGCGTACGGCATCCTGAGCCGATCGACCTTGACCCGCTCATAAGGCGCGAGATTGAGCGTTCTCCCATCACCGGGATAACCTACGCCGGTACCACGGTCAGCGTCCTCGCCGACGACCTCCTCTCCGAGGTCTTTGCGAACCTGCTCGGGAACGCGGCGAAATTCGGCGGGCCGGCGGTCGAGGCCGCTGTCCGGGTGGAGGAGCGCGGCGACGAGGTGCTGGTATCCGTCGAGGATACCGGGCCGGGTATCCCGGACGATCTCAAACCCCGGCTCTTCGAGCGACTTGCTCGCGGGACCGGCAGGGGCGCCGGGACCGGGCTCGGGCTCTACATCTGCCGGATGCTTGTTACGCGCTACGGCGGGCGGATCTGGGCGGACGACCGGGTGGAGGGGCGGCCGGAATGCGGCACGGCCATCCGTTTCACCCTCAGGAAAGCCCGAGAGGGCGGCACCCCATGACGGCGACGGGCGGTAGCGGGAGGAAGCCCCGCCGCTTCGGCACGCATCTGGTGCTCGTCATGCTCCTGATAACGCTCCCGGTGATCGGGCTGATCTCGGCCATGGATTACCGGCAGGTCGAGGAGGCTCTTATCGCCGAGGAAGACCTGCTCCGGGAGCAGACGGAGAAGAGCGTCGTTCAGTCGATACATCTCGTGGACGCGGGCCTGAAACTCTTCGACAGTACGCTGGACCGCCGGATGCAGGAGGGGTTCGACCCGGTCTTCGCCGAGTACGAGCGGGTGGGAAGGAACCCCGGGGAGATGGACCTCTCCCGCGTCAAAGAAGAACTCGGGGGAGAGATGGATATCTACATCATCAACGAGAGCGGCGTCATCGAGTACACCACCTACCCCCCTGATCTCGGCCTTGATTTCAGGGAGATCCCCTATTTTTACGACCGGATCACGGAGATCCGGTTTGGCGATGCGTTCGCGGCGGACCGGGTCCTGGCTGAGCCGGCGAGTGGAAGGTTGCGAAAATACGCTTACATGCCGTCTCCCGATCACCGCTACCTCTTCGAGCTCGGGCTCATCTGCACTGCGGTCGAGACCGACCGGTTTGATCCGAAATACGAGACCCTTAAAGAGGACCTGATGCGGTTGAATCCGTCGCTCGAGGGGATCCGGATCTTTGACTGTTACGGGAGGCTCATCAACGCGACCGATTCGGAGAGCCCGACCGATCCTGCTGCCATCAATCCCGTTGCCCGGGAAGTCTTTGAAGAGAAGCAGGACCGGACGATAGCGGATCCGGCCGCAGGACGGTTCACCCGGTACATCCTTGTCGACCTCTCCGCTCCCGACTCCCCCTCGGATACGAGCAGGGTCGTCGAGCTGAACTACAGTACCGCTCTTCTGGATGCCCGGCTTGCGGAGATGCGGCTTAGCCACATTCTCCTCGCGGTCTTTGCAGGCATGATCGCCTGCTGCATCGCGGTTCCGGTTTCGTGGCAGATCACCCGCCCGATACGGGATATCGTCGACGATGTCAATCGGATCGCCCGGGGTAATCTCGACCACCGGATCCGGGTATCCACGGGAACGGAGTTTACCCGTCTCGAAGAGAGCATCGGCACCATGATCGATTCCCTCAAAGGGAACATTCGGCGCCTCCGCGCCTCAGAGGAGACAACACGGGAGTACAGCACCCGGCTTCAGGATCTGGTCAGGGAACGGACGGCCGATCTCGAGGAGTCCAACCGGACGGCAACGCTCTTCCTGGACATCATGGTCCACGACATCAACAACGCAAACACTATCGCTATCGGATACACCCGGTTCCTCGCCGATACGCTCGAAGGAGAACGGCAGGAGATGACCGGAAAGATGCTCTCCCAGCTCGAGCAGAGTTCGGAGATCATCGGCTGCGTCGCCACCCTCCGTGAGGCCCAGAACGGAGCAGCACTGAAGCAGGTGGACCTCGACCGGGTGATCCGCACACAGGTGGCGAACCACCCCGCTATCCGGATCCGGTACGAGGGGCGAGAGGTCAGCGTCCTCGCCGACGACCTCCTCTCCGAGGTCTTTGCGAACCTCATCGGCAATGCGGTGAAGTTCGGCGGTCCGGCGGTCGAGGTCACCATCCGGGTCGAGGAGCACGGGGAGGAGGCACTTGTCTCGGTCGAGGATACCGGGCCGGGCATTCCCGATGCGATGAAAGACTCGCTCTTCCGCCGCTTCCGGAGGGGGGAAGGATCGCTCGCCGGGGCTGGTCTCGGGCTCTACATCTGCCGGATGCTTATTACGCGCTACGGGGGGGAGATCCGGGCGGACGACCGGGTGGAGGGGCGGCCGGAGTGCGGTGCGGCCATCCGGTTTACGCTCCGGAAGGCGCCGGGAAAGTAACGGTCGCTCGCCCCCTGCCTGCCCCCCCTCCCTCCCCCCCGGCCCCTATCCTGATCGCGAAGGTTAAGGTAGAGAGACGTCTACTAGTGGACGGTTGAGATGAAAAATCCCGTTCTATGGAGCGAGCACGATCCGGTACGGATGGTAAGGCCGGCGTGCATCCGCCGGCCAGTCGATCGCGCGCCCCATCCTCTTGCATGACCGCGAGCCATGAAGTGCGACCGCATACCTGTTCCGGAAGACTGGCCGTTTGTCTCTCTCCTTATCGTGGCCATCCTTCTCATCGTCATCACCACCATCGGCCTCCTCGCAATCCACGATTACATGCTGGCGGAAGAGAGGATGACCTCGGATCTCGAGATCCTGCAGGACGTCACGGAAAAGAGCGTCAGAGAATCGATTGTGGATGTGGATACCGGCCTCAAACTGTTCGATGACTCCCTCAACGAGAGGATGCGAGAAGGGCTTTCACTCTTTCTCCAGGAGTACGAGCGGGCGGAAAGGGATCCGTCGAAGATGGATCTTTCGGTCCTTAAAGAACGGCTCGGGGGCAGGGTAGACCTGTACGTCATCAACGAGAGCGGGGTCATCGAGTACACAACCTACCCCCCCGATCAGGGCCTCGATTTCAGGAACGTCCCGGGTTTTTATGGCGAGATCACCCGGATGCGCCTCGGGAACGAATTTTCTCCCGATCGCGTGGTGTACGAGCCCGCAACCGGGCAGGTCCGGAAGTACGCCTATATGCCCACGCCGGATCACCGGTATCTGCTCGAGATCGGGCTCGTACCGGACGCGTTTGTGGTCGAGCGGAACCGGTTGCGCTCGCAGGAGAGCACGCAGGAGTTCGTCGCCCTGAACCCGTATCTCGAATCTATCCGCGTATACGATATCTTCGGCAACCCCGTCGGGATGACCAAAGGCTCTGCCGATGCCCGGACACAGGCGTTCATTACCGGGACGGTCATTCCCGGCCGAACCGATCACGAGGTGCAGGATGCAGAGCACGAAAAACGGATCCGGTACCTCTTCATCGACCTCAAAGACCCTGATTATCCGTCCGATCCAAGCGTCGTCGTCGAACTGACGTATGATACGGGGCTCGCGCAGAGTCAGCTCGACCGGATGCTTGTCGAGCGCGCTGCCGCTGCAACTCTTGCCATCGCCCTCTGCAGCGCGATCATCTTCCTTGTAGCCCGCCGCCTCACGCGGCCTATCGAGGAGATCATCGACGACGTCGACGTCATCGCGCGGGGAGATCTCGACCATACGATCCGCGTCTCGGCAACGCGCGAGGTCATGAAACTCGAGCGGAGCATCAACAGGATGGTTGCGGCCCTCAAGGCGGGCATACAGCGCCTCCAGGCCTCGGAGGAGACGATCCGCGAGTACAGCGGGCACCTGGAGGAGCAGGTCGAGGCGCGAACGGCGGAACTGCAGGAGTCGACCGAGAGGGCAAATCTTTACCTGGATATCATGACGCACGATATCAGAAACACCATCAACATCGCCAGCCTCTACACGGCCCTCCTCACGGGAGAACTCGAGGGGGAACAGCGGGATTATACCGAGAAGGTGCAGAAGAGCCTCAATAAAAGCATCGAGATCATCCGAAACGTCAATACCATCAGGCAGATCCGTGAAGAGGCTGCCGTCCTCGGCCCGGTCGCTCTCGATCCCGTCGTTCGGGCGGAGATCGAGCACTTCCCCGATGTGCGGATCACCTACGCGGAGACAGCCGCCCGGGTGATCGCGGATGACCTCCTCAGCGAGGTCTTCACGAACCTCATCGGCAATGCGGTGAAGTTCGGCGGTCCGGCGGTCGAGGTCACCATCCGGGTCGAGGAGCACGGGGAGGATGTGCTGGTCTCGGTCGAGGACACCGGGCCGGGTATTCTCGACGAGAAGAAACCATACCTCTTCACCCGCTTCGGCGCCGGGGAAGGTGAAAAGAGCGGCCTGGGTCTCGGGCTCTACATCTGCCGGATGCTCATCGAGCGATACGGCGGGCGGATCCGGGCGGACGACCGGGTGGAGGGGCGGCCGGAGTGCGGTGCGGCCATCCGGTTCACCCTCAGGAGGGCCGGGTGACCTTACCCGACGATCTCCTGCACCCGTCCGACCTGCCCGTCCCGGAGCCGGACCTTGATCCCGTGAGGATGAAACGATGAGTTCGTCAGGATCTCGGCGACGACGCCCCGGGTGCGCTTTCCGGTCCGCTGGTCGCGTTTGAGCACGATATCCACCGTCATCCCGGGACGGACGGCGGCCCTGTTCTGTCCGTTCATGGCCTGAAGTTGTGCGGGTTCACTCTTCCCCGTCGCTCTCTTCCGCTCTGTCCCCGTTCGACCCCGGGACGGTGGTCTTCATCTGCGGGAAGAGGAGCACCTCCTTGATCGAGTCCTTGCCGGTGAGGAGCATCACCAGGCGGTCGATGCCGATGCCGACGCCGCCCGTCGGGGGCATCCCGTAGCCGAGCGCGTTGATGAAGTCGTAGTCGATCATCTGCGCCTCGAGGTCGCCCTTCCGGCGCTTCGCGTCCTGCAGTTCGAGCCGCGCCTTCTGGTCGAGGGGATCGTTCAACTCCGAGAAGCCGTTCGCCATCTCCATCCCGGCGATGAAGAGCTCGAACCGCTCCGTGAACCCTTCCTTCTCCCGGTGCTTCTTTGCAAGCGGCGAGTTCTCGATCGGGAAGTCGTAGATGAACGTCGGCTGGATGAGGTGTTTCTCGCCGAAGTGCTCGAAGAAGAGCGCCAGGTACTCGCCCCGGGTCATGGCGCTCTCGCAGCCCTCGACGCAGTGCTCAAGGCCGAACGCACGGAGCTCTTCGAGGCTCATGGCCCGGACATCGATCCCGGCGTACTCCCGCACCGCCTCCTCCATCGAGAGGCGGCGCCAGGGGCGGGAGAAGTCCAGGTCGTGCCCGGCGAACGAGCAGGCGGCCGTCCCGAGCACCCTCTCCGCGAGGTGCCCGAGGATCTCCTCGGTGAGGTCCATCATGTCGTTGTAGTCGCGGTAGGCCTCGTAGATCTCCACCATCGAGAACTCGGGGTTGTGGTTGGTGTCGATGTCCTCGTTCCTGAAGTTCTTCGCGATCTCGAAGACTTTGTCGAAACCGCCGACGACCAGGCGCTTGAGGTAGAGTTCAGGCGCGATCCGGAGGTAAAGTTTCTGTTCGAGGAAGTTGTGGTAGGTGGTGAACGGCCGGGCGTTCGCGCCGCCGTAGATCGGCTGCAGGGTGGGGGTCTCGAACTCCAGGTAGTCCCGCTCGAAGAGGAACTGGCGGAGAAGCGATATGATCCTGCTCCGGGTCCGGAAGGTGTCGCGGCTCTCCTCGTTCATGATCAGGTCGAGGTAGCGCTGCCGGTAGCGGGTCTCGACGTTCTTGAGCCCGTGGAACTTCTCGGGAAGCGGGCAGACCGACTTTGTGAGGAGTTCGAACCGGTCGACCCAGACGGTGATCTCCCCCATCTTCGTCCGGAAGACGTGGCCGACGACGCCGATGATGTCGCCGGCGTCGACATATTGCTTGAAGAGGTCGAACTGCTCCTCGCCGAGGTCGTTCTTCCGCAGATAGAGCTGTATCTTTCCGCCCGAGTCCCCGATATCGGCGAAGATCGTCTTGCCGTGCTGGCGGACGACGTAGACCCGCCCCGCGGTGCTGACCTCCTCCTCGCTCTTCTCGTGCCCGATCCCGGCGAACCGCTCCTTGATCTCCTCGACGGTATCCCTGCGGTCGAAGGTGTAGGGGTATACCGTCACCCCGCGCTCGCGCAGTTCCTGTAACTTATCGATCTTTGCCGTGTCAAAACAGGTGTGATCCATATCGCTCATTGTGTAAATCGCTCCATTCGTCCTGCAGCCGTGCCCCGGATCGGAAATCCGGGTTCGGCGCCGCTCCGGCGAGACCGGGCCGCACGCTCGCCGGGAAATTCTATATAATGTTCATCTCTGGGGGTATTAAAGTGGCGACTGGCCGAAGGGCAGGAGCCCGAGAAAACGCGAAGCGTTTTCGAGTGGCGACGGGCGGGAGCGTAGCGAGCGGCCGGAGTTCGAGCACCGCACATCCAGAACAGCAGCCCCTCACTCGCCTGATCCCTTCATGGCTTCGAACCATTCCGTTCCGTACGAGGGGTAGAGGTAGAAGATCGTCGTTTCGTTGTAGGCCATCATCACCCGCTCGTTGTGGTGGTGATCGAAGACATAGTACCCGGAGAACCGATTTGTGGACGTCCAGTTCTGGTGGTAGTCCTCAGGGTAAGGGCCTGCATACAATCCCCCTCTCCAGAATGAGACGTTGCAAAATCCTCTTCCCGTGTGCCCCTCCTGTTCGTCCACTTCGATGAAGAACGACGGTGACTGTTCGTCGCGTCGGAACTCTACATCGACATACGTCCTCAAGTCGTAATCAAAGTTCGTCCGAACCGAAGTTATCTTCCAGCCGTCCTCAAGCAGAGCACCGGCCCGCGGGTCGGCGAGGAGGATCTCGATCACCTCTGTTGCGTTGGCGCCGAATCCCCGCACTGGAATCTCGGAGACGTTGATCGGGATCGAGACGTCCCCCCGCTGGTAGTGGAGGACCGGGGCGGGGGTGACGGTTTCCGCTCCATTCGTCTCCGGGGAGTCGGTGCATCCGGCCCCGAACGCCAGGAGCAGCAGCGCAAGGGAGAGGATGAAGATCCGTTTCACCTTATTGCTCCTGCCGGCTGCAGGTACGGCTTGTGCCTGCCTTCCCGCTTTTTGGTTCATTTTGCTTCCCTCCTATTGGTGGTTCCATGATCGTTCCGGCAACCTGTATTTTC
>JASGMC010000039.1 GCA_030156625.1 Methanoculleus sp.
TACCGCGACGCGGCGCCCGCCGGGATGATCGGGGCCTCGAACCACTTCGAGGTGGCGATCGCGACCGCGACGATCCTCTTCGGCCTCGGCTCTGGGGCGGCGCTGGCGACGGTCGTCGGGGTGCTGATCGAGGTGCCGGTGATGCTGATGCTCGTGCGGATCTGCCTCGGGACGCAGGGTATGTTTGTGGGTGAAGCAGAATGACAAATGGCAGAAAACTCGGAAAGTTGCTCGTGCCGCTCGACGTGGCGGAGAGCGGCGAGACGATCCTCTCGGCGGTCGAGGAGATCGTGCGTATCGGCGTCCAGGAGATCCGGCTCCTCCACGTGGCGAACGTGCGGGACACCCTTGCGGCCCCGGAGATCCTCGACCACGATCGGGAGGTGCTCGAGGCGTGGCGCGAGCGGCTGGTCGCGTGCGGGGCTCCGTCCGTGACCGCGGAGGCGGTCAGCGGCATCCCTTCGATCGAGATCGTCGAGCGGTCGGAGCGGGACGGCTACGCGCTCATCGTCCTCGGCTCGCACGGGAGGAACCTGGTATCACGGGTTCTCCTCGGCAGCACCACGGAAGACGTCCTCCGGAACGTGAACGACCCGGTCCTCCTCGTCCGGCTGCGGATCATCGAGATTGGCGATGAAGCGACCTGCCGGCTCGCGGCCGACCGGCTCTTTGGGCGCATCCTGTACGCGACGGACTTCTCGGCGTATGCAGAGCGGTGCATCCCCTGCCTCTCGTGGATGGCCGGGGCGCACCCCGATGAGGTGATCGTCGCCCACATCCAGGACCTCCGGCACCTCGCGTACGCCTCGCCCGAAGAGATGGCGGCGTTCAACCGGCGCGACGAGGGGCGGCTCGCGGCTCTGAAGCGGCAGTTCGAGGAAGCCGGGTTTGCAAACGTCGGCACCGTCCTCCGGACGGGGAATGCCATCGACGAGGTGCTCTCCCTTGCAAAGGAACGCGGCGCAACGCTTATCGTCCTGGGAGCGAAGGGGCGGCACGGGATTATCGAGCAGATCTTCGGCGGGGTGGCCGAAGCGGTCGTGCACCGGTCGGCGGGGCACGTGCTGGTGGTACGGTAGATTCAGGAGACAGACATGACAGAACAAGAACTCGTCGTCGAATGGCGGCATATTGGAAGAGACATCGAGAGCACCTGCGAACGGTGCGGCGAGACGGGACGTGCAGTGATGGACGTCATCGAAGAGATACGCCCCATCCTCGAGGAAGAGGGCATCACGGTCCGGGTTGTCGAGACGCCCCTCGAGAACGCGGCAATCGGAGAGTCGAACAGCATCCTCTTCAACGGCATGCCGCTTGAGGACCTGATCGAGGGCATGGAGGTCACCAGCACGCCCTGTGCCTCCTGCGCCTGCATCACCGGGCAGGACGATGCAGCGTGCCGTGCGGTCGAGTATGACGGCGAACGATACGAGTCGATCCCGCCGGAGCTGATCGCCCGGGCGGTGCTGAAAGCGCTCGGGATAGCGACTACAGTAGAATAACGTGACAACTATGACAACTATCAAAGACATTCAGAAGATGGGATCGACGATGAAGGAGATCCTCGGGCTTTCCGGGTCGCCCGTCGGCGTACGGATCGTGAAGCGGGGCGATGAGATTGCAGAGGCCGAACCCGCAGGAGGGCACCGGTTCTGCCAGGCGCTGATGCGGGGGAGGCACGGCGACCACGTCGTCGTGACCGCCGAGACGATCGCGTGCCCGGCGGCTGCCCGTGCCTTTGGGTTCAGGCCGCTCCCTGAGCCGCTGAAGTCGGGGAAGGGTCTGGTCGGATTCGGGATCACCGCTGAAGAATCGGTCGGCAGGCAGATGTTTGCCGGGATGACGACCTTCGAGCCGGGCGAGATTGTCCAGCTCGACGTCTTCCCGCTGGACGCCGCCGGGAGCGAGCCCGATATCGTGGTCGTGGAGGACGAGGTCGAGAAGCTGATGTGGATCGTCCTCGCCTACATGCACGCCCGCGAGGGAGAACGGGTCTCCGGTTCGACCGCCGTCCTGCAGGCGACCTGCGTGGACTCCACGATCATCCCCTACGTCGAGGACCGGCTCAACTACGGGTTCGGCTGCTACGGCTGCCGGGACGCGACCGACATGGCGGCGGGCGAGGCGATCCTCGGGTTCCCGGCGCGATATCTCCCCGAGATCGTCGAGCACCTTGAGTACCTGAACAAAAAGGCGCTCCCGCACTCCCGGGGCAAACATGCCCTTGCCGCGCTCACGAAACAGCGGAGTGCCAGCGAGAAGGGTTCCTGCTCGTCGCTCTGAAGAGAGGTCTGATACTATGAAGAAGAAAGTCCTCTTCGTCTGCACCCACAACTCCGCCCGCTCGCAGATGGCGGAAGGCTACATGAACGCCCGCTACGGCGACCGCTACGAAGCGTTCTCGGCCGGCACCGAGCCCGGGACCCTGAACCAGTATGCCGTCCGGGCGATGGCCGAGCTCGGGATCGACATCTCCGGTCATCGTTCAAAGGATCTCGGTGAGTTCGACGAACAGGAGATGGATCTCCTCGTCGCCGTCTGCGAGGGCGGGATCTGCCCCTTCTTCCCCTGGGCGAAGGAGGAGATCCATCAGGAGTTCCCGGACCCGTCGAACCTCGCCGGCACCGACGAGGAGATCATGGAAGGCGTCCGGCGGATCCGGGACGAGATTACCGGCTGGATCGACGCGACGTTCGGGGGGAACTGATTGACGGTCACCGTCATCGCCTGTTCGGGGATCTCGAACACCGGGAAGCTGACCGCCCAGACGGGGGCGATGCTCCTCCACTGCTCCTGCGGAGCGGTCGAGGCCTGCATCGCGGCCACCCGGCCGACGGCGGCGCTGGCGAATGCGGTCCGGCACGCGGATCGCGTCCTGGTGCTGGACGGGTGCGCCGACTGCTGCGGGAAGAAGAAACTCAGGGCGCTCGGCATCGAGCCGCACCTGCATATCGTTGCAACTGACTGCGGCATCGCAAAGAACGGGATGGCCGAGCCACGGTTCGACGAGATCGAGCGCCTTTCGGCCGCCGTTATGGAGGCAATCAGGGAGTGAACGCCGGCCGGGTGCAGGCACCCGAAGGCGCAACGAGGCTGCACGCCGGAACCTGTCCTGCATCCCGCTCCGATGCCCACTGCAGGAGCGGCAGTATCGCCTCCCGGAGCCCGGCACCGTCCCCGGTGAGCGAATACTCCACCCGGGGCGGGATCTCGGCGTAGCAGTGCCGCTCGACGAGGCGCTCGTCCACGAGAACTTTGAGCGTGTCGGTGAGCGTCTTCGGGCTGATCCCGGGAAGCGCCTCCTGCAGTTCGGTGAACCGGATCGTCCCTGCCCGTCCGATGGTCGTGATGATAAGGAGCGTCCACTTCTTCGCAATGACGGGGAGTATTCCCCGGAGAGGGCAGGTGCCGAAGGCTTCACTATCGTTGCACATAGTAAGTATCAGTATCGACAGGAAGTACCTTAATACTTCATTTGAGAAAGTATTGTCAGAGACACTTCAGACGTAACTCTCGTGTGCGGATGAAAGAGATACGGGGAAGGGAAGACATCATGACACAGGACACCGGTGAGAACCGCAGTGCCCGGCTGGATCTTACGCAGATGGCAGAGTTTTCCAGGAGCGGGCCGGTAAAGAAAGACCTGATGCGATCGGGGCAGACCGATCTGGTTCTCGTCTGCTTCGAGAGCGGCCAGGGGATCCCGCCCCACCGTGAACCGTACGCGGTGCAATTCCTCGTGCTCTCCGGGGAAGGCACCATCTTTTCGGGAGACGACGAGTACCAGGTGGAGACGGGGCACCTCGTGGCGGTGGCCGCAAACGGGGTGCGGGGCATCAGGTGCCGCACACGGATGACCATCCTCGGAATACGCCACGTTGAGAGGATGGATCAGTCATGCCGGGAGTGATTGAGGCGCGAGACCTGACGAAGACTTTCGGCGCCGTCACCGCCGTGGACCACGTCTCGTTCGAGGTCCGCGAAGGCGAGATCTTCGGCTTTCTCGGCCCGAACGGGGCGGGGAAGACCACCACCACAAGGATGCTCACCGGCGTCGTCCCGATGGACGGCGGGAGCGTCAGGATCTTCGGGCACGACATCCGAAAGGAACCGGTCGATGCGAAGCAGCGGTTCGGCGTCGTGCCGGAGACCTCGAACGCCTACGTCGACCTCACCGCGTGGCAGAACCTCATGCTGATGGGGGAACTTTATGGGCTTGAGCGGGACCGGGCGGATCGGCGCTCACGCGACCTCCTCGAAACCCTCGGCCTCTACGAGAGGAGGGACCAGAAGGTGCAGGGCTATTCGAAGGGCATGAAGCAGCGGCTCATCCTCGCCATGGCGCTCCTCCACGAGCCCGAGCTCCTGTTCCTCGACGAACCGACGAGCGGGCTTGACGTGCAGAGTACGCAGATGATTCTCGCCATGCTGCGGGCGCTGAATGCGGACGGGACCACCATCTTCCTCACCACCCACAACATGGAGGAAGCGAACCGGCTCTGCGACCGGGTCGGGATCATCCGGGGCGGCCGGATCGTCGCGATCGATGCACCGGAGAGGCTGAAGACCGCGATCGACCGCGTCCACCGGATCGAGGTGAGCTTCGATGGGGAGGTTTCGGGAGACCTCCTTTCAGGGCTTGCGGGCATCACCGGGGCTGCCCGAACGGGGGACAAATGGCAGATCACGGCAGAGAATCAGGACACGGCCATCCGCTCCCTCGTGGCATTCAGCCGGGACCGCGGTGCGGCGATCCTCACCCTGAACACCCTTGCCCCGTCGCTCGACGAGGTCTTCCTGCGGCTGACCGGGGAGGAGCGGCCATGAACCCGGCAGGAACGTCCGAACAGGTCCGGCGGGCATGGGCGATAGCAAAGAAGGATATCCGTATCTATTACTCCAAGGGCCCCGTGCTCATATTCGGCATCTTCATGCCGGTCTTCCTCTTCCTGGCCTTCTTCATGGGAGGCCGGCAGCTCCCCCTCGCGTTCCTCCTCTCCGGGCTTATGGGGATGACCCTCTTCTTCACCTCGACCGCCGTATCCCCGGCTATCTTTCCCTGGGAAGGGCAGGCAAAGACCCTCGAGCGGCTCGCAGCCTGTCCCATCACCATCGAGGCGATCGTCCTCGGGGACATGATCGCCTCCATCCTCTTCGGCATCGGGGTCACGGCGGTCACGCTCCTCATCGCCCTCGCCCTCGGCCTGCCGCTCCTGCACGGCATCGCGCTCGGCTCCGCCGTCCTCCTTGCGGCGGTCTGCTTCTCGGCTATCGGGATGCTCCTTGCCGCCCCCCCGACGAACGTGCCTTCAAACATCATGATGCTCTCCTCGCTCCTGAAGTTTCCGCTCGTCTTTATCTCCGGGATCTTTGTCCCGCTCGAGCAGATGCCCGAGTGGGGGCTTTACCTTGCCGTCTGCTCGCCGCTCACCTACTTCACCGACCTGGTGCGCTACTCGTTTACGGGCGCACACTACTTCCCGGTGCCGCTCGACATCGCAGCGCTTTGCCTCTTCACCCTGGTCTTCACCGCCGCCACGATGCACCTGCACAGGCGGAGCATGCCGCGGAGGATGTGACGTCGCGCCGGGAACCCGGGTTCCGGGTTTGGGTGCGGCTCCTCGCATCTTTGCAGCCGGGTGCTGCACCTGACCCCCTCCTCGAAGAAGAGGAGGAGACTCTCCGGGCGCTTGAGGGGAGCATCATGCGGACACGCCGGAAGGTGAACGCAATGGACAGGGTCCTGATCCCCCGCATCGTCGAGACCCTGCGGTATACTGAAGAGCGGTTTGAGGAGCGGGAGCGAGCCGGAGTGACCGCTTCTGCGGATCGCCCCCCGGTACGCGGTGGAGAGACGCCGATTTTTCGGCAGGGGAATGTGGTGCTGAAGCGTCACTGGAGAAAGCATATATATCAACCTGTACAAGAACACAGAACCATTTCAAACCAAATTGTAACAGTCAATCCAGCGACAGGAGTGTCCTTGATGAAAACAAAACAACCATGCAACCCCGAGGCCCCGCGCGTGCGCCGGGGGCTTGCCTGCAGCATAACCGGACGAAAGGTCCGGCCGTTAGTTGCGCTGTCGGTCCTCCTGGCCTTTGCCGCCCTCTTTGCAGGATGCACGACAGAACCCGGCGGAGCGGACGCAGCCACCATTTCGCCGCTCAACGGCACCGTCACGAAAGTCGAGGTCATCCACTTCACCGCGCCGAACCAGTGCTATTCCTGCGTGGTGCTCGGCGACTACGCCGAAGAGACCGTGAAGACGCACTTCCCCGAAGAACTCGGCTCCGGGAAGATCATCTTCGATCACGTCGATGTCGCCGACCCGGAAAAGAAGGAGATTGTCGAGCGCTATGGTGCGACCGGCTCGTCGCTCTGGATCGGCACCTACGACGACCAGGGTGGATTTTATAAAGAACAGGATACCCGGGTCTGGTACAAACTCAACGACAAACCCGGATTCATGCAGTATCTCAATGCGCTGATTGAGATGCGTCTCGCCGGGGACTTCACGCAATGAGCCTGATGGGGTTCATGGAGACGATGGGGACGAGCAGCATCCCTCTCGTCGCCGCGTTCTTCATCGGGCTGATGATGGCCCTCTCCCCCTGCCCGCTCGCGACGAACATCGCCGCGATCGGCTACCTCTCCCGCCGGATCGGCAGCCCGGTTCAGACCATCCTTGCGGGCTCGCTCTACAGTGCGGGGAGGATGGCCGTATACGTCGGGCTTGCGGCGCTGATCGTCATCTTCGGCCTCTCCGTCCAGGAGATCTCACTCTTCCTCCAGACGTGGGGCGAGATGCTGGTCGGTCCGCTACTGATCGCGATCGGGATCGTGATGCTCGATCTCGTCCCGCTCCCTTCCTTTCAGGGCGGCAGCAGGAAGTTTGCGGCGTTCAAGGAACGGGTCGCCGACCGGGGCCTCGCAGGGAGTTTCATCCTCGGCGTGCTCTTCGCACTGACCTTCTGCCCCTTCTCGGCGGTTCTCTTCTTTGCGATGCTCGTCCCGCTGGCGCTCCGGGCCTCCGATCCGCTCGGCGTCCCGGCGGTCTTTGCCGTCGCGACCGCTCTGCCGGTGATCGCGTTCTCGCTGATCATGGTGACCGGGGTTGCTAAGGTGGGGAGCGCGATGAAGGCGGCGGAGAGGTTCGAGTACTGGACGCGGCGGATCGTCGGGGTGCTCTTCATCGGGATCGGGGTATACCTTCTCGCGGCAATGCTGCTTGGGTGAGGCCGGATGCCGCCGGTGCGGCCGCGCTCGCCCCCTATTTTTCAGGCGGGGCCCCAGACGCGGGAGATCTCTGGTCTCCCCGCCGCCCATCCTGATCGTGGCCTTCACCGGCATCCGACACAGGGTATCACCATCGCAAAAGGATATCAATATATGTATATTCGAATATACGAATATTGGGTATTATGATAGGCATCAACGATCTTGCCGACGTGGTCCAGACGTTCCTGGTCATCACCGCCGAACTCGTCCTGCTCTTTATCGGAATCAGTTTCGTCGTCGGACTCATCCAGGAATACGTCCCGGAAGAGAAGATCAAACGCGCGCTCACCAGCAGGTACCCGGTGCTCGGAACCGCCATGGGAGCCGTCTTTGGCGCCCTCACGCCGTTCTGCTCCTGCTCGACGATTCCGGTGCTGGTAGGGCTGCTGAAGGCGAAAGTTCCCTTCGGGGCAAGTATGGCATTCCTCTTCGCATCACCGCTCTTAAACCCGATCATCATCTTCCTGGCCCTCGCATTCGTCGGCCCGTTTCCGACGCTGGTTTACGGCGTCATTGCATTCATTATCGCCGTCCTTTCCGGTCTTACGCTCGAACGCCGCGGGTACCTGCGATTCGTGAAAGCGGTTGGAACAGAGAAGAGTAGTGATGAGGGGACAGCGGCAGCCGGATGTTGTTCCTGCGCGTGCGGGACCGCCGGCGTAGCGCCGCCCACCCACAGTACGCGCATGCGTTCGGCGTTCGGGTTTGCGTTCACGCTTTTCCGCCAGGTACTGCCGTACCTCGTCCTCGGTGCCGCCATAGGGGCCTTCATCTACGGTTTTGTCCCGGAAGACCTGATCGTCTCCCTCGCGGGACCGGAGAACCCGCTCGCTATCCCGGTCGCAGCGATCATCGGCATCCCCATGTATATCCGGGCAGAGACGATCATCCCCATCAGTGCCGTACTTGCTGCCAAGGGGATGGGGGTCGGTGCGGTCATGGCGCTCATCATCGGCGGGGCGGGCGCGAGCATTCCGGAAGTGACCCTTCTTGCTTCGATATTTGAGCGCAGGCTTGTTGCAGCATTCGTCGTCACGGTGCTGGGGGTCGCGATCCTCACCGGCATCGTCCTGCAGGTGTTCCAGCTCGGGGGCGTGATCGCATGAATCTCACTGGATCCGCGCGTATGAAAGGAGGTGGCGGCATATGACCGTCCGGTCGCATCGCCGGGAGGCTGACAATCTTCACTCCTATGTCACGATCTTTAAGGCGCTCTCGGACGAGACCCGGCTCAGAATCTTTCTTCTGCTCGGGGAAGGCGAGCTCTGCGTCTGCCAGATACAGGTGGCCCTCGCGATGCCCCAGACGAAGATCTCGCGTCACCTCACAGTTCTCCGCCATGCAGGCCTGGTGACCGCTCGTCGCGACGGGCTGTGGATGTACTACTCGCGTGCGGAATCGGAGTCCCCTTTGCTCCGGGTGCTTACGGAATGCCTCACCAGCCGGCTGGAGGCCGATCCGGACCTTATGAGATCGGTGGTGTCCGATCAGAGGTATGCCTCTCTATCCCCGGAGGAGATCGCACGGATGGCAAAGGAGACGTAGGAGCCCGGAGCTGCTGCCAGGGAACGTCGTTCCTGCGGTGTTCACGCTCCTGTCCTACGGACGGTCGCGTAACAAACCGTCGCACTCTCCGGCCAGTCACCCCTCGCCTGCCTTCCGGCTCGCCAGGCCTCGTGACCCGACCTACCTTGAAATGAAGCGCATCCGTGCTGGAGTGCGGTCAGGGTAGCGCGGCAGATCATGTGAGCGAAATTGCGGCGGCGGAGGTAGTGCAGGAGTCAGTGATCCCCTCCCGGTCGCGTGAGTACGATGATCCTCGATCGGAGGAAATAAACCTTGAAAATTGTGCGTATGCGGGGGAAGGGATTCGAACCCTTGAACTCCTTCGAGACTGGACCCTAAACCTATCACATACACTTGGCGCTGTTTACACCTTTAACCGCGCCGGGAGAACGGTTGCCAATGAGTGTGATAGAGAAATTGAAGAACCTCGACCCAGTCAATAAGGTATACATAGAGAATTACATCCGCCACCTCAAGCTCAAGCAGCTGAAGCAGAAGACCATCGATACGAAAGTCTGGCGGATCTATACCTTCCTCTCCTGGAGCAAATTCAGCGACGCAAAAGAAGTAAACCCAGAGTGGCTTGAAGACTACTTCCTCGAGCGAAAAGCAACGGTCAGTCCCTTCACCCTGCAGGGAGACATCCTCGAACTGAAACTCTTCTTCCGCTGGCTTGACCCTGACAGAGAGAAGGAGATCTTCCACAACATCCAGATGAGGCGTCCTCGCAAGCATCTTCCTGTCGACCAGTTGATCACCCGCGAGGACATCGTCCGGCTCGTCGATGTCTGCGATAAGCCTCGCGACCGAGCGCTGATCATGCTCATGTGGGACTCCGGTGCCCGGATCGGCGAACTCCTTAGCCTTAACATCGGCCACATCCAGTTCGACCGTTACGGTGCGGTGGTGATCGTCAACGGCAAGACCGGGATGCGGCGGCTCCGTCTGATCAGCTCCGTGCCGGACATCCAGACCTGGATCAATATGCACCCACTCCGTGCGGACGCAAACGCGCCACTCTTCGTGACCTCCCGGAGGTATGGGCACGAGCCTCGGCGCATGAGTATCCGAACGGTTGAGAACAAGCTGAAGTACGTCGCCCGGAAACTTGGGATGACGAAACCGATTCACCCGCACGCGATCCGCCATGCGCGGCTCACCGATCTGACCCGGAGCAATGGTAAGAAGCAGGGGCTCTCCGAGATGGAGCTCCGGCTCGTGGCCGGCTGGGAGAAGAATAGCGCAATGCCGGAGGTGTATATTCATCTGTCGGGTGCGGATGTCGAGCGGAAGCTGCTGGAAAACGCAGGATTCATCGACGACACTCCCGATCCGGCAGACACTGCACTCGAACCCCAGCAGTGCCCGCGGTGCAAGGCCCTGAACGCGCATGACGCTCTCTACTGTGCGGCATGCTCGATGGCGCTCGTCGAGGAGGCGGCGAGGAAGGTGGACGAGTCGACGGAGGAGGCGAAGCAGAGCGAAGATTACCTTAAGTTGCTTACGCAGATTAAGAAAGACTTGGGGTTGTCATAACAACCCTCCCTGCGAAGTTCAATTTTTGGGTTGTATACACTAAGGTTGTCAACGGCGCCTTCAAGGCTTGGCGCCCTTACCTATCCCAGAGGGTCGAGATTGCAGCTAGAGATTCATACAACCCAAATGAGATTGCGTTGAGTTTAGCTGGTCTCATCTGCTTACCAGTCTGGCTAAAATACTCCTCCTCAATTACATCGTTGAAGAGGGCTATCATTTTACCTCTGTTAACGATACCCTTCTTTATCCCAATGGCCGCCTCCTTGAAATTCTGGAGACCTAGATCTTTAATTTCCTCTATGAGTGAGTTTTTTAGCTGCTCGCTTTTCAAAAAACTGGCATAGTTACTTAAGTCCATCCCGTCGTGTTCGAGCAAGTCGTATACGCTTTGCGCATTAACAATCTCCAACAAGTCAAACCGCCCATCAAAGATTGCCAAAGTTGCTTTTTCGGGCAAATTCAAATAATCATACTCGTTTGCCAATCGTAATATTTTGCGAGCAACTTGAAGGTCTTTTGTCTGGACCTTTTCCATATCCGGTAACATGCCAAAGCTATACTTTGAGGGATTGATGCGCAAAATGGCAACACCTAACTTCATCATATCTGATTTCGTTAGTTTTCGACCTTCATACTCGAGAATTTTTATTAGGTCGTCGAAAAAACCTTCTTGGAACTGTGAAAAGGGTGTACTTCTATCGATGATACCGATCTTAGTACCTTTCGAATACTGTTCAAAGTGATATTTTGGCTTTCCATCTTTCCACAATTGAATTCCGAATTTTCTTTCTGTTTCTTCAATTTCAGACTTGTCCTTATTCGCAGTAGACAGTTTTTCGACCATATCAACAATTTTTCCGCCAGCCGAATGCGTTAAAATCACATATGCGGAGAAAAGATTTGCATCTATTGCTTTATCAACGGTATTGATACTAACATCTTCGAAATGATTCTTTATCAATTTCTGAACAATATTATATTTCCTTTCGTTCTCAAGATGTTTGTCCAATTTGCCGATTTCATTCTGTATAGTTTCTCTGATGAGGAATATTTCGTCAGTAAACCATCGACCATTTGACAGAGCTGTCCTATATGTCTCAAATCGCTTAATTACTTCGGTTTCACTATTCAGCTGTGAACGGAGCTCATTTAATATCTCATGCTCTATTAACAAATCTGAAATTTTGAATTCCTCACGATTTTCCTTCTTACGCTTCAGCAATTCAAGGTATACCATTAGAATTAGAACAGATTCATCGTCAGATGCATTATGGCATACCATTTCCTTGAAACTCAAATCTGAATTAAGAAGGATTGCTAATATTGCCTTGACGTATGCTTCTGGTGGCTCAGTGCTCAAGTTTTCTTCCAGTTCACTTGAAAAAATATTGATGAAGTTGAACTTGAAATCTTCAAGGAAATTGATTCTGTGAACAATGTCCTTCGCACTATACACTTTTCTGAAGTTAATCTGATTCGTCAATAGTTCTTTGTGATAATTGTCCAAATATTCGCAGATTCGTTGATACAACAAACAACTGGTGAAGATTTTATTTAAGTCAAACTCAGGCGTCCTTTTTAAAATTTCAAAAAGTGCGGGCAGAGTCACTCTTGCGCGGTCAAGATCCACATGTTTTGAATTGTATAGGATTTTTGCAACTAACTCGAGTTGACGATCCTTATTTTTGATATCATCCCATTCTAATTTTGTCTGTCTTCCCTTGTAATATTGAAACAGCAGGTTCAGCACTTCGAAGCCGACAATGACATTTTCAAACTTGATTTGGCCAGCAACGATTTGAAGTACCTTCCTTTCCCGAAGGACTTCATTATCTGCTAAATTAGCTGTGACATCAGGTAGTAACGGAATTTTTTCAAACGCACTTCCAACATCTACGTTGAAGTATTTCAGGGACTTTTCAATCTCATCTGCAGTGATGTCCCATTTGGCCTTATCCCGAAACAACTCATAAAACTGATTTACTAAAGGAATTACTTCACTGCAACGTACAACTAACGCTCCAACCCCATTTGTTAGAGAATCTAATAATCTCGGTTCAAGGATCTCCTCAACTTTAAATTTTGGGGGGGCAACTTGGCAAAAGCGTATTTCTCCTATTGAGGCCTCACAACTAGCAGTGGTTGCCTCGTCTATTTCGGACTTACGTTTAAAGATTTCATAGAAGTATGCAACAGACATGAAGAGGAGTGGGATATAGATTACTCGAAGAGCATAAATCGCGAGAACAAACTGAACTGGAATGAAACCTGATAGAGACAAACCAACGTCGACAACAAATAAAAATAGCGCGCACCCTAGCGTTAAAAATGATTTTTGAAATAGTTGATAGATTCTTTCAATTCTTCCTAAATGCTCTTTGCATAAGCGTTTCCACTGAAGGAGTTGCTTACTGAAATCTGTTTTTACTCTTTCTTCTTCATTGTGGATTTGCTCTTCGTACTGGGTAATTTTTGAGAGAGTGGCATCAACCCCAGCCTCAATATTCCTCTTGATGATATCCTCCTGTTGTTTTAAGTCACCTCCTCCGTCAATATCCTTTTTTGATTCTTCAATCAATCGCTGGATATTCCCTTCAGTCTGTGTGATTGGATCGTTTTTATCGGAATTTACCATGCTAATTTGAAATACTATTCAATTACACATAGGCTTTCTCCTATCAGGCATGTTCTCACGTTCACCGAGCACGGTTCTCGCTTAAGACCACTTCTCGCTCACCTCTTTTTGCGTGCGGGAACGTGCCCGGGGCCGACCAGACCCCGTTCTTTTCAGCACCGATCACTCCGATCCACCCGCACAGGAGCAGCCCATGAGAGAGATTACCCAGGAAATACTCGACCACATCCCGGACCCGATAGCAAAACTCGTCTGGGAGAAGTGGATCGCCGACGGTAAAGCCAGATTGATAACGCCACACAACGAGGGAACAAAATGCAACGCACAGACAGGATAGACGGCAGCCCACGGGATGAAGCGTGCACCAACATCGATTCACACGGGACTGCCAACAACTCTTCTCCGTCCGAAGGGATAAGACCAGCTACCGACGAGCGACGCGCCGGAATCGTCCCGCTCTACCTGGTCCAGCAGATCGTAGCCGCCGAGATCGCTCGATATGGTCGAGCGGTGCGGGAGATCCACATCGTCCGGACCGGCTGTCACTTCTACACCGTCACGACCGTGATCGGACAGGGGGCGGCGTGCCATGAATGAGCCCGGCACCCTCTCCTATGGCAGCGGCGGAGCGCTCCACATCTCCGTCGATGCCGAAAAGTACCGGCTCGAGGCCGAGGACCTCAAGAACCTGCTCTTCTACGGCAGGGTGATCCCGATCACACAGGACCGTTCACGGGCAACCCCGGGCGGGATCCTGGTCAGCGAGGTCGCCATCGAAGGCCACGCGGCGATGAACGCCTCCGGCAAGGCAGTGATGCTCCACACCCGCGTCGGCTCCTACATCATCCCGCTCATCAGTTTCCAGCGGGTCGCCCGCGGGGAGGCCATCTCCGCTCCCCTCTTCCCCCTCGTGCCGGGGGTGACTGCATGAGCAGCGAGATCCTGAGTGCTGTCAACGTCCTTGCTGCGTCTGGCAGCGTGGTCGAGGTCCGGACGCTCGCCGACGGTGTCACCCACTCCGGCTACTTCAATGACTACGAGAGCCTCGTCCGGGCCGTGGAGGCCCTCGACGCCGACCCCTCGGTCGCCGGGATCTACGTCACCTTAAATGACGTCAACCCGGCCCTCCTCGCCCGCCGGGCGAACCGGATCAAGATGCGGCTCTCCCGGAAGGATGCCACCACGGCCGACGCCGACATCGTCCGCCGGCGCTGGCTCCCGGTCGACATCGACCCGGTCCGGCCGAGCGGGGTCTCCTCGACGGACGCCGAGCACGACGCGGCGCTCGCCGCTGCGGAGCGGATCGCGGCCTACCTCGCGGAGCAAGGCTTCCCCGCGCCCGTCCGGGCGGACTCGGGCAACGGCGCCCACCTCCTCTACCGGGTGGACCTCGAGAATGACGAGGCGGCCACCGCGCTCGTGAAGGGAGCACTCGCGACCCTCGACGCCCTCTTCTCGAACGAGGCCGTCACCGTCGACACCGCGAACCACAACGCCGCCCGGATCTGGAAACTCTACGGCACCCTCTCGCGGAAGGGCGACAACACCCCGGAGCGGCCGCACCGGCGGGCGAGGCTCCTCGCCGTGCCGGACGACATCCGCATGGTGCCCCGGGAGTATCTGCAGCACCTCGCGGCGCTCCTCCCCCACGACGAGCCATCGCGGTCGAAGAAAACAAATGGCAACGGCCCCGGCATCGACCTCGCCTCCTGGCTCCTCGACCACAACATCGCGGTCCGGAGCACGAGGCCCTACCAGGGTGGGACCCTCTACGTCCTCGACGAGTGCCCGTTCTCCCCGGCGCATAAGGATGGCGCCTTCGCGATCCAGTTTGCGAACGGCGCCATCTTCGCCGGCTGCCATCACCAGAGTTGCGGCGGGGGCGCCCAGCGCTGGCCGGAACTCCGGGGGATGTACGAGCCGAAGCGGACCAGGACCCCGGCGAAGAAGGCCGAGGAGATACCGCCCCCTCCTCCCGTTCTCATCGAGGATGAGCACCAGGCACGTGCCATCGAGATCCTCAAGAGCGGCGACCCGCTCGCCTTCCTCCTCAACACCTTCAACAAGAGCCACGTTGGAGACCGGACCGTCGCGGAATGCCTGATCATGTCCGTCGCCTCGCAGTCGGTCGCGAACACCAAGGGGCTGCACGTCTCGATCTCCGGCAACTCCGGCAAGGGGAAGAGCCACGCCTGCACCACGATGCTCAACCTCATCCCGGAGTCCCACAGGATGACCGGCACCGTCTCGAACAAGGCGCTCTACTACGCCGACGACCTCCGGCCGGGGACGGTGATCCTCTTTGACGACACATCGCTCTCGGACGACCTCCAGGAGGTGCTGAAGTCGGCCACCTCGTCCTTCCACGAACCGATCGAGCACCGGACCGTCACGGCCGACCGGCAGCTCCGGGTCTGCTCGATCCCCGAGCGGTGCGTCTGGTGGCTCGCGAAGGTCGAGAACCCCGGCGACGACCAGGTGATGAACCGGATGCTGACGGTCTGGATCGATGACTCGGCCGAGCAGGACAAACGGGTGCTCGAGCACCTCAAGGAGACGGAAGCAGGTGTGTATCGGAGAGGGGACGACCCGGACGTCCTCACCTGCCGGGCACTCTGGTCGATCCTGAAGCAGCAGCGGATCTTTGTCCGGATCCCCTTCGCCCGCAGGATCCAGTTCTCGAACGTCGCGAACCGCAGGAACCCCGCGATGCTCTTTGACCTGATCAAGTGCCACGCGGCCCTGTGGTTCCTGCAGCGGGAGGGGAAGGAGACGGGCGACGAAGTCCGGATCGAGGCGGCCCGGCAGGACTTCGACGCGGCGGTACACCTCTACGCTGCGATCAACCAGGAGGGCGGCGGGCAGGACTCGAAGATGACCCGGAACGAGGCCGCGGCGCTCGCCACGATTGCCCGAATGGGGTGGGAGACGTTCACAGTCAGGATGCTGCAGCAGGCGACCGGATTGTCGTACCACCAGGTCCGGCGGATCCTGCAGGGTTACACCACGAGGGGCACGGTCTACTGCGGGCTCCTTGAGAAGTGCCCGGCGCTCGCCGTGGTGGACGCGACGGTCATCGATGAGAGCACCGGGACGACCGTCCGCCGGCACGAGTCCCATTTCCAGTTCGACGCCGAGCGCTACCGGGAGTGGACGGCACAGCTCGCGGTCTGGCTGGAGGATGAGGGCGAGGGGGAGGAGGACTCCCCACCACCTTCTGGTGACGGTTTGCAACATCGACAACCTTGCTGCAAAGGGGAGCGCAAACATAGTTGCAAAGAGATCGGGAAGGGGGATTCTCAACGGGATGAGACGGATTTGATGAACGGAGAGATTTTATCCGGAATCGATCGCGGCGATCAGAGGTCGTTTGCAGCAAAATCCGGATCACACAGTTCACCTGATCCCGTTCCACTGGAAGAGCATCTTGATCCCGTGCAGAAACAGGAGGTGCCGTGTGGTTCCGGACCTGCTGCAAATGAAAAGATCGAACACGCTGATCTATCGTCGAATTGTAAAAATTACGGCATATCGAAGATACTGCACGCCAAAAGTGTTTGCGCTCCTACTTGCGCACCCCTTTGCAGCACGGGTGCAAATGCTGCAAACTGTGTCCGGCCGCTGTCGGGGGTGCTTGACCCGAGATCGTTTGCCCGGGTGAGGGTCGAGATTGGCCGGTGCGACGTATGCGGTGTCGCGAAAGCGGTCTACCGCTCCAGCGAGGCGCAGGCGAAGGTCTGTGAGGGGTGTTATGCACGGCTTGTGCGGGAGGGGAACGCGAGGGTGGGGGTACGGTGATCCCCGTCGATCCCCTGCAGGGGCCGGCCGTGGTGCTCGGCATGGCCGGAGCAGCGCTGGTGGCTTCGCGATCGCAGGGCATCCGGCGGATAGGGTTCGGGGCCTGGATTGTTGGGAATCTTCTGTGGGTGGTGTATGCGACGGTGGAGGGGAACGCCTATATGATGACCCTCTTCGGATTTTATTGGGTCACGGCAGCACTGGGGCTGATGAACACGCGGGAGCGAGAGGATGCGGCTCGGTTCGCACCGTAGAACTGAAGGATGCAGAACGGTTACCCGCTCAATAGTTCGTTAGAGCAGAACGCTATCTTATTGCACCATCACCCGACGCCGCACGGTGCAAACCGTTAACGTCAATGCAGTTCGGATTGAATCTCATTCCGATAGCAGCAAACAACCCTGCCGGCATAGACCACGTTACATTCTTCTTCATTCCCGGGAGAATACTCAGAACGAAATCAGAGGTATGTAGAGGGGAGAGATGGCAGTCGGAACGATGGGTGCCTGGACACGTTTGGGAGCATCCGCGATGGACTTTATGAGAACTGCGGCATGACCCCCGTCCGCATCTTCATCAGCAGCGTGCAGAAGGAGTTCGCCGACGAGCGGGCGGCTCTCCGCGACTACCTGCGGGGCGACGCACTGATGCGGCGGTTCTTCGAGGTCTTCCTCTTCGAGGACGTCCCTGCCGCTGACCGCCGCACCGACGACCTGTACCTCGACGAGGTCCGGCGATGCGACATCTATGTCGGGCTCTTCGGGAACGACTACGGCTCAGAGAACGCCGGCGGAGTCTCGCCGACCGAACGGGAGTTCGACTTCGCCACCACTGAAGGGAAGTACCGGCTCATCTACGTCAGGGGCACGGACGACGCCGCCCGCCACCCGAAGATGCGTGCGCTCGTCGGCAGAGCGCAGGCGGGCCTGATCCGGAAGCGATTCAACACCCCCTCGGAACTGGTCGCCGGGCTATATGCGGCGCTCGTCGAGTACCTGGAGGAGAAGCAGCTCATCCGGTCCGGGCCCTTCGACGCGGCCCCGTGCACGAAGGCGACACTCGAACACCTGGATCCTGAGCGTATGGCGTGGTTCCTCCGCACGGCCAGGGCAACCCGCCGGTTCCCCCTCGCCCCCGATGCCTCTCCCGCTGACCTGCTGGAGCACCTGAACCTGCTTGATAACGGGCACCTGACGAACGCTGCGGTCCTCCTCTTCGGGAGGCAGCCGCAGCGGTTCCTGATCTCTTCCGAGATCAAGTGCGCCCACTTCCACGGCACCGAGGTGGCCAAACCGATCCCGTCCTACCAGGTCTACAAGGGCACGGTCTTCGATCTCGTGGACGCG
>JASGMC010000040.1 GCA_030156625.1 Methanoculleus sp.
CGGCGGCGTGGTGTTGCCGATCTACGATGAACTCTACGATTCGTCGATCCGGCACATACTGGTAAGGCATGAGCAGGCAGCGGCGCACGCGGCCGACGGTTACGCGCGTGCAAGCGGCCGCGTAGGGGTATGCCTTGCCACCTCCGGCCCCGGTGCGTGCAACCTGGTCACGGGGATTGCGACGGCGTATATGGATTCCATCCCCGTCGTGGCGCTCACCGGCCAGGTCCCGACCGCCCTTCTCGGGAACGACGCGTTCCAGGAGTCGGACATCACCGGGATCACGCTGCCGGTCACCAAGCACAATTACCTGGTCAAAGACGCCGCCGATATCGACCGCGTGGTCCGGGAGGCGTTCTACATCGCGCGGACAGGCCGTCCGGGCCCGGTACTGGTCGATCTGCCCAAAGACGTCAGCACGAGCGAGGTGAAGGAGGGAACGCCTGTTCCCGGGACGGTCTCCCTCCGGGGCTACCAGCCCACCTACGAGGGGCACGTCCGCCAGATTGATAAGGCGCTCGACCTGATCGCGGGGGCACAGCGGCCGCTCGTTTACGCCGGCGGCGGGGTGGTACTCTCCGGAGCGTCGGCCGAACTCCTGGAGTTCATGGAATCCGCCGCGATCCCGGTGACGACGACCCTGATGGGCCTCGGCGCCGTTCCCGGCGACCACCCGCTCTGCCTCGGGATGCTCGGGATGCACGGCACCCAGTCCGCGAACTACGCGGTCACGGAGTGCGACCTCCTGATAGCCGTCGGCGTCCGGTTCGATGACCGGGTGACGGGGAAGATCGAGACGTTCGCGCCGAACGCCGCGGTCATCCATATCGATATCGACCCGGCGGAGATCGGGAAGACCAAGAAGGTCGACGTCCCCATCGTGGGCGACGTCAAAGCCGTGCTCCGGGCACTTTTATCCCGGATGCAGAAGCGCGGCGATACGGCGAACTGGGTTTCCCGGATCAACGCCTGGAAGACACAGTTCCCGCTCGGTTACCGCAACGACGGCCATCTCCGTCCGCAGTACGTCGTGGAGCAGCTCTCCGACATCCTGAAAGGCGAGGGAATCGTCGTGAGCGAGGTCGGCCAGAACCAGATGTGGACCGCGCTCTACTACTGCTTTAAGAAACCGCGGACCTGGATCACCTCCGGCGGCCTCGGGACGATGGGCTACGGGTTCCCGGCAGCCATCGGCGCCCATTACGCCCGGCCGGATATGCCGGTCGTCGACATCGCCGGCGACGGGAGTTTCCAGATGAACATCCAGGAGCTCGGGACGGTAGTGCAGTACGATATCCCCGTCAAGGTCGTGGTCTTGAACAACATGTACCTCGGGATGGTGCGCCAGTGGCAGGAACTCTTCTACGACCGCCGCTACTCCTACACGGAGCTGCCGCCGGTGGACTTCGTGAAGATCGCGAACGCCTACGGGATCGAGGGCATTACGGTCACGGAGAAGGACCGTGTCCGGGAGGCGCTCGAGACCGCGCTCGCCACCGACGGGCCGTTCGTCCTGGACTTCAGGGTCGAGCGGGAGGAGAACGTCTTCCCCATGGTCCCGGCCGGGGCTGCCATCAACGAGATGATCGGGGTGCGTCAGCAATGAAACCGCATACGCTGAGCGTCCTCGTGGAGAACCGGGCGGGTGTCTTGAGCCGGGTCGCCGGGATGTTCTCGCGGCGGGGGTTCAACATCGAGAGCCTCGCCGTCGGGACCTGCGAGGAGCCGAACATGAGCCGGATCACGATCGTGGTGAACGGCGACGACGGAATCGTCGAACAGGTGATGAAGCAGACCAACAAGCTCATCGACGTCATCAAAGTCTCGGACCTGACGGAGCGGGAGAGCGTGGAGCGGGAACTCGCCCTCATCAAGGTAACCGCCGAACCGGGCACCTCCCGTGCCGAGATCCTGCAGATCGCAGACATCTTCCGGGCGCAGGTCGTGGATGTCGGGGCAAAGGCGCTGGTGCTCCAGGTTGCCGGCGATACCGACAAGATCGACGCACTCGAGAAGCTCCTGCGCCAGTACGGCATCAAAGAACTCGTCCGCACGGGAAAAGTTGCTCTCCTCCGGGGAGCAAAGACCGTAAAAAGTTCCAAATAATTTTCTTTTTGGTGCGATACGTTCGTCGCGCCATCGGGACGATCTCTCCGCCTCCCGGGCGATCGTGTTATATGTTAGCACGGCACATACTAACACAGTATGCTCTTCGAATTACCTCTTCATACGGGAATCGTTGTGGGCGGCGCCGTCGCCCTGGTCTTCGTGCTGCTCGCCCTCTGGGGGCTCCGGTTCAGGGAGGCCGTTTGAATGGCGGACGCCCTGACGCTCGTACTGATCGGGCTCTACTTCTTCGTGCTCATCGGCATCGGGAACTGGGCCTCGAAGAAGATCCATAACACCGAGGATTACATCCTCGCGGGCAGATCGCTTGGGTTCTGGGTCTTTACGATCCTGATCGTCTGCTCGATCTGCAGCGGGATGACCCTGCTCGGTGTGAGCGGCTTTGGGTACACCTCGGGCTGGCCCGGGATATGGGAGCAGATCTTCGTCCCGCTCGCGGCCGCGTTCTGCATCATCTTCTTCGGGGTAAAACTCCACTCCATCGGGAAGGAGCGGGGCTACCTGACCGTCCAGGACTACCTCGCCGACCGGTTCGAGAGCCCGCGGGCGCTCCGGGGCCTCTCCGCGGTCTCCGGGATTATCGTCTCGCTGATCTACCTTGTGGGGCAGTATGCCGCGATCAGCATCGTGCTCGTCTGGCTCTTTGCCATCCCGCACTGGCAGGCGCTGCTCATCGCCGGGGTCATCATCACTGCCTACACGGTCGTCGGAGGACTCTATGCCGTATCCTGGACGACCCTGTTCCAGGGCGGCATCCTGATCTTCGGCGTGCTCCTGATGGCGCCGTTCGTCATCGCCAGTGCCGGCGGCCTGGGTCACATCGATGCCGTGCTCGCCGGGATCGACCCGAACTTCGTCGAACCCTGGTACCCGAGTCCGGCCTACGCCTCGTACGCCTACGCAACGCCTGAGTTCCTGGTCTCGTTCGGCATCCTCCTGATGGTCGGCCTCGCCTGCGCGCCGCACGTCATCAACAACGTCCTCGCTGCAAAAGAGGACCGCTACTTCAAGTGGGCGCCGCTCGTTGCGTTCGGGATCTATGCGGTCGTGATGTTCCTCGTGAAGTTCACGGGGTTTGCCGTGCGTTCGCTCGTCGAGGAGGGAAGGCTGGTGCTTCCGGACGCCGTGAACGCCCAGGACTTCGCGTTTATACTGGGCGTCGAGTATGCCATGCCGAACATGGCGTTGTGGGCGCTCTTTGCCGTGATTGTCCTTGCTGCGGTGATGTCCACGACCGATCGGCTCATGCTCACCGTCGGCACCATGTTCGCGTGGGATATCTATAAAAACATCTTCCGGCCCTCGGCCTCCGATAGAGAGGTTCTTGTCGTCTCGAAGGTCGCGGTCGTCCTCGGGGCCGGCGGCACGCTCCTGCTCGCCATCAACCCGCCGCCGATGCTTGCGTGGCTGATCTGGATGGGCATCGGTGTCATGCTCGCGACATTCGCGGTTCCGCTGCTCGCCGGGCTCTACTGGCGCGGCGCCACCGGACAGGGAGCGATCGCGAGCATGGCGACCGGGCTCGTCGCGGCCGCAGTCTTCGGCTACTGGCACCAGTTTGTGGCAAAGCTCCCGGTGCACTTCAGCCTTTACGCGCTCGTGCTCTCGGCCCTTGCCATGGTCGTCGTGAGCCTTCTCTCCGCCGGGAACTCCACCACCACGCTCGACGGCACCCGGACCGGCTGGTTCATCCAGTCGCCCCGCAGTTCTCCACGGCCGAGCAGCCCGGGAGATACCTGGCTGGTCGATCAGGACTCGCCCCGCCAGCAGTGACGGCGGAGCGCTCCCGGTCCTCCCCGGGCGCCGATTTTTCTTCTTCGTGCGAAATTGCATCACCGCCGCTTTTGTAGACCCGGGTGCCCCCGGCCCTGCACGATCCCGGATCTCCGGGTTCTCTGGAAAGACTATATGTGTATAAGCATACACTTATGCAGTTCACGTGGACGACTGTAACAGGTGCGATCCCTGCACCGGGCTCCGCGAGATTGTCCCGGAGATGGCAGGGGTATTCAAAGCCCTCGGTGACACGAACCGGCTCCGGATAATCTATCTGCTCGCTACGGACACTACCGGGACGATGGGGGTCTCCGATCTGGCGGAACGACTCGGCATCTCGCAGCCGGCGGCCTCCCAGCACTTAAAGACGCTAAAAAATGAGGGTATCGTGACATCCCGGCGGGAGGGGTTCCGTGTCTACTTCTCGTTCAACCGCGACCGGCTGGTACAGTTCCAGGATTACTTCGACCTGATGGGCAGCGCCGTCATGGACCGGTGCGACCGGGAACTCGTCCTGAAGACGACACAGCAGACGGCGCTGAATGCCTGCGTCGTCTTCTACTCGCATACCGGCGTGACCCGGGAGGTCGCGGACCGGATCCGGAACGCCTGCGGATGCGATCTCGTCGAGGTGAAGACGGTGACCGGGTACTCGGCCTTCACGGCGTACACGACCGGCGTCCTGCACTCCCGGCGGGGGATCTGCGACCCGATCACGCCTGACGAGATCGACGTCTCGCGGTACGACCTGCTCGTCATCGGCACGCCGGTCTGGGCCTGGAAACCCGCACCTGCCATCAATTCCGCTGTCAGGGCGCTCAGGGGCTGCGAGGGGAAGAAAGCCGTGATCTTCGTCACAAACAGCGGCCAGCCCGGCGAAGCCCTCCCGCTTCTCGAAGCGGCGCTCGCCGCACGGGGAGTCGAGGTCGTGGCAGCGGTCAGCCTCACAACAGATGACCTGGCGACCCGGAAGGCGGAGAACGACCTCATCGAGCGGATCGTCGAAGCATACCCGCTCCCGGTTGAGGACGGACAGAACAGAAAAATCGGCTCGACAACGGCAACGTGATACCATGAGGACCGTTATTTATTATTTTACCGGCACCGGCAACTCGCTTGCAGCGGCAAGGAAGATCGCCGGGGCCCTCGGGGATTGCAAAGTCGTCCCGATTGCATCGTTTGCGGACACTGCGGGGACTGTCGCCCCGCAGATCGGCCGGGTCGGGATCGTCTGCCCGGTCTACTTCGCCGGGCTCCCGGCGATGGTGGCGTCGTTCGCGGAGCGTCTCGATCTTACTGCGGCAAACTACGTCTTCTCGGTCGTCACGCACGGGGGAGGCGGAGGCTCCGCCGCTCTCCGGCAGCTCGACGGGATCCTCTGGAAGAAGGTCGGAAAGGGGCTCGATGCCGGATTTACGGTGCATATGCCGGGCAACTACATCCTGATGTACGAGTCGCCCGCAGGAGAGAAGCGGGATCGCCTGCTTGCCGCGGCAGACGCGGACCTTGAGAGGATCGCAGGGCAGATCCGGCAGGAGACGAGGCTGAAACTCCCGAACTCGCCGGTCACGCGGATCGTCAAGGCCCTCACATACCCCCGGTTCCGCTCCCATGTTCACGGGGACGACCGCAAGTTCACAGTGACCGAAGGGTGCACGTCGTGCGGCACCTGCGCGAGGCTTTGCCCGGCGGGCAACATCGAGATGGTCGACGGGAGGCCCGTCTGGAACCATCGCTGCGAACTCTGCTGCGGGTGCATCCACCTCTGCCCGGTGGAGGCGATCCAGGCTGGAAAGGGTACCGAGGGGAGGCAGCGTTACCGGCACCCGGATCTTGCGGTTGCGGACATGGAGGCCCAGCGCGGGGGTGAGCCCGCACCCGAGGCTTTGCTATGGTAGACGAATCGAAGATGGGGCCGGCGTTGCGCCAGAAGATACGGAAAGCGCTGCTCATCCTCTCGTTCGTACTGCTGCCGGTGACCTTCGTCTACATATCCTGCCCGATCAGCACCGGGGGTGCGTCGCAGGGGATCGCCACCGGCGGCCTCTTCGTATTCACGCTGCTCTTCATCGGTTCGCTCTTCTTCGGGAGACTCTGGTGCGGCTACCTCTGCCCCGCGGGCGGCCTGCAGGAGATCTACTTCGGGCTCAACAGTACGCGGTTCAAGATCGGGTGGCTGAACTGGCTGAAGTACCCCGTCTTTCTCGGGATCTATGGGTCCATCGCGCTCGCCATCTACTCCTCCGGGGTCTTTCAACCATCGACCTCTTCTACCAGACCGGCAGCGGGATCTCGATCGACCGGCCGGGCGGATACGCCCTTCTCTACGGCCAGACTGCGTTCATCACCGTATTCGCCCTTCTCGCCGGACGGCGGGGGTTCTGCCACAGTTTCTGTCCGATCGCGGTCATGCTGATCATCGGCCGAAAGATCCGCAACCTCGTCGGCTGGCCGGCGCTCCACCTCGCGGCCGCATCGGATCGCTGCGTGGATTGCGGGAAGTGCTCCGAAACCTGCCCGATGAGCCTCGACGTCCGCGGCATGGTCCGGGAGGGGCGGATGGAGGATGCGGAATGCATCCTCTGCGGCGGCTGCGTGGATACCTGCCCGGAAGGGGCCGTCGGGTACGCGTGGAAGGAGGGGGCATGATCGTCGACACGATCTCTTCCGCCATCCGGAAGGTCTCGTCGGGAAAGGCGGTGCTCGCATCGTTTGCCTTCTTCGCCGTCTCGGCGGTCCTGGTCAACGGGCGGCCGTTCGGCCTCGCACGGCTCGCGGAGATCACGGCGGCGCAGGAATTCTCGACATGGAGTTCACCTACACGCCGGTGCAGGCGTACGCGATGCTTGCGGCGCTCGGGGATGCCGGTCGGGAGTTCTACCTGACGCGGATCGTGCGGCTCGATCTCGTCTTCCCGCTGGCGTATACGCTCTTTTTCGCCGTTACAATCACCTGGCTCCTCTCCCGCCGGCTGCCGGAGGGGAGTCCGTGGATACGGTTAAACGTCGTCCCGCTCATCGCGGGCGCCGCCGACTACGGCGAGAACATCGGGTCATCGCGCTGCTCCTCTCCTACCCGGCCGGACTCTACGGGGTTGCGGGGTTCACCGCCGTGATGTCGCCGATCAAATACACGTTCATCGCGGTCAGCGGTCTACGGGGGGGTGAGGCGTAACCCCTGCAGGTATTGCGATCACCGGAGTCCGCTATCCTGTTAAATGAACGTCCGGATTCCCGCGCCAGCAGGGGCGTCCGCTATCAACGCAATGGGACAGAACCCGCACTCTGCGTTCCCTGCCCGGGAACTCCCGCTTTTTACTCCAATATGTGGCGTCTGCGGGGAAACGGATGGTCAACCATATATGGTTTCGGCATAAACAGTACGAACGTGAAATCGGCGGTACTGGGCGGCGGCCTTACCGGGATAACGCTGGCCCGCCTGCTCCACGAACAGGGCGACGACGTGACCGTTCTTGAACGGAACGAGAAGATCGGGGGGCTCTGCCGATCGAGGGCCGAAGCGGGTTTCACGTTCGATTCCGGGGGCTCGCACATCATCTTCTCCCGTGATACGGAAGTCCTCTCCTTCATGCTCTCGGTTCTCGGCGAAAACGCCGGCCGACGAAAGCGGAACACGAAGATCCTCTACAAAGGCCGCTACGTCAAATACCCCTTCGAGAATGGCCTCTACCAGTTGCCCGACGAAGACCGCTTCTTCTGCATAAACGAGTTCGTGAAGAACCTCATCGCCGTCGAGAAAGGCGAGGTCCCGCCGCCGGAAAACTTTGCCGGGTGGATCACCTATACCTTCGGCCGGGGCATCGCCGAGTGCTACATGCTCCCCTACAACGAAAAGATCTGGAACTACCCGGCCGCCCGGATGTCGCACCACTGGGTCGAGGGGCGCATTCCCCGCCCGCCGGTCGAGGACATCATCCGGTCGGCCATCGGCATCGAGACCGAGGGCTACGTCCACCAGGCGGTCTTCTCCTACCCGGTGACGGGCGGGATCGAGGCGCTGGTGCGGGCGATCGCGGAACCGGTCCTCCCCGCTGTCCGGACCGGTTTTTCC
The DNA here is from genome assembly GCA_030156625.1 of Methanoculleus sp. GTDB lineage: Archaea > Halobacteriota > Methanomicrobia > Methanomicrobiales > Methanoculleaceae > Methanoculleus. Next base: position 7,975 of record JASGMC010000040.1, read on the forward strand.
GTCGCCTCCGTCCGCGAGGAGGAGGGGGGATTTGTTGTCAGCGACGGCCGCGCGACCGTCCGCGCGGATCGCGTCATTTCGACGATCCCGCTCCAGAACCTGCTCCCCTGCTTATCAGACGTCCCGGCCGACGTGCAGGCGGCGTGCGACGCCCTTCGGTACAACTCGCTCTGCTCGGTCTTCATCGGTCTATCCGGCGACGTTCCCGATATATCCTGGCTCTACGTCCCCGACCCCGCGACCGGCCTCTTCAACCGGATCTCGTTCCCCTCGAACTACAGCACAGAGGTCGCTCCTCCCGGCCACTCCTCGATCCTCGCCGAGATCACCTACAACGAAGGAGACGCGGTCTCCCGGATGACGGATGATGCGGTGATCGAGCATACTGTCAGTTCTCTCATCGCCGCGGGGATCGTCTCATCCCGGGACGAGGTCGTCTACACCGGCATCGCGCGGGAGAAGTTCGCTTACGTCGTCTACGACACCGATTACCTCCGAAACATCGCAATCGTCCGGGAGTTCTGCCGGGAGCGGGGCATAGACCTCGTCGGGCGTTTTTCGCAGTTTGAATACCTCAATATGGACGGCTGCATCAGGAGCGCGATCGACTTCGTGAGGGTGAACGAATGAAGGTCAACATATTCGTCGAAGACTTCCGCTTTCTGCGCTACATCGGGTGCGCGACGGCGGCGAGGACGCTGTACAACCACCTCGCCCGGCTCCCCGATATGGAGGTCGCCCGCAACCTCTACCACGGCGACTTCGACCTTACCCACTACCATACCTTCGGGCCCTGGGCGATGTACCACCTGAAGTTCACCGAGGGCGCAAAGGTCCTGACCGCCCACTCGACACCCCGCCTGAACGAGGGGAACGTCGCCTTCTCGCAGAGGATAAACAAGGTCTACCCGAAGATCTACCGGCAGTTCGACCACATCATCACGATATCGGAGCCCTGCCACCGGGAGACCGAACAGCTCGTCCCCGATGTCCCGATGACCCTCATTCCGAACGGTATCGACCGTGAATACTTCAAGCGGGACAAAAAGAAGCGCAAGTCGTTCCGCGACGAGTACGGGATCGACCCCGGCAGGAGAGTGGTGCTCTCCGTCGGCCAGCAGACCCCCCGGAAGGGCATCTACGATTTCTTCAAACTCGCAGAGCAGCACCCCGACACGACCTGGATCTGGGTGGGCGGGTTCCCGTACGGGACGTTCTCGAAGGACTACGCGAAGATCCAGATGCTCAAAACCCAGTCCCACGAGAACGTCATCTTCACCGGGGTCATCGACGATATCTCCCGGGCATACAGCGGGGCGGACGTCTTCTTCATGCCCTCCCATGCCGAGACGTTCGGCCTCGTGATCGTCGAAGCCCTCTCGGCGGGCCTCCCGGTCATCGCCCGGGACATCTTCGAGTTCCGGGAGATCTTCGGGGATTCGGTCCTCTTCTTCTCCGAGACCGGCGAGGCGCGGGACCTCCTCGCCGACGACGCGACCCTGCAGCGCTGCGCGGGGAAGGCACGCGCCTCGTCAGAGAAATACGACATCACGCTTATAGCAAAACGGCATCAACAACTATACCGGGAGTTGATCGAGGGATGATCTCCGTAGTCGTTCCGACATACAACGAAGAGCAGAACATCGAGCGCTGCCTGCGGTCTCTCGCCGACCAGACGGTGCCGAGGGAGACCTACGAGATCATCGTCGTCGACGGAGACTCAAAGGACCGGACCCGGGAGCTGGCCGAACCCCTTGCCGATCAGGTCTTTATCCAGACGAGCAAGCGGGTCGGCGGAGCGCGAAACGACGGGGCGATGGCCGCCTCGGGCGAGATCGTCGCCACGACGGATGCCGACTGTATCCTCCCCCGGGACTGGGTGGAGCGGATCGGGAGAAACTTCGCGGAGAGGGAGATCGTGCAGCTCTACGGCACGGTTTACCCGATCGAGGGCGGTTTACGGAACCGGCTCTCTCTTTTTGGAGCAAACATCTTCTCGCGCCTGGGCTACCACACCCGGACGATCTACTTCACGCTCGGGTGCAACACGGCGTTCGACCGGGAGGCGTTCGTCCGGGCGGGGATGTACCGCTGCATCGATGCCGGGGACGACCTGGAGATAGCCCAGCGGATGCGCAAGCTCGGGAAGGTCTACCTCGATCCCCGTCTGAAAGTCGGGTTCTCGATGCGGCGCTACCAGCAGTTCGGGACGCTCAAGTCCATCTGGGAGTGGCTGTATATCGTTCTTTCCGGCGGCGAGGCCGGTAACGCCACCTACACGCAGCGGGAGTATAAGTAACTCCATGAAGAAGACCGCATCCATCCCGGAAACCTATGCCGAGGCGGTGCAGCGATCCGACGCCTGCGAGTTCGCACGCCTGCTCGGGATGGCGGTCACGGCGATCGAGGACGGCCGCGTCAGGGTGGCGATGCGGACGGAGGGCATGAAGAACGCCCACGGCACGGTTCACGGGGGCGCGATCTTCGCCATCGCGGATCACGCTTTCGGCATCGCCGCAAACATGGACGGGATCGACCAGATGGCAATCTCAGCCCACATCCGCTACTTCTCCGTGCCGGCGGCGGACACGCTCGAGGCGGTCGCCTGCAGGATCTCGGAGATGGAGAGGACGTCGGTCTATGCCGTCGACGTCTACTCGGGCGACCGGCTGGTCGCAACGTTCGAGGGCGTCGGGTTTAAGATTGGGGTTCCGGGGAAGCGGGAGTGAGGGGGGATTTTGGTTCCCGTCAGTGCGGGGAATTTTTGTTCTTCGGATGAAAAGTCCGGCGCAACTGGAGCCAGATGTCATCTTAGACTCCGATTCCTTTGAATAGTCATTATCCACAATTCTTGGAACAGTAGGGACGAGAACAAGCCCGATGCAGTGGACCGTGGGGATATCGCCGTGAGGGGGGTGGGGACAGGGGGGGGGGGGGGGGGGGGGGGGGGGGGGGGGGGGGGGGCCCGTCCCCCTACCACACCCGGCACTGCCCGCCCCCGCGTTTCGCGAAGTACTGCTGGTGGTACTCCTCGGCCCGCCAGAACGTCCCCGCGGGCTCGATCGCGGTGACGATGGGGCGCCGGAACCTGCCCGAACGTTCCATCTCCTCCTTTGAGGCCCGGGCCTCCGCTTCCTGCTCCGGGGTATGGAAAAAGATCACCGACCGGTACTGCGTCCCGATATCGGGCCCCTGCCGGTTGGGCGTGGTCGGGTCGTGGGCGTTCCAGAAAGTGTCGAGGAGCTCCCGGTACGAGACCTCTCCGGGATCGTAGGTCACCTGCACGACCTCGGCGTGCCCGGTCCTCCCGGTGCAGACCTCGGGGTAGGTCGGATTCTCGGTGGTGCCTCCCATGAACCCCACCGCCGTATCCACGACGCCCGGCACGCGCCGGAACGTCTCCTCAACGCCCCAGAAACATCCTGCGCCGAAAGTGGCGCGCTCGAGGCTCTTCTCCGGTGCCATGACAGATTCGCCAGGAGGCGGATCTGTGAAAAAGGTATCGACGCCGTCCGGGCATACCCTTATCTCCGGCCGGCGCCACGTACTCACATGGCCTTTGAATCGGAAGCCGTAGAGATGGTCGCGAGGTTAATGGCGCTCTCGGCGCGCACCGCCCCGAAAGCCCGGGGCATCGACGTCATCAAGACGATGATCGTCACCGGAGAGGAGAAGACGGCACTCGCGGAGGCGATGCGGGAGTACGGCGAGAAGCACGATGTGGGGTTCTTCATCAGGGACGCGGGCAACGTCGCGGCAAGCGACGCCTGCCTCCTCATCGGCTCGCTGCTCGCCGATGCCGTGAACCTCGACTGCGGCGGGTGCGGCTACTCCACCTGTGCGGAGATGCTTGATGCACAACGCGATTTAAACCCGCCGGCCACCCCCTACCGGGGCCCGAACTGCGTCGTCAGGATGGCGGACCTCGGGATCGCGGTCGGTTCCGCGGCGAAGACCGCGAGCATTCACAACGTCGATAACCGGGTCATGTACACCGCCGGTGTCGGTGCGCTCTCGCTCGGGTGGCTGGATGGCTGCGGCGTCGCCTACGGGATCCCGCTCCGGGCATCGGGAAAGGATATCTTCTTTGACCGTACACGCTAACCGGGTAACAGCATGCCTGTTATGAAGATCCGGGGCGGGGATCTCGACCTCGTCGAATACGAGTTCTCCTCCTTTTCCCCCGGCGAGAATATCCGGCCGTGCGGCCTCCAGAAGGATTACCGGCTTGTACCGGTCTCCGGCACCGTCGTCGCCCGCGCCCCGGCGAGGATTCACCTCACCGTGCTCGACATGAACCGGTTCGCCCCGGACCGTCCCGGCGGGGGCGGGATCGGGTTTGCCATCGGGGTCTATTGCACCGCCGAGGTCGAGTGCACGGATTCAGGGATCGAGATCGATTACACCCGCGAGCCGATCCTCCGGCACTTCGCGGAGGCCTTCAGGCAGGTCGTCGGTTATGCGGGTGGCTTTCGGATCCGCGCCCGCGACCACCAGTACGAGCACGTGGGGCTCGGGTCGACGAGCACCATCCTGATCGCGGTCGCAAACGCCCTCAACACCGCGGTGGGCTCGCCGCTGACTTCCGACCAGCTCCGCCTCCTCCTCGGCTGCAACTTCGTCGAGGAGACGGAGGCCGGGAGCGTCGCGTTCGGGTTCGAGACCGGTGTCGGCCCCGCAGCGAGCACCCACGGCGGCATGGTGGTGATGGGCGACGAACTGGCGCTCATCTACCGGCACGCCTTTGGGATGGGCAAAAAAGTCTACATCGCCATCCCGTCCTCGGACATCTCTTCGGCGGGGGAGAAGGAGTTCGACCTCCTGATGAACAAGGCCCGGACCCTCGATTACCGCGACCGCGAGCTGAAGTCCTACCTCGTCCTGATGGACCTCATCCCGGCGCTGGAGCACGGGGACCTCCGGAAAGCCGGCGACGTCATCTGGGAGATCGAGTTCCGGGGCTCGAAACGCGCCGAGGTGGAGCACCACGGGTTCGAGATCTACCGCTACATGGCGGCGCTCCGCGATGCGGGCCTCGAGTTCGTCGGGATGAGTTCGGTCGGCCCGTCGATCGCGGTCATCACCGGCCGGCCGGAGGATGAGGTGACGGCGATCCTGGCAAAGGCTGGCCTCCGGGTCGCGATTGCTACGACGGTCGATAACGAGGGGCTGAAGGTTCACCTGGAAGAGAGGGCGTGAGGGGCGGGGCCCCGCCCAAAAGCCTCATTTTAAAAGAACGCCCAGTGGAACTCCTTGTGAGTCCTGCCGGTGGTGAACTGCGCGATATACTTCGCGCCCTCGGCAATATCGTAGTGGTCTGTTTCACCTTATTTTGTTGATCGTGATGCGTGTGGAGGTTTACCATCTCACGCGAAGCCGCGAAGAGCGCGAAGAGTTTGGTTGCTGTTTCTATCTTCCCTTTGCGTGCGGTTGACATTCAACCCCTCACACCCGCAAAGTAAGGTGAAGTGGTCTAGTAGGTGGTACTTCCGCGCCTCACGCGACGGCATAGATCTCCCTCGAGGTCTCTTCCACGGACCGGCGGAAGATCGGGTTTCGCACCGCGGACAGTTCAACGAGATCGACCTCGCGGCCGAAGGCCCGGGCCAGGTCTTCGGCGAGACCGAAGTACGCCCGTGCATGCTCCACCGGGGTCATCGGCTCGAACTCGACGACGAAATCGATGTCGCTCGATGCCGGGTCGAACCGGTCCCCTGCCGCCGAACCGAAGATGCCGAGCCTTCTGACGCGGTGACGTGCCGCGATGCCGGCGTGATCAGGGATCCTTTCGCGGATGATGGTGTGCATCGGACTTCTCGATGTGAGGTATACTACCTGGAGAGCATTATCCCTTTTGGATAAACCGCTCCGCCACGCAACACTTCAAACCCGGGTTCGACATAAGCCCTATGGCGAGTGCCGCGCTCGCGGCGAAAAAAAGGATTGCAGTGACCGACTCAGAAGTCGGTCATTATCCTGAACTGGTCGATCTCTTCGGTGCTCAGCTCTTCCAGGAACTCCTCGGCCGCGTGCTGGATATTCTTGCTCGCGGTGATGGCCCGGCCGACGACCAGGATGTCGGCGCCCGCCTTGAGTGCGTCCTTCACGACGTCCTGCCGGATGCCGCCCGCCGTTGCGACCAGCAGCCGCTCGCCGCCCGCCTTCTTGATCGCGGGGATGTCGCCCCAGGCGTACGCGGTCTCCTCGACGTCGATGCCCCGGTGGAGTTCCACGACGTCCGGCTTCACCTTCAGCTGCTTGACGACGGCGACGGGGTCTTTGACGTTGAGCATGTCGACCACGGTGTAGATGCCGGTCTTCCGGGTGTCCTCGATCGCCTTCTCGATGGTCGAGATGGGCGCAAGGCCGGAGATCACGACGGCATCGGCGCCGGCGTCGGCGGTCATCCGTGCCTCGAGGTTGCCCGTGTCGAGCGTTTTGAGGTCGGCGACGATGAACGCGTTCGGGCGAAGTTCGCGGATCTCGGAGATGATCGAGAGGCCGAACTTCTTGATCAGGGGCGTCCCGGCCTCGATGATAAGGTGGTCGTTCTGGGGCAGCTGTTCGAGGACCCTCCGCATCTGGTTCCGGTCGACGAGGTCCATCGCGACCTGGAGGTACGGCGGGTCCCAGAGGCGCTGGACCTTGAATCCCATGACCGCGTGGGCCGCCCGGTCCTTCTCGTGCAGGAGCGTCTCGACGTCGGGGAACCGGTCGAGAGCCCGGCGGAGCGCGAGTTTCATCGCGCCGTAGTTGAACCGGTAGATCTTGTTGTAGTCCTCGGCGGTGGGGTGGACGAAGACGCTTGCCATGATGACGGTGTCCTCGATGTCGATCCCCTCAAAGACGCCCTCCTCGACCGCGTCGGCGACGGCCTTCGCTACCGCCGCCTGGACAGGCCCGAACATCTGGTTCACCTGGTACTCTTTCTTTAACGTGACCTTCGGGATGATGAGCGTCGAGGGCTTCGTCGGCAGGTTCGGCCTGACGACCGCGAGGAGCGGCGTGTGCCCCTTCGAGAGCTGCGAGATGGAGTTCGCAAACGCCTGTCCTACCGCGCCCTCTTTGTTTCCCATTATCAGATCTATGTGCGCAAGTTCTGCGCCGTCTCCAACCAATGCTTCACCGATGAGATACATATGGATGCCCTCAGATAATGCTGAAATATTGGTGAAACAGGTATTAAAGACCTCCCGGTCGGATCGATACAGTTAAACGCGGAACGTCCTGTTCGGGAGAGACGGGAAATTACGCATATTCTTCCCGGGACCGGTTGTGCACGTCTCCACGGCGGCTTATCGGCTTTTGTGTGCGGAGATCCCCTGCCGTACCCCGGCATACGGTGCGCCGGGCGTGAATAAACGGTGTATTGTGAGCGATGGATCTCGCGTGAATCCACTCCTGCGAAGACCACAGCCGCTCCACCACCTGGCAGCGATGGTTGCCGGGTCCCGGTCGCCACGAATCTCCCGGCTTTAGCCCGTGCAGAGCGTCAACGAAGATACCCTGCGGTACCGGATAACCATCATAGAATGTGGGGTCGGTGAGATTTGAACTCACGATCGACGGGTCTCTCCGAACATGCATCAGTGCTCCAACGGGTCATCATCTCTCAATCAGGAGACCCATTGTTCATCACGTGCAAAGACCGCTGGAGCCCGTCGCCATTCCGGACTAGGCCACGACCCCCTACCCTCTATATTTTTGACGGCCATGCAGTATAAGGGTTACGCTGGGAAAAAACCAGTAATCATATAACCGTACCGGCACCCATTTATATAGAATGGTTGAGGGCAGTTACGCGTGTGGGAACTCGCAGATACCCCTGCTCGGCATCACCATCGGTGAAATGCTGAACCGAATCGCAGCGGCGCACCCGGACAGCGACGCACTCGTCTCCGTTCACCAGGGTATCCGGTGGACGTATGCGGAATTTCTCGAGCGCGTCGACTCTCTGGCGCGCGCCCTCATGGCGCTCGACGTGGAGCGCGGGGACCGGGTCGCCATATGGGCGCTGAACTACGCGGAATGGGTGCTTGTCCAGTTCGCCACGGCAAAGATCGGCGCCATCATGGTGAACATCAACCCGGCGTACCGGACCTACGAGTTCGAGTACGCCATGAAGCAGTCCGAGGTCCAGACGCTCTTCATCCAGGGGCGGTTCAAGACCTCCGACTACGTCGGCATGTTCTACGAGTCATGCCCCGAGGCGTTCGAGGCGAAGCCCGGCCGGATCAACAGCGACAGGTTCCCGTTCCTCAAAAACGTCGTCTTCCTCGGCGATATCCCCTACAACGGCATGTACACCTGGGACGACCTCCACGAGATGGCCGACCTCATCACCCCCGGCGAGCTCCGGGAGCGGGAGGCGTCGCTCGACTTCGACGACGCGGTCAACATCCAGTACACCAGCGGGACGACCGGGTTCCCGAAGGGCGTCGTCCTGACGCATCACAACATCCTGAACAACGGCTTCATCATCGGCGAGGGGATGAAGTTCACTCACGAGGACCGGCTCTGCATCCCGGTGCCGTTCTACCACTGTTTCGGCATGGTCCTCTCGAACATGGCCGCCGTCACGCACGGCACCGCGATGGTCCTGCCGGCACCGGTCTTCAGCCCCGAAGCGGTCCTCAAAGCCGTCCAGGACGAGAAGTGCACGGCGCTCCACGGCGTACCGACGATGTTCATCGCGGAACTTTCCCACCCGGACTTCGCGAAGTACCGGCTGGACTCGCTCCGCACCGGGATCATGGCCGGGTCGCCCTGCCCGACCGAGGTGATGCGGGAGGTCAACAAGAAGATGCACATGTCCGAGATCGTGATCGTCTACGGGCAGACGGAGACCTCGCCCGGCGTCACGATGACCACGACCGCGGACCCCCTGGAGCGGCGCGTCTCGACTATCGGCAAGCCCTTCCCCCACACCGAGATCAAGATCATCGACCCGAACACACAGCGGATCGTCCCCCGGGGGGAGACCGGCGAGATCTGCGCCCGGGGCTACTGCGTGATGCGGTGCTACTACAACAACCCGAACGCCACCCGGGCGACGATCGACGAGAGCCACTGGAACCATACCGGCGACCTCGGGACGATGGACGAGGAGGACTACGTCAAGATCGTCGGGCGCTTGAAGGACATGGTGATCCGCGGCGGGGAGAACATCTACCCGCGCGAGATCGAGGAGTTCCTCCACAACCACCCGCAGATTGCCGACGCCTACGTGATCGGGGTGCCGGACCGGAAGTACGGCGAGGAGCTGATGGCCTGGATCAAGACCGACAACGGCGCGACCCTCACCGAGGAAGAGGTGAAGGAGTTCTGCCGCGGCAAGATTGCACACTACAAGATCCCGCGCTATATCAAGTTCGTCGACGACTTCCCGATGACGGTTTCGGGCAAGATCATGAAGTTCAAGATGCGGGAAGCGGCGATCGAGGAGCTCGGTCTCGAGGACGAGTCGAAGATCGAGACCGCATAACCCTCTTTTTTATCCTGCGCGACGTGTCTTTATCATGTACGACACGTTCGGCGCCCGGGAGATCCTCGAGGAGATCCGATCGCTCCTCGCCGACCCGGAGATAAACCGGCTCGGCCCGGGCATCGAGGAACCCGCCTGGGATAGCCCGCTTCTCGGCGTATCGCGCGGCGACGATCCGCTGTATGCCGAGTTCCAGGAGACGATCGGACCGTTTTACTGGACTCCTCTCGAAGCGTTCCGCGCCGGGTTTCCGGAGACCGGCGTCGCGGCGTCCGATCTCGCCGTCGTCGTCTGGGCGCTGCCGCAGACCGCGGCGACGCGGCGCGACCACCGTGCGTGCACGACTCTTCCCTCGCGGCGCTGGAGCCTTGCCCGCCACTACGGGGAGGCGGTGAACGACCGCATCCGCGACAGTCTCGCCCGGGCGCTCACCGATGCCGGATACCCGGCCGTCGCCCCGGCCAGGCTGCCGGCTTTTGGGCGGGAGACCTCGGAGCGGTTCGGGATCGCCTCGCGCTGGTCGGAGCGGCACGCCGCCTACGCCTCGGGCCTCGGCACCTTCGGCCTCTGCGACGGCCTGATCACGGAGCGGGGCAAGGCGGTGCGCTTCGGGTCGGTCGTGGCCGCGATAGACCTTCCCGTGACGCCGCGGCCGTACAGCGACAGGACCGCATACTGCCTCCGCCTCTCCGGAAAAGAGTGCGACGTCTGCATCCGCCGCTGCCCCGCGGGCGCTATCACGGCGGAGGGGCACGACAAGGAGCGGTGCTTCGCGTATATCCGGGAGACGACGATGCCCTTTGTCGAGGACGAACTCGGCATCCCGGTCGCGAGCTGCGGCTTCTGCCAGACCGGCGTGCCCTGCGAGTCGCGGCGGCCGCGATAAAAAAAAAGTTATTCCGCCTCGTTTGCCCGTCCTACGAGCGCCTCCGCCGCGGCGGCGGCTTCCCGGACGATCTCTTCTTCTCCCGGCACCTCCCGCTCGTGCATCAGGACCCTCCCCTGGCAGAGGACGGTCATGACCGCGCCGCCGTTGCAGGCGTAGACGGTGTTCGAGTCGGCGTGGAAGAGCGGGGTGTTGCAGGCCGCCCGGGCGTCGAGGAGGACGATGTCGGCCGGGGCGCCCACGGTCAGCGTCCCCGGGCCGGTGCCGAGCGCCCGGGCGCCGGCGGCGGTCGCCATGCTGATGGCCTCGCCCGCGGGCAGAAGGGTCGGCGAGTTCCAGGCGAACTTCTGCAGGAGTGCTGCAAACTTCATCTCTTCGAGCATGTCGAGGTTGTTGTTCGAGGCGCAGCCGTCGGTCCCGAGGCAGATATTCGCCCCGGAAGATTTCAGCCAGTGGTAGGGCATCGCCCGGTTGACGGCGAGCTTCATGTTGCTCGCCGGGTTGTGGGAGGCGGAGACGCCCCGCTCCCCCAGGAGCCGGCACTCGGCCTCGTCAAGCCAGCAGCAGTGTGCGGCGACCGTCCGGGGGGTGAGGCAGCCGCACTCGTCGAGGAGGACTGCCGGGCGTTTGCCGAACTGGGCGACGCAGTCGACGACCTCCTTCTCGGTCTCGGAGAGGTGGACGTGGATGCCGATATCCTGCTCTTTCGCAAAGTCGGCACACCAGGAGAGGCCTTCGGGGGAGACGGTATAGACCGAGTGGGGGCCGACGGCCGCTTTGATCCGCGGGTTGTCGAGCGATGTTATGTGTGTGACCAGGGCTTCCGTCGCCTTGATCTCGGCCTCCCGTTTCTCCTCCATTCCGAGGTCGATGAACCCGTAGGCGAACGTCGCCCGCATGCCCGTCTCGTCGACCGCCGCTGCGGCCCGGTCCATGAAGAAGTACATGTCGTTGAACGCGACGGTGCCGCTTTTGATCATCTCCAGGCACGCGAGTCTCGTGCCGGCGTAGACGTCGTCGCCGGTGAGGTGGGCTTCGAGCGGCCAGATCTTCTGCGAGAGCCAGTCCTGCAGCAGCATGTCGTCTCCGTAGCCCCGCAGGAGGGTCATCGCGGCGTGGGTGTGGGTGTTCACGAGGCCCGGGACGGCGAGCCGGTCGGAGCCGTCGATGACGATATCGGCGTCGACGGCCTTCCTCGCGTCCTCACCAATTCCTGCGATCAGGCCCTCCTCGTCGATCGCGATATCCACAGTCGATCCGTCGATGGTGACCCCGGCGATCAGGACCGATCGTTGGGCGGTAAAGATCTCGTTCATGCAAGTCGCTCCACGATATTTTCAAGGATGATCTCGGTCCTCCGGCAGTTCGCCCGGGAGGTTTCGAGGATGTGCTCGTAGGTCAGGGTCTCTTCCCCGAGGCCGTTTGCGTAGTTGTCCACGGTGCAGACGGCGGCAAACCGCATCCCGAGTTCGAGGGCGAGCGTCGCCTCGCTCGCGACGGTCATCCCGACGATGTCGGCTACGTGCGCCAGCGCTTTGACCTCGGCGACCGTCTCGATCCGCGGCCCGCGGGTCTGGGCGTAGACGCCGCCGGTCCGGGCCTCCGGCACCAGTCCGGAGAGGGTGCGGACGAGACCGGCGTCCAGTTCCGGCCGGACGTGGTCGATGGTGCACTCGTGGATGGACGGGATGTCGGTGAGGCTCAAGTAGTCGGTCGGGATGACGATCGAGCCCGGCGGGATCTCCTGTTTCAGGGAGCCGGCGGAGCCGAACGCGACGATCTCGTCCACCCCGAGGATGGCGAGCGCGGCGAGGCACGCGGGGTAGTTGATCCGGTGCGGGGGGAGGTTGTGCTGGTGGCGCAGGAGGAGCGCGAAGGCTCCGGTGTGCACCTCCGCCTTCCCGTAGGGGGTGGCGACGGTCTGCTTCTCGAGCGGGGGGAGGTCGGCGAAGAGGAGGCTGGTGCCTCCGATGATCCCGAGCATCAGGCCCCCCCCGCAATGGCGGCGTACGCTTCTCCGTGCGACATTCTCTCTAGAGGGTAGACCTCCTACCGGAAAATTCCATCTATCCGATGCGAGAGGATCGGTTCAATACAAATTTACGCTTCCGCGACGACCGGAATATCATGGGCAGGTTTGCGATGGTCGGCGAGGACGCCATCCTTGAAGGAAAATGCACGGACGTCTACTTCCGGCGGGTCGTGGAGGTCATGGAGCGGGACGGCATCAACCCGCAGGTCACGATGGAGGTGACGGCGGCAACGCTCCCGGACCCGTGGGGGGTCTTCTGCGGTCTCGACGACGTCATACCATTGCTCGAGAGGCTCCCGGTGGACGTGGACGCGATGCCGGAGGGCTCGGTCTTCTACAAAAACGAGCCCGTCCTCCGGATATCGGGACGCTACCGGGACTTCGCGGTCTACGAGACCGCCATCCTCGGGTTCCTCTGCCACGCCTCGGGGGTGGCGTCGGCGGCCGCCCACATGAAGCTGGCTGCAGGAGGCCGGCCGGTCTTCTCTTTCGGCTCGCGCCGCCAGCACCCGGCGATCGCCGCGATGATCGAGCGGGCGGCCTGGATCGGCGGGGCGGACGGGGCGAGCAACACCTGTGCTCCGGACGGGATCCCGCTCGCGGGCACGATGCCCCACGCGTTCGTGATGTGCTACCCGGAGCAGGAGGACGCCTGGCTCGCGTTCGCGCAGGGGGCGGGCCCGGAGGTGCCCCGGATCATGCTCGCCGACACCTTCTCCGACGAGACGGACGAGGCGGTCAGGGCGGCGGCATGCGGGGCGACGGCCGTGCGGCTGGACACGCCGCGGTCGCGCCGGGGCGACATGCGGGCGATCATCGAGGAGGTGCGCTGGGAGCTCGACGTCAACGGTTATGCGGACGTGAAGATCTTCCTCTCGGGCGGCCTGTCGCGCGCAGACGTCGCCGCCTACCGCGACGTCGCCGACGCCTTCGGCGTCGGGGGCGCAATAGCAAACGCCCCGGTGATCGACTTTTCGATGGACATCGTCGAGATGAAGGGCCGGCCATTCGCGAAGCGCGGGAAACGGAGCGGCGTCAAGCAGGTCTACGACCTGCCCGGCGGCGGCCGCCTCATGCTCCCCGCCCGCACCCCCGCGCCGAAGGGCGCAGTGCCGCTCCTCGCCCCCTGCATCAAGAACGGCATCGCCGTCGTGCGCCCGAAGATGGAGGATGCGCGGGAACGGGTGCTCTCCCGGCTCCCGGCCCTCGCCGGCGAGGGATAGGGGGGGCGGCCTGCCCCAATCCTTATTATGTGATCGCGATCAACATTGTAGGGTAACAGGGGCCGATAGATCAGGGGAAGATCGCTACCTTGGCATGGTAGAGGCCGCGGGTTCAATTCCCGCTCGGTCCATGTTGTTTTCTGCAAGAATTGAATTCATCATTTTGAGGGAAGAAGGAGATTCTTAGTCCTCTTCTTCATCATGCTCATGAGATTTTTCATACGTAGGGTTATTCGGATTCATCTGATTTGACCGATTATCCCTGTCTGCCTTGTAATCAGGGTTATTCGGATTTTTGACATCTGCTCTTTGATTCTTTGCCATCGCAATGACACCTCCTCTTCAGGATCGCATGCCCACGAGAACACTTAAAGGTCTCTGGTATATGACGTCAGAATCACTAAGATTGGCGGATCATAAAAATGGACTGAAATATTACACTTTAGGGCGTAAGGGCTCCTCAGAAGACCCATTTCGTATAGGTTATATAAGCGACAATTCAATGATCATTGATCAGGTATGACCAATATTCGGGATAACCCAGTGGATTATCGATCTCCGTTTGGACTCCCTTCTTTTCGAAAAAGTGCCTAATCTCTGTAAAATCTCTGTCTTCCGGTGCACGCAAATGATAGTTATGAAGATACTTCATCAGTTCATCATTCTCTGATCCCGGACGACCCTTCATACGCTCATCAAAACCCCGTTTGTTACCGTCGGTTCGGTTATCGTTTGCCGTGAGCATGGGAATAAAGGAAAACTGCTTGAGGCTTGGGCATTGGGCACTGTTGCATGATCTGCTGAATCAAGTCGTATTTGAACAGGTCTCGATAATCGCCGAAGTATTGGTTCTTCATGACCGACAGCCTCACATCAGGGCGCTAATGGGGTACTGGGGGATGAGGCGGCATTACTTTTTTTCATGGTAGTTTATCGAGCGCGTGGAGGAGACAGACAGAAGGTATCTCGGCGAACAAAGAAGGATTGATCAGAGAGCAGAGCTAAACAAATTTCAAAGCACTGAGATGCGTTACAAAAGATCCCCTATCTCTTCCCGCTCAATCCCGGCCTGCTTGAGGATCTCCAGGAGCGTGCCGGCCGGAAGATCCCGGCCGTGCACCGGGACGACGACCTGGCGCTTCGTCTCTGGGTGATAGAAGAGGTGATGACTTCCCTTCACCCGGTCCAGCACAAATCCCTTCTTTCCTAGAATCTTGATGATCTTCTGGGCCGTGAGTACCGGAAGTTTAGGCATGGGCTTCGACGGTGAGGGTGTATTCTAACAGTCCTTCCTCGGTGGGGATTTCTTCACCTCGCGCTAGCATGCCCTCAATGTAGAGTTCAATGGCCTCCCGTGCCATCGCTATCGCCTCATCGACGGTCTCCCCGAAGGTGACGCAGCCGGGAAGCGTCGGCACAATAACGGTATACCCGCCTTCCGGCTCTCTTCGGAGGAGGATACGGTAATTCAGGCTTCTCATCAGATTGCACCCCTGCTCGTGATAATAACATTACCCGATGACGTATAAAGGATATCCGTACGGATGTCACCCTGCTGACTGAGATATGTTGAGAAGTATCTCTTCTCAAAATTCTCCTACGAAAGTTGAGATTTCACCTTTCAAGATGCTCAAATTGCCTATACTTCGCTATCTGTGACTTTATCAGTGAAGGTTTAATCTCTTCAACTTTCCACAGAAGTATTTCCATGTCAATCTCATCACGGTCGAGATCGACAGCAGCCCGAGCAGCCTCTTCGACAATGAGGGCGATATCTGAACTGGCATAGTTTTCCGTTAGTCGTGCTAATTCATCCAGATCAATATCTGATGCGCACGGTCGGTCAGTTAAACCATTCTTGAAGAGGGCTTTTCTTGCGTCATGGTCCGGCGGAGGAATGTAAACTCGTTTATCCATGCGTCCGGAACGCATGATTGCAGAGTCAATCAGGTCGGGCTGATTTGTAGCACCAATAACTAGGACGTGGTGCTTACTCGCGTTATTCAACTGGGTTAAGAATTCGTTGATCTCCTCCTGTCGGTGGCTTTCCGAAGAAGAAAGATTCTCCCGTTTTGGAACCATCCCTTCAATCTCATCGAAGAAGAGAATAGTTGGCGCATGATCTATTGCTTCCTGAAATTTGGTTGCGATATTCTGGGCCGTTCCGTGCATGTATGAGGAGCCAATGCTTGAGTGGTGCACTTCGATGAAATTGAAGCTAAGCTCTTCCGCAAGTTTCCGAACGATAAATGTCTTACCGCAACCAGGAGGACCGAAAAATAAAATTCCATTCGGAATGGAAACCTTGAATTTCTTGTATTTCTCGGGATTCTTAAGAGGCTGAATGACATCGCGCATTAATCTTCCCTTCAGTTCTTCCATTCCGGCGACACACGCAAAACCTTTGGTAGATTCATCCTCCTCACGGGAACTTTTCCTGTAGGGGATAGGTTTCTTTGGTTTAGATGAATCTTTAGATTCATCGACAGTTATGTCACTGGTATTTGTTGGTACGGCGGCATCTGAAGACGGATTTATTGATGTGGGAGTTCTTTCTGTATTGCTACTTGATACAGTGGCGTCAGAGAACCCGTAACCAGTATCTGTATGGGGACTGTCCTCGCTATTCTCTTCAGTCGTATTAATGGCATTATTTAATTCTTGAATAAATGGGTCGCTAACAACGTTTGGATCGATCTTTAAAGCTTTATTCTGTGCAATAAGCGAACTTTGCTCCTCTCCGAGTTGATGAGGTCATCCCAATATTCTCCCGATCATGACACTACATGCCAGGTGAATCAATCCCATGAATGAGTGCTCATATCGCTCGTATCGGGGAGTGATCTTCTTGAACGCCTCAATCCAACTGAATAACCGTTCTACCGCACTGCGCTTCTTGTAGAGTTTCGGATCGAACCAGACAGGTCTTCCTCGCTTCAGGTGTTTCCGGGATCTCCGGTTGACCGGGATATTACTCTTGATTCTTCGTTTCCGGTTGTACTGACGAATTTCCCGGGCATCGTAGGCTGCATCTGCGGAGATGATTGCAGGACGCTCCTGCACTTCGGGAATCTCAAACGCTTCGAGGGTTGGCTCGTAGAGCCGTGAATCATGGACATTTGCCGGTGCAACCGTGCAGGCAAGGGGGAGACCATTCCGATCGACCAGAGCACTCAGCTTATTCCCTTTTACCTTTTTATGGCCATCATAGCCGGTTGATCCCCTTTTTTCGCCGGGATATCCTTGGTGTCCGTCGCACAATGGGAGAGATCGATTTTTTTGATCTCGTACCCGGATCGGAGCAGGTCGAGGAAGATTGCCTGGTACACTCCTTTCTCGCAGAGTTCGAGGTGGTACCGGTGAACCGTTGATTTAGTACCATAGTTCGCTGGTACATCGAGCCAGGTGCATCCGGTAGTGAGAACGTACAGGATGCCGTTGAACAGCCCGCGGGGGTCACACCGCGGGCGACCAATGTGCGGCTTTGTTGGGGGGAGGTATTTCTGGACAATTCCCCAGAGATCATCGTCAATTTCCCGGAAAACCATGATCCCCGATTTTATCTGAGATGTCTTATAATTTTAGGATCACCTCAACGGCAAAATATTCCGCAAGATCGTAAAAGATGCCGTACGTCTGCTGAGTTGTTTGTAGAGAGTCATATGCGATTTGGCATTGTCCGATTTCCATTAGATAATCTACCAGACTTGCAATTAACTTCCGGCTTTCATCATGCCTTTCTGCGGCTTTCTGAAACGCTGAAGTGGCAGCAGAGGTATTCCCTTTACTGATATAGTATTGAGTATCTTCAATTGCCTGAATCAGTTTTGAGAATGATCTATTAAACTCATCAAACGGGTTATCGCTTTTCTTCCACCCACCTATGAATCTCTCGAACATCGTACAACCTAAAAATCAGATATCTATGAGAAGGGATAAGATTTACGAATTTTTTCCTATGCGAGAGTCACGGAATTTTAAAAATGGGAGGAGTGATCCATTTACACGCTGTGTTCAGAAATATTTGAAGCAATTCAGTAGAGCAAGCAGTACGAAACGTCTTCCCGTGACACTATCACGGCGATATATTCCGCGAATTTATTCAATTAGAGACTGTAAAGGGGGTAGCACCTTGGCATAGTAGAGGCCGCGGGTTCAATTCCCGTGCGGTCTTAGGGAGTTGAATCCCTCAGATTGGCGCTCAACCTCTCACTCAATAATTGGTCACTCTCCGCCACAACCCCAAAAACCGTCATCCTCACCTCCTCCCCACAGGCCACCCGCCGAAAGGAGACAAGCGGGACGATCCAGGCCCCTGTCCGGGTCCGGATCACCACCGCTCTCCCGGCGGCATTCACCGCCGCGTGCCCCTCGGTCGTCAATCCGGTTCCACCTTCGCACCGCTCCCGCATGACCGGCGCGCGATGGTCCTTCAGGACCGGAGCGGGAGAAAACCAAAGGTTTTCGACTCCGGCCGGCCGGCAAAGATCAGGCCCCTTACATCCCCGGCCTCGATCCGGTAGCGCTCCCCCTCCACGTCGACGATGAGCCCGCCGGCCGCCGTACAGGCGAGCGTCCCGTGCGCGATGGTCCTATCGGACCGGAGCGGGAGAAGCCGAAGGCTTCGACTCCCGGGTCATCCCCGCCCCCGCTCGACGCTGACGATGTACTGGTGATTCCGCGTCCGGCGGACGTTGATCTCCCGGACGGCCAGGCCGTGCCGCCGGATCTCGTCCGCGACCGCTCGCGGGACGAGGAAGAGGGGAACCGGCGAGACGTTTATCTCTTCCGGGGCAGATGTACCAGTGGCGGCCTGGCCGACGGTGCGGTCACACTTCAGGTCCGGGCTGCCGCCGCTGGTTTTCTGTTCGGTCTCTCTATCGTCTGTTCTCTGCTGCATGGTTCTGTACCTCACGCACCGGCGTTTCCTCCGGCGCATACATCCCCATCAGGCATTGCCGGTTAAAAGAGTGAGCCAACAGTCCCGGAACCGGGAACGAGCGCCATATAAGTGTTGCTTTATCGCGGTACCCGGAAGCCCGAGGATCGTGGGAGAATCTTCGATCCGGGGCCTCGCCGGGGGTTATGAAAGTTCAGGGTCTGTCCGGGGTTCTGCAGGCGGCGGCCACGTCCCCGGCATCGTAGCGGAGGCAGACCGCCCGTCCCCGCCCGGTCCCGGGCACGAGATCGACGATCCCGGTCTCCGCGAGTCTGTTGAGATGCTCGTGGTAGGTTGTCTTCCCGATCGGGAGATACTCCCGTGCCGCCTCATAGACCGCCCCCGAAGCCATATCCGCGCCTTCCCCTGACCGCTCTGCGATCCAGCAGGCGAGCGCCCGCTCGCCCTCCGAGAGCCCCGCGACCCGGGCCTGGAGGGCCGGAGCCGTGACCGACCGGGCCGCGGCCGCCACGTCGCCTGCGGTGACCCGGCGGCGGCCGTCCTTCTCCGCCCGGAGGACGGCGAGCCGGACAAGGTCGATCCCGACCCGGATGTCCTGTTCTCCCGCCGTGATCCCCATGATGCGGTCGAGGAGAGGAGGAGGCATCACCCCGGGATAGAGGCCCTGCCGGATGCGGTCGGCGAGGATCCCCCGGAACTTGGCCTTCCCGTAGGGCAGGAAATTGACCTCGACGGGGTGGAAGACCGACCGGACCCGCTCGTCGGCCTCCGCCGCGAGGTTCCGGGAGAGGTCGCTGCAGACGGCAAGCACCCCGGCCTTCCGGACGTCCCACTTCTCGTAGAGCCGGAGGATCTGGTAGAGGAGGGTGTTGAATGTTCCCGCGGCGGTGAGATAGTTCGCGTCGTCGAGACAGACGACGAGTGCCGCATCCTCTTCCCGGAGCCGGGACACGATTCCCCGCTTGATCTCGTCGAGGTGCCGCCCGGTCGTCGGCGGGGCGTGGCCGAAGACCTGTTCGAAGATGCACCGGTAGACTGCGGACGGCGTGCGGTCGTGCAGGCAGTTGACCCAGACCGGGACGACCCGGCGGGTGACCTCGGCGACCTCGGCGAAGATCCGGCGGACGGTGGTGGTCTTCCTGGTCCCCGGAGGGCCGCGGAGGACGGCATTCCCTGCGCTCCCGCCCCGGAGAGCCGGCCGGAGAAGAGAGGCGAGTTCCCTGACCTGCACGTCGCGGTAGTGGAGGTGCTCCGGAACGAACGTGAACTCAAAGACCTCCCGGTCGCGGAAGAGGGTCTCGTCGGAGCGGAGAAGGGAAGAATGCGTCATACGTCACTCTGGAGAAGAGGAGGTAGTTAACGAGGATCCGGGCGCGGCCTGAAAGTGAAGGAGCGCGAAGTCCGCGGCAGAAAACTGGAGCAGGAGGTTACTCCGCCTGCAGGATCTCGATGATCCGATCGATGACTGACGTGACGGCCTGGTCGTTGAGACGGCCGGCCCGGTAGAGGATCAGATCCGTGCTGGCAGAGAAGAGTCGATTTGGCCGGACGTTGCTTGATTTTCGGAGTGTCCCTTCTGCAAAATCCATGTCGGCAATACCGACAGCATAGCGATCCCGGACCTGCTGGCTCGTGATCTGGCAGAGAACGACATCGTCCCCGCCGGGTGCCGCGACAACAAGAGCCGGCCTTCGTTTCACAGTTGAGAGATCCGAGAAAGGAAACGGTACAACGACGATGTCGCCCTTTATAAATCGTTCCACGCCTCTTCCTCCTCGGGCCGGAGCCAGTCTTTCCGGAGCGCGGGCTCGCTCGCGAGGGCGGTGTCGGGGGCGGCCTTCCGGCGTCGGGATTTGAGGAACCGGATGAAATCGAGCACCTCACTGTATGTCCGGGGCGGGAGGTCATTCAACTCATCGATGATCTCCTCTTTTACTCGGGTCATGGCGGTCTTACCTCTGGGTATATTGATACTCTGGTGTTTCAATCTACATATCTCTGTCTGATGAGAGGTTGTTTACCGTAGCGTTTTCTGCCCCGGCACTGAGAAAAATTGAGCAGGGGGGTAGTCCCTGCTTCAGTCCAGCGACGCGACGGCGTCGGCCCAGGTCTCGACCGCGGTGCGGATAGCGTCGTCCTGGTAGGACGAGATCCGGACGGTCTTGCGGGTGAAGGTGACGTAGTAGTCGTCACCCGACGGGTCGTGGCACTTGAGCTGCGCGTAGTAG
>JASGMC010000041.1 GCA_030156625.1 Methanoculleus sp.
CCACCCCCAGGGGCGGGGGCAGTCATGGCGATTGCGATGGATGGGACATCCGGAGCACGAGCACCGTCAGGTGCGATACCCGGTGGAAAGCCGTGCTCCGGAGTACCCCCGGAGTGCAACCATAGCGCCCGCCCCCACACGCCAAAATTCCTAACATAAACTGACAAGATGCACTAGGTGCTGTCCGGCAGAGAGTATTCAGGGAACCTCAACCCGCAATCTGCCCGGGTCCTCGGAGACGTCTTCCGCAGGCCGGCGAAGCAGAAGGCGTATCTCCTGGACAACCCTCTCTCCTTCCGGGGTATCCTCGAGGATGAAGAGGATCGAACCCGTCAACAGGACGCCGATACCGAGCAGGATGATCGGCGGTGCGAGGGTGAGGAGCATCGCCACGCAGGATGCGGCGCCCAGCAGCGGAAAGAGGATGCCGAACGGAACGGAAAAATAACTCTTATCCGGGGGAAGCAGAGCCCTCCGCCTCACCAGAATGATGGCGCTTGTGTTCACGAGCGTCATGGTGGTGAGGATCGTGACATTGGTGAGTTCTACAATAAAGGAGAGATCCCCGATCAGAATGAGGAGGAGCACAAACCCGGCCCCGAGCAGGACGGAGTTGATCGGCTGGCCGTTCCAGATCCGGGCAAATCTTCCCGGGATCTGTTTTTCGCTCGCCATTTCCAGGATTATTCTCGAGGCCCCGATGATATTGGCATTCGCAGACGAGAGCGTCGAGAAGAGTGCCCCCAGTGCAACGATAATCCCGCCGACGGATCCGAAGAGGACAACCGATGCATCGAAGACACTCTCGCTCCCGTACGAGGGAAGCCGTGCCGCGAGCAGCGCGATGATGACTCCCGTATATATCAGCGCCACGATGCCGATGGATGCAAGAGTGGCAAGCGGCACGTTTTTCGAGGAACTCTTCACCTCTCCACCCATCATGGCCACGACCTGAAACCCGATATAGGCAAAAAAGATCATCGTCACTCCCTGCAGCATGCCGCCCACGCCTCCCGGGAGGAGCGGCGTGAAGTCGGAGGCCTGGATGTGAACGAGCCCGAACAGTATCAGGGCACCGAGGATCGCCACTTTCGAGGCGACGAGGGCGACTTCGATCTTCCCTGCTTCCGCGATCCCCCGGAGGTTGAGGGGCGTGAGCAGCACGAGGGCGGCGATGGCGCCGTACCGCGGATCGAGGCTCGTTCCAACCAGTAAGTTTGCGTAGATCCCGAACCCGAGGAGAACAAAGGCAGTGGCGATGGTGACGCTGATGTACATCGCCCATCCCGCGAGAAAACCCGGATAGGGCCCAAGGATGCGCCGGGCGTAGAGATATCCGCCCCCGTCCTCGGGATAAATGCTGGCGAGCGCTGCGTAGGAGAGGCCCGAGAAGACAACGATGAGACCGCAGAGAAGGTAGGAGAAGACTGCCGAAGGGCCGGCGATACCCACGATGAGGCCGCTCAGCACAAAAACCCCGGCGCCCACCATATTTCCTACCGCAAACGCGATGGCAGCGTATATGCTCAACCCTTTGGTTCGATGTGCTCCGTTCTGCATTGTGCTCCAAATCCGGCTGGTGATACAAATAGATTACTGACGGCAGTTCCCGCTGTGCCTGTATATGCCTGAACAGAGGTACGAACCGCCGGACGGGAATGTCTAATACCGGGCGGGGTTTTTCGTCGGCATCGGTGGGACGGATAATCCCTGCCGTGCCCTTCTGGAGCAACGGAGGAACTGCAGGATCGCCATTGAGTTTATCCGGTATTTTTCCGGAAGATGGGTCGGAGGAGGCGGCAGAGAGATTGCCGCCCGTCCAGGTTCAGCGGCTGCGCTTACCCCCGCCGCCATGTCCTGCAGCATCTGCGGCGGCAGCGTGGTGCGGACTGACCGTGCCGACGTATCCCGCGTGAGCGAATGAGACGGCGGCGTTGATGATCCCGATGTGGGAGAGCGACTGCGGGAAGTTACCCATATGGGTTCCGGTCAGCGGCTGGAACTCTTCAGCGTAGAGGCCGAGGGGACTGGCGCGTGCAAGGAGGTTCCTGAATATCCGGTGCGCCTCTTTCTTGCGCCCGGCACGTATCAGCGCGTTGACAAGCCAGGTCGTGCAGACGACAAAAGACCCCTCCTTTCCGGTCACGCCTTCCGGCGCGTCGACGTAGCGATAACAGAGGCCATCGACAACGAGGCACTTGAGCGTGGCGTCTATCGTCAAGAGCATCCGGGGATCGTCTCCCTCAATGAAATTGATGGTAGAGAGGCGCAGGTTCGCGGCATCGAGCTGCTCATCTTCGTAAGACTGTTTGAACGCGCCCAATTTATCGCTCCACCCCTTATCTAATACTTCCTCCCGGATCAGGTCACGTTCGCGTCGCCAGTCTTCAACATGGCCCGGGAGCCGCATACCTTCCGCAATCTCGATTCCGCAGTTGAGAGCGAACCACATCATGGCTTTACTGTAAACGAAATGCCGCACGCCGCCCCGGACCTCCCAGATCCCGCTACCCCGATCATGCCAGTGATCGGTCACCCAATCGAGCATCTGCCGTACCGTCTCCCAGATCGGTGTCGGATCGTACTTCCCGATCCGCCAGGCGAACTGTATTGCACCCATAACCTCTCCGTAGACGTCGAGCTGCTCCTGGATCGCCGCCCCGTTCCCGATTCTCACCGGTCGGGAGTCCCGGTACCCCCGGAAATTGTCGAGTATCTCTTCGGTGGTGCTGCTCTCCGGGACAATCGGGTACAGGATCGAGATACCCGTTCCTTTCAATTCGACCGTACGCACAAGCCAGTCGAAGAACGGCCGTTCATCATCGAGGTAGCCGGCAAGGAGCAGCGCATAAAGCGTGAAAGACGCATCGCGAATCCAGGTGAAGCGGTAATCCCAGTTCCGCTCACCACCGAAGGATTCCGGGAGCGATGTCGTCGGTGCGGCAACGATAGCGCCGGACGGATCGTAGGTCATCAACTGAAGGGTGAGAGCGCTGCGGATTACGGCATCGCGGTACGGCCCACGGTACGTGCACTTCTCGCTCCATTTCCGCCAGTAATCGGTCGTCACGTTCAGGGCATCTGCCGGATCAAGCTGCGGCAGGGCAGCGTCGTCCTCTGTCACGAGTGTGAAAGCCGCCGTTTCACCGGCGTGAAGCATGATCCGGCAGGTCAGCGCCTTGTTCACATCGTCTACCTGCCATGCCGTCGGTCCGGTGATCGTGCAGGTCCCGAATGTCACCCGGTTCCCGTGAGGTGCAAACTCCGGGAGTGTGCGGGCGTAATTCGGACGGGGCAGACAATCGCAGACAATCGCTGCCTTCCCCTCGGTGCATTCCACTATGCGTACAATCCTGCCGGGAGCCGGAAGCCGGCGGAACCGGGCAACGCTTGCAATATCCATGAAGTCCCGCAGGACTACAGTTCCGGCAGCGCACCGGAACGTCGTTTCGAGGACGTTCGTTCCTTCACGATAGCGATGCGAGCTCTCGAAACGCCCTTCCGGCTGTATGCTCCAGTAGCCGCCACGATCCGGATCGAGAATACGGGCAAAGAGCGACGGTGAATCGAACCGATGGAAACAGAGCCAGTCGATGGACCCACAGCTGCTGACGAGCGCCGCGGTATGCCCGTTCCCGATCACCCCGTAGTCTTCGATTGGCCGGTACTCATCACGGGACGCGCCTTCACGGCGAGGGGGCTGCATGGGAATTTGTGACCGGTTTCCCTGGATAGTATCCGACATAGCAATCCTATTATTGTTTTGGTACGCCCTTCAGCTCACGAGGATGTCGACCGGCTCTGAAATGTTCTTCGATCTCTTCAAGTGTGAGTCCTTTTGTCTCCGGCACCAGCCTGAGGACGAAGAACCATGCGACAATGCCCACGAGTGCGTAGAGCCAGAAGACGCCTGCCCGTCCCAGTACCCCGGCCAGTGTCAGGAATGTCAGGGTGATGAGAAAGTTCGCAGCCCAGTTGGCGATGGTTGCGACGCTCATGGCACGCCCTCGTACATTGAGCGGGTAGATCTCAGCGATCAGCAGCCAGAAGACCGGTCCAAGGCCGATGGCAAACGAGGCGACGTATGCCATCAGGCTGACCGCGGTAATCAGCCCCAGGAAATTGCCGCCCTGAACCGTTCCACCTAAAGCAAACCCCGCCCCGAGCACGGCGAGGCTCACAACCATGCCGCCGATTCCCACTAAGAGAAGGGGGCGGCGTCCTGCCCGGTCCACGAGGATAACGGCGGCGACGGTGGAGAGGACGTTCACGACACCGACGCCTGCAGTCGCTGCGATCGAGGCCCCCGCAGAGTGCAGTCCGGCAAACTGGAAGATTGTCGGGGCGTAATAGATAACGGTATTGATGCCGGTCAACTGCTGCAGGATTGCCAGGCCGAGACCGACGATCAGAGGCATTCTCATCGACGGTGCCAGCAGGTCGGACCAGCTGCCGGCTTTCTGTGCCCTGACCGATCGCTCGATGTCGTCGAGTTCGCCCGATACATCCGGGGTTCCACGGATCTTCTGGAGAACGCCGGCTGCCCTGTCTTGCTGCTGATGAGCCACGAGCCACCGGGGACTGCTCGTAAGGAGGAACATCCCGACGATGAGGATGACAGCCGGCACTGCACCGAATGCGAACATGGCACGCCAGTTGCCGCTTGCGGAGAAGAGGTAATCGACCCCGTAGGAGACGAGGATCCCGAGGGTGATGAAGAGCTGGTTGAGCGAGACCATGCCGCCGCGGAACGCTGAAGGCGCAATTTCCGAGATATAGAGAGGAACGACGAATGATGCGACACCGATGGCGATACCGATCAGCACGCGGCCGACGAGGAAAACGGGCAGGCCCGCTGCAACGACGACGACACCCGTGCCCGCAAGGAAGACGGCCGACGCAGCGATGATCGAGAGGCGCCGCCCAATCCTGTCGGCAAGGAGACCCCCTGCGATCGCTCCCAGAATCGTGCCGACGAGCACCGAACTGGTCGCGACCTCTTCCAGGATCGGAGAAAGACCGAACTCACCGGTGATGAAGAGAATCGCTCCTGAAATGACCCCGGTGTCGTACCCGAAGAGGATCCCTCCGATTGCCGCTACTGCAGCGGTAACGTAGACGAATAAGGTGAGACCGGATCTCTTTGGCTCTCCATCCTGTGCTTTCATTCTCCATCCCCTGTTTGATGTTCGAGTCAGTTTGTTCCGGAGCAGATAGGCCCGAAACGGATGGTCATTCCCGGACGAGGCACAAAGCACGTACATTCCGTACCTGTCGGGACACAAATCGCGCGTTCAGCAACTTTTCGTCAGGTGATGGGATGCTTCATCCGCATCTACATAAACATAGTGATGAAATCACGACCGGCAGGTCGGCACTGTAGTGCGGAGGGGCTCCACTCGCATCCTACCAGAACCGCTCCATCCGGCTCTGCTGGTTGTTCGATTGTCTCCCTTCGATTACTCTTCCTTGCTGAGCGAGTTATACCGGGACAGGAGACCCTGTGTTCCCGTGCCCGTACGATAGATATTAAAGAGCGGAGGGAGATCACGAGCCGACGAGGCACAACAGGGATCAGAGGATCGTGATAAATGATATGGGCTTCGTGTATATCCCCAGCGGCAGAGCAGGCCGCATCGGGGATTCCCCCATAGATGATGCGTATGGAAACGATCTTCAAGGCATACGATATCCGGGGTGCATACCCGGACGAGCTTGATGAAGGCATAGCCCGCCGTATCGGTGCCGGTTTCGTCAGGCTCCTGCACGCAGAGGCGATCGTCGTCGGGCGGGACATGCGGCTCTCCTCGCCGTCACTGACCGAAGCCTTCATCGAGGGGGCACTCTCTGCCGGAGCGTCGGTGACCGATATCGGAATGGTGAGCACGCCGCTCCTCTACTATGCCATCATCGACGGCGGGTTCGACGGAGGGGCCATGGTAACGGCATCGCATCTGCCCGGTCGGATGAACGGGTTCAAACTCTGCCGCGAGAACGCGATCCCGCTCGACGGGGATACGGGGCTGCCCGCACTGGAACGTCTGGTCGCAGAATCGCCACCTGTTCCGCCACGGCCTATAACCGGCAAGTATCGCCGCCTCTCCGCAATGGAACGCTATATCGAGATGCTCCTCTCATACATCCGGCCG
Source organism: Methanoculleus sp. (assembly GCA_030156625.1). Taxonomy (GTDB): domain Archaea; phylum Halobacteriota; class Methanomicrobia; order Methanomicrobiales; family Methanoculleaceae; genus Methanoculleus. Next base: position 6,150 of record JASGMC010000041.1, read on the forward strand.
GCTCGGCCGCTCAAGATCGTCGTCGATGCCGGCAACGGCATGGCCGGGCCGGAAGTCCCCCGCATCGCGGCGAGGGTTCCGGGATGGACGTTTACTTTCAGGGACATCGAACCCGACGGCAGGTTCCCCGACCATATCGCAAACCCCCTGATCCCCTCGACGACCCTTGAGTTGCAGGCCGAGGTGGTGCGGGAACAGGCCGATATCGGCGTCGCATTCGATGGGGACGCCGACCGATGCGGGTTCATCGACGAAGAGGGGAATCGTGTCCCGGAAGACCTGGTGACGGCGCTTATCGCCGAGGCGTTTCTGCAGCGCCATCCGGGGGCAACGATCCTCTACGACCTCCGATCGAGCCGTGTCGTCCCGGAGACGATCGAAAGGCTCGGAGGGAAGGCTGTGCGATGCAGGGTGGGGCATGCGTTTATCAAGACACAGATGCGCCGGGAGGAGGCCCTGTTCGCAGGAGAACTCTCCGGGCACTACTATTACCGCGATACCGGCTACACCGACAACGCCGTGATGACGATGATCCGTATGCTCGACCTCCTCTCCATGAAACAGGAACCCCTCTCCCGCCTGATCGCGCCGCTGAAGAAGTACGCTTCAACCGGCGAGATCAACATCCGGGTGACGGACAAGGACGCCGTCCTTGCCGGCCTTGAGGAACGCTACAGCGATGCGAAGATCGATCGCCTCGACGGCCTGACGGTCGAGTATCCGTCGTGGTGGTTCAACATCCGCCCCTCTCACACCGAACCCGTCCTCAGGCTCAACCTGGAGGCGGAAGACGCCGGTGCCGTCGCAGCAAAGCGGAAGGAGGTGTTTGCACGCATAACAGCGATCGATCCCGGGATGCGGCGCGCAGCCTCCTGATCGACTTTGGGAGGTGGTGAGAGCAAGATACTATATACACCCGGGATCAGGAACCCTCCTCCGGCAAGGGGATGCAGCATGAAAAAGGTTGCAATCAATGGATTTGGGCGTATCGGGCGGATGGCTCTCTCCAATTACCTGATCGACCCACCGGGCAACATCGAGATTGTTGCGGTCAACGATCCGAAACCGCCGGATGTACTCGCCTACCTGGTGAAGTACGATTCGGTGCACGGGAGAGCGCCCTTCCCGGTCGAGGCGGGGTCGGATCACCTTCGGCTCGGGTCGCGAAAAGTGACCGTGCTCGGCGAGAGGGACCCTGCCGCTCTTCCGTGGAACAATCTCGGCGTGGACCTGGTGCTCGAATGCACCGGGCGGTTCACCGACAGGAACGACGCTGCAAAGCATCTGGATGCCGGGGCGTCCCGGGTCATCATCAGCGCGCCCTCGCACGATCCCGACCTGACGGTCGTGCTGGGTGTCAACGAACAGGCCTACGATCCGGCCGGGCATACCATCGTATCGAACGCATCCTGCACGACCAACGCCCTGGCACCGGCAGCGAAGGTGCTCAACGATGCCTTCGGCATCGACCACCTGATGGCGACGGCGATTCATGCCTATACCGCCACCCAGGCGCTGGTCGATAAGGCTGCCCCGAAAGTGCGCCGCGGGCGTGCCGCGGCGGTCTCCCTGATCCCGACGACGACCGGCGCCGCCGTCGCCACCACGCACGTCCTGCCGGAGCTTGCCGGGAAAATGGACGCGGTCGCGGTGCGGGCGCCCATCCCTGATGGATCGATCATCGATATCGTCGCAGAGCTGAAGCGGGAGGTAACCCGGGACGAGGTGAATGTGGCTATGAGGCGAGCTGCTGAGGGGCAGATGAAAGGCATCCTGTCGTACACGGAGGAGTACCTCGTCTCGGTGGACATCATCGGCGACCCGCATTCCGGCATCGTTGACGGACTGTCCACCGGCATTGTCGACGGGCGGATGGCCCGGGTCATGGTCTGGTACGACAACGAGTTCGGGTATGCCCGGCGCATGGTCGACCTCGCTTCGTACATGGCATACCGGGATGAAGATGATGCGCAGGCCGCACCGGCGGCACGATAGGAGGGATACAAGCATGAAACAGGATGCGAAGTATATCCGCTGGTTCGAGGATATCAGAAATGAAGATGTTCCTCTGGTCGGCGGGAAAAACGCCTCATTGGGTGAGATGTACAGCGAGCTGACTGCGAAAGGCGTGAAGATCCCCGACGGGTTCGCCATCACCGCCGGCGGCTACTGGCACGTGCTGAAGGCCGGAGGAATCCTCGACGAGATGAAGTCCGCCATGGAAGGGCTGGACCGGAACAGTGTCGCCGATCTTGCGACCCGGGGGAAACGTGCACGCGACCTGATTCTCGGGGCAGGCATCCCGGACGACCTCTGGGCCGAGGTGAAGACCGGATACGATATGCTCTGCGACGAGTACGGGCCGGATACCGATGTTGCCGTCCGGAGCTCCGCCACGGCTGAAGACCTGCCTACGGTATCGTTCGCCGGCCAGCAGGAGACCTACCTGAATATCCGCGGCTACCAGGCATTACGGGAAGCGGTGAGCAAATGCCTTGCCTCCCTCTTCACCGACCGGGCGATAGCCTACCGGGTGGACAACCATTTCGATCATTTCAAGGTCGCCCTCTCGGTCGGGATTATGAAGATGGTGCGCTCGGACTTATCTTCGAGCGGGGTCATCTTCACGCTCGACACCGACACCGGATTCCGCGACGTGGTGCTCGTCACCGGGTCATACGGCCTCGGTGAGAATATCGTCCAGGGCGCCGTCAACCCCGACGAGTTTTATGTCTTCAAACCGACCTTCCGGAAAGGATACAGGGCGCTTGTCCGGAAGAATCTCGGCGATAAAAGGATGAAACTGATCTACGGCCACGGCGGGGCAAAAGAGGTGACCCGTAATGTCGAGGTGCCGGAGGCCGATCGAAAGAAGTTCTGTATCACGGACGACGACGTTCTGACGCTCGCCGGATACGCGCTCACCATCGAGGACCACTACTCAGAGAAAGCCGGCAAACCGATCCCGATGGATATCGAATGGGCGAAAGACGGCGAAACCGGGGAATTGTTTATCGTACAGGCCCGTCCCGAAACGGTGCAGTCGCAGAAGACCGGGGATGTCCTGGAGACGTTCCATATGGACGAGCGAGGGACGGTCCTGGTTACGGGGAAGAGCATCGGCGATAAGATCGCCGCAGGAAAGGGCCGTGTCATCACCGATGTTTCCAAACTATCCACCTTCAATCCGGGCGAGATCCTGATATCGGACACGACCACGCCGGACTGGGAGCCCGTGATGAAGACGGCCGCCGCCCTCGTGACCAACCGCGGAGGGAGGACCTCACACGCCGCTATCGTCAGCCGCGAGCTCGGCATTCCCGCCGTCGTCGGCACGGGTGACGCAACCGAGAAGATCCCGACCGGCACCGACGTGACGATCAGCTGCGCCGAGGGCGAGGAAGGTTTCGTCTACAGCGGGATCCTGAAGTTCCACGTGGAAAAGACCAGCCTGAAGGATCTCAAACGGCCGAGGACCGAGATGATGATGAACCTCGGGAACCCGGACGAGGCGTTCGGGCTTGCAATGATTCCGAACGACGGGATCGGGCTTGCCAGGATGGAGTTCATCATCGGAAGTTATATCAAAGTCCACCCGATGGCGCTTGTTCATTCTGAAAAAGTCCAGGATGCGGCCGTCCGGGAAGAGATCGACGATCTCGCCTACGGCTATGCGGATAAAAAGGAGTATTTCGTCGAAAAACTCGCACAGGGCGCCGGCACCATCGCAGCGGCGTTCTACCCGAACCCCGTCGTCGTTCGCATGAGCGACTTCAAGACCAACGAATACGCGAATCTCCTCGGGGGAAAGTACTTCGAGCCGGAAGAAGCCAACCCCATGCTCGGGTTCCGCGGTGCGGTCAGGTATTACGACGAGCGGTACCGGGAGGGCTTTGCGCTCGAATGCCGGGCGATGAAACGTGTCCGGGATGAGATGGGGCTCACGAACCTGATCATCATGATCCCCTTCTGCCGCCGGGTCGAGGAGGCGAAGCGGGTCATCGAGGAACTCGGGAAGAACGGCCTTGTGCGGGGCGAGAACGGACTCCAGGTCTACCAGATGTGCGAAATTCCAAACAATGTTGTATTGATCGACGAATTCAGTGAATTCTTCGACGGGTTTTCGATTGGGTCCAACGACCTGACCCAGCTGACGCTCGGCGTCGACCGTGACTCCGCGATCATCGCGCAGACGTTCGACGAGCGCGACCCGGGCGTCGAAAAGATGGTCGCCATGGCCGTCGAGGGGTGCCGGCGGAACCATCGGCACAGCGGGCTGTGCGGCCAGGCACCGAGCGACTTCCCTGAGTTCGCCGATTTCCTGGTCGAGCAGGGCATCAACTCCATATCGGTCAACCCGGATGCCCTGCTGAAGATCACGCTCCGGGTGGTGGAGATGGAAGAGAAGATGAAAGCAGAAATAGAGGAGAGACAGGCCGCACCGATACCCCGGTAGAGCTGCGCTCCTACCGGGAGAACCGTATCCCGCTGTGGTCGATGATGTTGTACGTCCTGACCTTGATGAAATCCGTGATCCCGAATGCCCAGAAGAGCGCGTAGACCCAGACGAACACCGCAAGCGGCCAGCCGATGGGCGCCACGAATATCCCGTAGACGGTGATCAGGGTCGCGAAGGTCTGTGTGGCGATCACCGCCCCGAGCAGGATCGGAGCGGGCCGGACGGACCAGAACGGCCCCCGGGTGCGGGCGACGAAGACGGTGAGGTGGCCGGCGACCGCGAGTTTGAGGAAGATGAGCGACCGGATGACCTCCAGGGGGAGGTGCAGCGGCCCCTGTACGATGGCGAGCATGACGAAGGAGGACACGACGCCCACGAACCCGATAATGGTCGAGAGCGTGAGGATCTCGCGCATGTTCCACCGCTCGGGGGACCGGGAGTAGAGGACGTTGTCCCAGGCGATGGTCATGATCGGGATGTCGTTTAAGAGGGCGAGGAGGACGATCATCAGGGCGGTTATCGGGAAAAACCCGAAGATCAGGATCGCGAGGGTGATGAAGAAGAGGGCGTGGATGGTCTCGGCGATCCGGTAAGTGACGTAGTGGTCCATGCGCTGGAAGATCTTCCGGCTCTCCTTGACCGCGTCGATGATCACCGAGAGGCCCGGTTTCGTGAGGACGATCGATGCCGCCGATTTCGCCGCATCCGTAGCGCCGGCAACCGCGATACCGACATCCGCCTTTTTGAGGGCGGGCGCATCGTTCACGCCGTCGCCGGTCATGCCGACGATGTGTCCCCGCCCCTGCAGGAGCGAGACGATACGGTACTTGTGTTCGGGAAACACCTCGGCAAAACCGTCCGCCTTTTCCACGATCTCTCCCGCCTCGGTGTCGTGCTCGTTCAGGAAGGCATCGGCGGTGACGATATCGGATTTCAGGTTCACTTCCCGTGCAATCTCCCTCGCGATTGCCACATGGTCGCCGGTGACCATCTTGACCTCAAGCCCCATCCCCTGCGCCGTCTTGATGGTCGCCGCCGAATCGGCACGGGGAGGATCATGGAGACCAAGCACCCCGGTATAGACCCAGGTGTCGTTGTCGTTGCTCCTTGCGACGCCGAGCATGCGAAAACCCTTCTTTGCGAAGTCGTTCGAGAGCTCGTCGATGCGCTCTTCGAGTTCCCTGCTCCCGCCCGTGAGCTGCAGGATCACCTGCGGCGCACCCTTTGCCACGCTGAACCGAGCGCCGTCCGCATCCTCTACGGTGGCCTGCGTGCGTTTGATGACCGGATCGAAGGGTTTGAAGTTCAGCACCCTGTAGTTGGCGACTTGTCCCTGCTGGCTTTTGGCCTGCTCCGACGTGAGGATCGCCGTATCGATGGGATCCTGATCCTCCTCTCTGGATGCGAGGATGGCGTCCAGCAGTACATCCTCCTTCGTGGCCGCTTCGAACGGCACGATATCGGAGAGGGTGAGGCTGTTCTCCGTTATCGTCCCGGTCTTATCGGAGCAGAGGATGTCGACCCCGGCCATCTCCTCGATGGCAACGAGCTTGCTGACGATGGCCTCTTTCCTGGCGAGCGCCACCGCCCCGACCGCCATGGTGATGGATAGGACGGCCGGCATCGCCGCAGGAATCGCCGCCACGATCAGGACAAGGGCGAACTGGAGCGTTTCGAGCAGGTTTTCCTGCCGGACGAGCGAAACGACGAAGGTGATGGAGACCAGGGCGATTGCAAGGATGATGAGGTAATCCCCTATTTTAGTGACGGCTTTCTGGAAGTGGCTGACCGTCACCGCCTCTTCGGCGAGCCGGGCGGTTTTTCCGAAGAAGGTGTTCAAGCCTGTGGACACCACCAGTCCGGTCATTTCACCCTGCTTCACGATGGAGCCGGAATAGCCGACGTCTGAGAGATGTTTGTCGACCGGCATCGACTCCCCGGTCAGTGCGGACTCGTCTGCCGAGAGGTAATCCCCTTCGACGAGCTTGATGTCCGCGGGGACGACATCCCCGAGCCGTATACGGACGATGTCGCCGGGCACGAGCTCGCGTGCGGGCAGTTTCTGCCACTTGCCGTCGCGTAGCGCCCTCGCCTCGATCGCAAGCCGCTCCCTGAGCATCTCGATGGCGTTTCCTGCCTGTCTCTCCTGCCAGAAACCGACAATCGCGTTGATGAGGAGCAGCGATGAGATGATCGCGAAGTCTTCCCAGCGCTGAATAACGGCTGAGATGATCAGTGCGGCTTCGATCATCCACGGGATAGGGCCCCAGAAGTACTTCAGGAACTTGAGAATCGGGCTCTTTTTCTTCTCCGGAATCTCGTTGTAACCGTATGTCTGAACACGGCTTTGAGCCTCGGACCCGGTCAGCCCCTCCCGCCGGGATGAGAACTTCTCGAAGAGATCGTCGATGGTTTTGCCTTTGGCCTCCTCCGTAGTGATCGGCTGTTCCGCCATGCCGCTTCGCGGCACTCTCTTCGAACCATAATATATATAAGGTGCACCGGGAGAGGGCACATACGGATGAGTCCCCGTCATTTTCAAGCGGGAAGAACCTGAGTCGGGTATGGGGCAAATCGTTAAGTATGACCCGTGAAAACTCGGGGGTATGGTTATCAGGGACCCTGTCTGCGGGATGCCGCTGGAGCCGGAGAGTGCACCGTATACAGTTGAAGCACGGGGTGGTACCTACTATTTTTCAAGTGAACTGTGCAGGGATACGTTCCTTGAAGGGGCCAGGATCGCCTACTTTTCAATGGAGATTGGAATCGAAAGCGGCATCCCGACATACAGCGGCGGTCTCGGTGTGCTTGCGGGGGACGTCATCAAATCGAGTGCCGACCTGCTGCTCCCGATGGTCGCGGTAACCCTTGTCAACCGCAGAGGATACGTGCGGCAGCAGTTAACCCCCGCAGGTGAGCAGATCGATCTGCCTGACGAATGGAACCCTGCGGAGCACCTGCGGGAACTGCCCGAACGGGTAACCGTACAAATCGGAGAGCGGGACGTTGCCGTCCGGGCGTGGCTGCATGACTACTGGAGTCCGGTGGGCGGGCTGGTACCGGTGCTTTTTCTCGATACGGATCTTGAAGAGAACGCTCCCGAAGATAGGAGTATCACCGACTACCTTTACGGCGGGGATCAGGAATACAAGCTGAAGCAGTCGATCGTCCTCGGAATCGGCGGGGTACGGATGCTCGAAACGGTAGGATTCCGGATCAGCAAGTACCACATCAATGAAAGCCATTCCAGCCTCCTTACCCTTGAACTCCTGAAGCACCGTGACATGGATGAGGAAAAGGTGAGGACACGGTGCATTTTCACCACCCACACCCCGGTTCAGGTCGCGTTCGAGACGTTCCCCCGCGAGATATCAGTCCCCCTGCTCAGAAGCGAGATTCCACCGGTCTTGATGGACCGCTACGTCGAGACAGACGGACTCTCTCTGACAACCCTTGCGTTCGACCTGAGCCGATTTGTGAATGGCGTGAGCCCGGCGCACAAGAACTACTCACAGCAGCTCTTCCCCGGCTTCCATATCCGGGCAATCACAAACGGCGTGCATCCGCATACATGGACTTCGAGGCCCTTTCGGTCTCTTTTTGACCGATACATCCCCGGCTGGGCGCACGAGCCCGAGCTGCTCGTCAGGGTGGACGAGATCCCGCATGAAGATATCAGGCATGCTCACCAGCAGGCAAAGCAGGCCCTTATCGAGTATATCAGCCGGGTGACGGATGTTGAGATGGATGATGGGGTGCTCACGATAGGGTTTGCCCGGCGAGCGGCGGCATACAAACGAGCAGCTCTGATCTTTTCGGACCTGGACAAGATCCGTGAGATCAACAGGCGGGGTGCCTTCCAGCTGGTCTTCGCCGGCAAGGCTCATCCGGCGGATCAGGTCGGCAAACAGGAGATCCGCCGGATTCATGAGTACATCCGCCAGCTGGACGGCGATGTGAAGGTCGTGTACCTGGAGAACTACTCGATGGACATGGCGGCCATCATGACCGCCGGGTCCGATGTCTGGTTGAATACGCCCCTGCCGCCGTACGAAGCCTCGGGAACGAGCGGGATGAAAGCGGCTCTCAACGGGGTGATAAATTTCTCCGTGCTCGACGGCTGGTGGATCGAGGGCTGGATTGAGGGCACGACGGGGTGGGCGATCGGTCCCGGTCCTGATGAACAGATCAGCGATGACGAACGCCGGAGACGCGAACTTCAAGACCTCTACAGCAAGCTGCAGTACCTGATCATTCCGACATACTATCATAAGACGGACGAGTGGGCGACGATCATGCGGAGTTCGATCGCGAAGATCGCCTACTACTTCAATACTCACCGCATGATGCGGCGCTACGCATCCGAGGCCTATCTGTAGATAGGAAAACCAAATTCTGCGCCGCCAACCCCGCATTGCCGGGAGCCCCGTCACCGTGAGCGCATCCTGACCAGGATACGCTGATAACCGAGGTGCAGGAGCCGTATGATGTTTCCGAGGTAGCGATTTCGGATCTCTACCTGGCGGAGCAGCACTGCCTCTTCTGTGAGGAAAAGACGTTTGAGATGGTGGATATCCTCCTTCGGGGAAAAATAGATGTAAAACGGGATCCCCGCAAGAATCACGAGCGTTCCGGCGATCTTGTCGGAAAGCGTGGTCGAATAGAGCAGGAACGTGCAGATGGCGATCCCGATCAATGGAAGGATCCGCTGCCCGACAAGGTGTTGTTGCTGGTGCCGCACCAGGACGATCAGCGCAATGCAGGTGAGCAGGTAGGCGAAGGCGATGTTAAAGACGGAGAACGAGATCAGTTCGGAGAGGCTGCCATAACCGGAGAGGAGGAAGGCGATCGCACCCTGCAGGATCAGGATGGCGTATGGCGTTCCGAACCGTGGATGAAGGCGGGCGAAGATCCTCGGGAGGAGCCCGTCGAGGGCCATTGCGTAGGCAAGACGGGAGGTGCCGAGCATGCCTGACTCGTCCGAGCCCGATACCGAGAGGAGGGCACCGATGGTCATCACGGCAGCGCCGGCGGTGCCGAAGAGGATGGTGCCTGCGAGAACGAGCGGAGTCTTGCTTTCGGTAAGAACCGTCCAGTTGATGAGACCGTAGAGAACAAAGTTTGTCAATATATAAAAGAGCCCGACGATGGCCATCCCGTTGATGATCGCTCTGGGAATTGTACTGCGGGGTTTCTCGACTTCGGACGCGGGAAACGTGCCCATCTCAAAACCGACGTATGCCCAGAAGACGAGTACGACCGCATAGCCAACATTCTGGAATCCAAGAGGAAGAAGAGGGGTGTAATTTGCCGCTACTGCTTCCGGCTTTGTGACGAATGCGAGTAATCCCGCCAGAATGAGCAAAATGAGCGGGAACAGTTTGACGACGGTCAGGACATCGTTGAAGCGCCCGGCTGCCTTCACACCGATGATATTCACCAGGGTAAGGGTCCCGATGAAGAGAGCCCGAACTACTATCTGTCCTTCCGGGTTGAGTGTGACGAAGGACTGGAGGTAGAGAACAAAAGCGATAGCGAAGACAGGCAAAGCCATCAGTTCTGCGATCCAGAGGCTCCAACCGGTCAGGAAACCATAAAATTGATCCAGCGCGGCAGAGACGTAGGCAAAGGGCCCGCCGACGTGTGGGACATAGAAGCTGCAGTATGCAAAGACCATAGCGATAATTCCGGCAAACACGCCAGCGATCATCCAGACAACGATTGAGAACGGTCCGACCAGCCCCGCCGTGAGTGCGGATGCGATGTAGATGTCGGCCCCGACAATGGCTCCCACGATTATATTGGTCAGGTCGAACTGCGTCAGCCGGTGTTTCGGTTCCATCGATCCCGTCAGCGACAGGCTGGGGATAGGGCATAAGCGTTTCGTCCGATATCCGGTTGTAGCGATCTGACAGGAAACTTCTCCCGGTCATCTTTGGAACCTGATCTCGATCGAATACCGGGCGGAAGCAAAGCCAGTTGGGAATTATCCAGAGATGACGAGAGGACCGGGTTGTACAGCCCCCTGACAAATCGACGGCGTGTGCCCGGCACCCAGGCCCTGCCGGAGCCGCAGAGATCGCACGCACCCGTCACCTTTAACATGGAGGAGAGCCCCTCCCGAGACAAAACGGAGGTATGGAGTGTGGTGAAAGTTACCATCGACAGGCCGGGATGCACCAGCTGCGAATCGTGCTGGACGCTCTGCCCGGACGTCTTTGAAGAGGACCCAAACGACGGCCTGAGCTCGATCAAGGAACAGTACCGGGTCGACGGCAATCCCGCGGAGGGCGAGGTGTCCGACGACCTTGCCGACTGCGTCCTGGAGGCTGCCGACTCGTGCCCGGTCGCGGTCATCATTGTGGAAGAGTGAGATCGTCTGGAGGGAGGAGAAAGCCGGCCTGGACCATAGGACACAGGAAAACTATTATTCATGCATTGAGATAAAATTATATACTTTCAGCGCCATGGGGGATCTTGCCTGAGAGTGGGGTCAACCAGAAGGCACATCATCACATGATGCAGCGGGTTCACAGGCCAGAACGGTTACGGCCTGCGAACACAAAAAAACACTGCACCATGAACCGAAATGTGCCCGGGCGTAAGGCCTTATCTCTCGGGCACCCAATTTTCGGTAGTGCTCCAGCATATACCTGATACGTGATCTCAGAGGATTCGACCGAATTACGTTGCGCACCAACCCGCGTTCATGACAAAAAATAACCGGAGGAGAAGATTTCCCTTATCGGGCTCTGGTGAAGTCCTATTCCGGCTGTTATTCTTCCCTGACGAGATTGGTGCCGGACCCTGCCTGTCCCTGAGTTCGACCTTTTTCTCAAGCATTGTCCTCATGCCGTGGACCGTGGTGGCCTGCGCACCTGTGGTGCTCGAACTCCGCCTGCACCTCCGGTGCACGCGTCGTTTATCGCCATTGGGGGAACG
>JASGMC010000042.1 GCA_030156625.1 Methanoculleus sp.
CCGCCACCAGCTCTTTGTCCATCCCGCCGTCCCCTACACCTCCCACAACAGCTCCGCGGTCATCCACATCCAGGATACCGGGAACGGGATCGCGGCCGAGGTGTTCGCGACGGCAAAGGAACTGATGCTTGCCGACTTCATCGAGGGGAGCGACCCCGGTATCTGCGTCGCCGCCGACCGGGAGATCGGGAGCGACCTCTCTTTCTTCGGCTTCTCGGCAAAGACAAGCATCGTGACGCAGGATCAGGCACGAGGGCTCGCCCGGCAGGCGGGGGTCCTTCTCGAGGGGCTCGGCGGCACCGAAGACGGCATTATCGGCGCGCTCGCAGGCGTCGGGCTCGCGGCATCTGGCAACGACGGCCGGTTCGTCCAGAAAGGAACGACCCGGGACCTCCGCGGTACCCAGACAGTCGCCGCAATCCTCGCCTCCGGCGTCGACCGGGTCATGACCCGGGACGGGACGGCGGTCGGGGAAGGCACTATCGCGCTCAGGAAATTCCCGAAGCCCGCCTGCGTCGAGGGAAAGGCGGTCCTTTTTGTCGAGGCGGACGGCGATGCTTACCGCGATATCGTGATGGGGTGACCCCGGAGCGGCCTGCCGGCCGCGGTCTCCCGAGCATCCATAGAGAATCATTTATCTTTTTTTAAAACAACCAAGTTAACTTTATAAACATAACTTAGAACCATAACCATTGCATTTAATTATCCAAACCCCGACATTTGAATTGAGAGTTATGCAAAGAAGAACCCTTTTTGCCGTTGCGGCCGTAATGGTCGCCCTCCTGCTCATCTGCGGCTGTACCGGGACGACATCGGACCCGACTCCCGCAGAGAAACAGCAGCTTCGTATCGCCACGACAACGAGCCTCTATGACACCAAACTCCTCGAACGCCTCACCCCGATCTTCGAAGAGCAGTACAACGCTGAAGTGCTGATCGTCTCCGCCGGAACCGGCAAGGCGATCGAGTACGGACAGAACGGCGACGTGGACGTCCTGATGGTGCACGACCGTGCCCGTGAAGATGCCTTCCTCGCCGACGGCTATGGAGTCAACCGGCGCGTGTTCGCCTACAACTACTTCGTCGTCGTCGGGCCTGAGTCCGACCCGGCAGGCATCAAGGGCTTGCAGCCTGAAGCGGCGTTCACCGCCATCCGGGAGACCGGGATGACCGACGGATCGGATGTTGTCTTCGTCTCGCGCGGTGACGCCTCGGGCACGCACTCCAAGGAGAAGGCCATCTGGAAGGCAGCCGGGTTCAACTACTCCGCGGACGTGCAGGGCTCCGGCGACTGGTACCAGGAGGCCGGGACGGGCATGGGTGCGACCCTGGCGATGGCGAACGAAAAGCAGGCCTACACCCTCTCCGACATCGGGACCTACCTTGCCTACAAGGGCGACCTCGATCTCGTGACGCTCGTGGACGAGGGCGACATCCTGCTCAACATCTACTGCGCCATGCAGATCAACCCCGAGAAGTACTCCGACACCAACAGCACCGTCGCGAAAGACTGGGTCAACTTCATGATCTCTGAGGACGTGCAGAAGGAGATCGCCTCCTTCGGTGTCGACCAGTACGGCCAGCCGCTCTTCTACGCCGCCCGGAACGACTGGGAGAAGATCGGCGTGCCGCAGGCCGAAGTGAAGGATCCGATTCCCTGATCCGCCCCCAATTCCCACCCCCTTTTTGCCTTCGGCAGAGTACAATCAGGTGCAGGCATGTACGAGATCATTGAGGGATTCGTAGAGGCGGCGAGACTCATCGTCACGCTCGACCCCGACGTGATGGCCATCGCCGCGCGAAGCATCGTCATCTCGCTCACCGCAACGATTCTCGCCACGCTGCTAGCCATCCCTCTCGGCGCCGCGATCAACTTCGGCACGTTCCCCGGCAGGAAGAGTCTCATCAACCTGATCCAGACGCTCTACTCCCTGCCGACGGTCATCGTCGGGCTCCTCATATTCCTGCTTATATCCCGTGTCGGGCCGTTCGGATCCCTGCGGCTGCTCTTCACCCCTACCGCCATGGTCATCGCGCAGACGGTCCTCATCCTGCCGATCATGACCGGCCTCACGATCTCCGCGCTCTCGGGGGTCGACCCGGTCGTCAGGGATACCCTCTACTCGCTCGGGGCGACCCGCCTCCAGTTCCTGGTAAACATCATGAAGGAAGCCCGGTTCGCGATCCTGGCGACCGTCGCGGTCGGGTTCGGGCGGGCGATATCCGAGGTCGGAGCGGCCATCCTCGTCGGCGGCAACATCGCGGCTTCGTCGTTTGGGAGTTCGACCCGGGTCCTGACGACCGCGATATCGCTCGAGACATCGATGGGGAACATCCCGGAGTCCATCGCACTCGGGATCATCCTGCTCGCCATCGCACTCGGCGTCAATCTCGCCATAACCACAGTACAGCACCGGTGACTCCATGATTGAACTTGAAAACGTCTCAAAGCGCTTCGATGATAAGACGGTGCTCGACGGCGTCACCGCGCGTATCGGGCGGGGAGAGATCTTCGCCGTCATCGGACCGAGCGGGGCCGGGAAGTCAACCCTGCTGCGCCTCGTCGACCTCCTCGATTCCCCGAGCGGAGGGACGATCCGGATCGACGGCATCGACATCCACGCGGAGAGGGAGAGGAGTCTATCCATCCGCCGGATGATGGGGATGGTCTTCCAGAAACCTGCCGCCTTCAACACGACGGTCGCAGAAAACATCGCCGTCGGCCTCCGGTTCCGGGGGGCGGGCGAGAGCGTGATCCAGAAGAAGGTCGAGGACGCCCTCGATATGGTCGGCCTTGCCGGCTACGGGGAGCAGAGAGCGCGAACGCTCTCGGGTGGGGAGATGCAGCGGGTGGCTCTTGCCCGGGCGATGGTGATCGAGCCGGAGATCCTCCTGATGGACGAGCCGACCGCGAACCTCGACCCGGTCTCGGTGGAGAAGATCGAGGAACTGGTCCTCCAGATCAACCGGGACCACGGCACGACGATCGTGATCTCGACCCACGACATGTACCAGGGGCAGCGGCTCGCCCACCGGATCGGCGTGCTGATGAACGGGGGGTTCGCGCAGGTGGGGTCCCCAAGAGAGGTCTTCACCCTGCCGGCGAACCAAGACGTCGCCCGGTTCGTCGGCACCGAGAACGTCGTCGAAGGGGTCGTCGTGGCCGCCGAGTTCGGATCCTCCGTCGTCGACGTCGGCGGCGTCCGGGTCCGGGCGAGATCGTCGTTTTCACAGGGGGAAGAGGTCTGCCTCTGCATCAGGTCGGAGGATATACGGATCGCCCCGGCGGCAGGGGCAAGGGGTCTCCGGGGCGGGAACATCCTTCCCGGCACCGTGGCCTCCATCTCCCCGCGCGGCCCGTTCAGCAGGGTGACGGTCGACTGCGGGTTTCCGCTCTCGTCCGTCCTCTCCTGGAAAGTGGTGGACGACCTGGAGATCAGGAAGGGCAGCCCGGTTTCCGCCTCGTTCACGGCGGAATCGGTCCACGTCGTCAGGGCGACACGGAACTGAAGCCTGTCTCCCCCCTCACGCGTGCCCGGCCGTCTCCGGGACCCCCGACGTTCCGGTGAACCTCCGCCCGCCGGGAACCCTCCGTTGTGCTCATGCACACCCATCAGGTAATGGTGTCCCGGACCCCGGAGCTCTTGCCGCGCGGTTCACCGCCGCGTCCTTAAATATCCGCACAGCCCACCTTTTCTGCAATGGAACTGACAGTCCTCGCCAGCGGGAGCAAAGGAAACTGCACCTATCTGCGAGGGGGGCGGGGCGCGCTGCTCATCGACGCAGGGCTCTCCGCACGCGAGACCCTTCGCCGCCTCGAAGCCGCCGGTGGGGACGCATCGCTCGTCGAGGCGATTCTCGTCACTCACGAACATGTCGACCATGTCCGGGGCGTCGACGTCCTGGCAAGGCGGCTCGGGGTGCCGGTCTACGCGACCGGCGGCACGCTCGAGGCATACTCCAGGAAATGCAGGTCGTCGGCAGAGGTCAGGGTGTGCCGCTACGGCGAGCAGTTCGTTGTGGGGGACTTCTCGATCGAACCCTTCGCCACCTCCCACGACGCCCGGGAACCCTGCGGATTCTCTGTCGCCGAAGGCGACCTCCGTATCGGGTGCTGCACCGACACCGGCACCGTCACCACAACCATCTTCGACCGGCTCGCATCCTGCGACGCCGTTCTCCTCGAGAGCAACCACTGCCCCGACATGCTCGAGAACGGCCCGTACCCTGCATACTTAAAGAGCCGGATACGATCGAAACGCGGGCATCTCTCGAACCCGGATGCCGCCCGCTGCCTGCAGAGGCTCGCCGATCACATCCATATGGCCATGCTTGCCCACGTAAGCGAGATCAACAACACGCCGGAGAAGGTACTCCTCTCCGCGCTCGAAGGACTCGGATTCTACTCCGACCAGGTCGGGGTCACCGTGGCGCCCCAGGACCCCGGGGCGGTGCACCCGGAGTCCTACGGCTTCAGGCTCTGAACGCTCACGCTTTCCGGATCGTGCAGACCACGCCGATCACGACGCCCGCGGCATCGACGATCGGGTCGGCGGAGATGCGGACCGCCTGCTTCGAACCGTCGTTTTTCACGAGTGCCGTCCCTTCTGCACATTCCACGGGCCTGCCCCGCCCGAGCACCTCCCCGGTGAGAAGTTCACGGGCATCGCCCGAAAAGAGAGACCATATCGGTCTTCCGTTCAGTTCTTCTCCAGCGTAGCCGGTCAGGAGCTCGGCCTCCCGGCTGACGATGATGACCGTCCCGGCGGCGTCGGTGGTGATCCTTGCTTCCTCCGGCTCAGCCGCACCGAGGGTGCCCTGCTCGACCGATGAGTCCAGCCACTCCTCCGCGGCTTTGCGTTCGGTCGCCTCGATGCAGTAGAGAAGACGCTCGAGCTGCTGGTTCGCACGTTCGAGTTCGGCGGTTCGCTCGGCAACGAGTTCCTCCAGGTGCTCGCGGTGCCGGTGCAGCTCCTCCTCCGCCTTCTTGCGCTCCGTGATCTCCCTGAGGATGACCATCAGGTGCATCTCGTACAGCGGTACGACGCGGGCTTCGTAGTACCGGGTCTCTTCATTCTCCGTGTGGCTGAACACCAGGGGCGCGGCCGGCGCATCCGTCCGGACGGCCTCCTGCAGTGCACCCAGGAGCCCCTCCCCTATCCCGGCGGGGAAGAGATCCTGTATCCGCCGCCCGAGCAGCGTCCGGGGCACAAGCGGCGTCTCCGCGAGCCTCCCCGCCCTGGAGTCGAGGATCGTGCCGTCGGCGTTCAGCCGGATGAAGAGATCGGGAAACGCTTCGATCACCGCGGTCAGTTCGGATGTGGCCTGCCTGAGGTGCTCTTCGGTCAGCACCTGCTCGGTGATGTCCCGGACGGTGAGCAGGACGCGGCCACCCTCGATCGACGCCCGCCGGAGCTCGACATCGCGCACTTTTCCGTCCCGGCAGACCACGCTGGCAACCATGGTATCCCGGTCGCCCCGGAGCAATTCCTGCCCCATATCCAGCACTTTCTCCCGGTATGCCGGGTTCGGGTGGGCACGCTCGAACCATAGAGCGAGAGTCGGGACATCCTCCCGGGTATATCCGGTGATCCGGGTGAACGCCGGGTTCAGGTACCGGCATTCGCCCTCACCATTCACCAGGACGAGTCCGTCCGGCGCTTCGTGGAGGATCGAGGTATAGACATCTTCTCCAAGGTGCGGTGATTCCCGGGCGTCGTCGGCCCCGGGCGCCCCCCTCCCGGCATCGTGAGTAGTATTGTTTCCCGTCATGGCAACCGGTCCTCCCCGGTATAATTGTGTATTCGGGCCCATAAGCGCTGTACGTAGGAGGTTTTACCTGTTGGGATAAATATACTCATCGTTATGCCTTTCCGTTCTATCTTCGGGATTGGTTTTTTTAACGGAGCATCCAGGGAGGTGCCGTGAATCCGGCACCGATCGGGGTTCCGGGCGATCCGCGGAAAAGACGGGGAGTAGTTGCAGCACGAATCCACTTCAGTCCTCCCTGATCTTCAGGATCTGCATGCAGTACTGGTCGATGCTCGTGAAGAGCGCGGACCTCGCCCGTTTCGCCCGCTCTTCGTCACCTTCGACGAAGTCCCGGAGGATGTGATCCAGTGCCGTGACGTAGTACTCGCGCCCGCGGGAAGCCTTCTTCACCTCCTCAAAGCAGAGGTAACTCTCATTCTTGTGGTTGCACATGACCTCGAGCACGGTATCGAGCATCAGGAGCAGGTGCCGGGGGAAGCCTTTCAGGATCGCCAGTTTCCTGAAATTCGCGTAGGATTTCGGCTGTCCACCGAGAATCGCAAGTTTCATACCGTAGTACAGCGGCTCGTGGTCGTCGGGATACTGCTGCATCATCTGTTTGACGATGGCAGCGGCGCCGCTCCCGTTGCGCAGCTCCACGCGGGTGTTGAACGCCTCCGTCAGGAAGAACCTGTTGTCCGAGAACCGCTCCGTAGCAAGGGTAAGGAGGTGCTGGCGGCGCTCGGCGTTCCCTTCGTACTTTGTCCAGGAGATGCCGATGCGGTAGAACTCCGGTTCGCTCGGGAACCAGGTGAACGCCAGGTCCAGCATGTACCAGAAGATCGAGTTCAGCATGGTGTCTTTGCGATCGAGGACGCCAAGGCGGTTGATCGGGGCGCGGATCCGCGAGAGATTCAGCATCTCCTCGCGGGCATGCAATTCCAGATCGTCGGGACGGAGACCCTGGACCCTGTTCTTCGCCAGGGACAGGGCGTAGTAGCAGTAGGCAATTGCGGCGGTGATACGGCCGTCGTGGGCCCTGTGAGGCGTAAGGTACTCGATGGCATGATAGTAGTTGCCGGAATCCATCAGTTTGAGGGCCACAATCACATCGAGGGTCACCCGCCCCTTTCTCCGCCGCTTGTTCCCCACGGCATGCCGCAACGTCTTTTCGAGGAACTCTGGTGTAGGGGCCTCGTTCGTGGCGTTAATGAGTGTAAAAGCGGTCGCATCGATGAAATCATCGTAGGTCCTGTCGTCGAGATCGGGGAAGGTCTTGTCGAGCGTGGCGGCAACGTGCCCGAAGAAGACCGGAAGATTCGCCTCTACGAGATCGGTGTTCTTTGCGATGTAATCGTCCATGGTAGCCCGGAGCTGCTCGAGCCTCCTGTTCCGGAGCGCTTCAGGCTGCCACGCATCTTCCATATCTCTACAGGTGGAAATCGAAAGGGATATTTGTTGTTATATGTTCCTCGGGTTCAGTCCCGGGCAGAGGGCAATCGCTCCCGTATTCACCACGATCAGGAGAAGAAGCGCGCCGGAAGAGATTTTTTTCGAACAGACGGCCGGATGCCGTACAGGGGCGACACCGGCCTTCGACAGGTTAAATGGCCGATCACATGGATGGAATGCCTTATCAGCCACGATATTCACAACGCTTATCCCGGCGGACCCCAAAACCTCTCGCACACGGGTGTGATCGCGTGGGTTACATTGAAAAATTAAAAAGGGTGGGACGGGACGCGAATCCCTTCTTTACGCTGATGGGGATAGAAGTCGACGAGTTCGGCGACGGGTGCGCCCGCCTCAGCATGGAGGTCCGGCCGGATATGCTGAACGGCGCCGGGTGGCTCCAGGGAGGGGTCTACGTGGCGCTCGCAGATGAGGCGATTGCGCTTGCGCTTTATACGCTCCTTGCTGAAGACGAGAGGATCGCCACGATCGACGAGCACACCAGTTTTATAAAAGGCGTCAACGGCGGGAGGATCGCCGCTACCGGGCGGGTCGTCCGCAAAGGGCGCCGGGTGGCGTTCGCAGACGGAGAGGTCCGGAACGCGGCAGACGACGCGCTTCTTACCCGGACGTCGACATCGTTCGCGGTCATCGAGGGGTAGCGCTGCAACGGGCGCCCCGGCAAACCCCCCATGGTACAGGCAGGGATTTCCCGGGACTGCCGGAACAATACATTCTCAACATCCAAGATCGCATACATAAGATAGAGCAACCGGAGGGGAACGAGAGTTTGAAGTACATCGTTGTAACCGGCGGCGTCATGAGTGGGCTCGGGAAAGGCATCACCACCGCATCCATCGGCCGCCTCCTAAAAAACCGCGGCTACCAGGTAACGGCGGTAAAGATCGACCCGTACCTGAACATCGATGCCGGTACCATGAACCCCGCCCAGCACGGTGAGGTCTTCGTCCTCTCCGACGGCGGGGAAGTCGACCTCGATCTCGGCAACTACGAACGGTTCTTGAACATCAACCTCAAGTCGATCCACAACATCACGACGGGCAAGGTTTACCGGAACGTCATCGAGAAGGAGCGGCGCGGGGACTTCCTCGGCGCGACCGTCCAGATCATCCCCCACATCACCGACGAGATCAGGCACTGCATCAGCCGTGCGGCAGAGGAGGAGATCAACGGCGGCGAGAGGGCCGAGATCTGCCTGGTGGAGGTCGGCGGCACGGTCGGCGACATCGAGAGCATGCCCTTCCTGGAGGCGGTTCGCCAGATGCACGGCGACCTTGCGCCGCAGGACATGATCCTGGTCCATGTCACCCTCGTCCCGGTCGACACCATGGGCGACCACAAGACCAAACCCACGCAGCACTCGGTCAAGACGCTCCGGGAACTCGGACTGCAGCCCGACATCATCGTGGGCAGGAGCAGCGAGGTGATCAGCCCGCAGACGAAGAAGAAGATCTCCGCCTTCACCGATGTCCCGTTAAAAGCCGTCATCTCCGCAAAGGACGTCCCCGATATCTACCAGATCCCGGTGGAACTGGAGAAGGAAGGGCTTGCCGACGTCGTCTGCAGTTACCTGGGCCTCGAGAACAGGGAGCCGGACCCCGCGTGGTACCGGGTCGTCTCGCAGGAGTACACGAACCGGGCGACGGTCGCCATCGTCAGCAAGTACGGGATCGAGGACGTCTACATCTCCATCAAAGAGTCGCTCAAGCACGCCGGAAGAGCGCTCTCCACCGAGGTAAACATACGCTGGCTTGATGCGGAGACGTTCGACGTCAAAGACCTCGCCGATGTCGACGGCATCCTGATCCCGGGAGGATTCGGCAAACGCGGCATCGAAGGCAAGATCCAAGCGATACAGTATGCCCGTGAGAACAAAAAGCCCTACCTCGGCCTCTGCCTCGGCTTCCAGCTCGCGGTGATCGAGTACGCGCGGCACGTCCTCGCCATCCCCGACGCCACCAGCGAAGAGATGGGTGAGGGGACGCACGTCATCGCCATCCTCCCCGAGCAGGAAGAGGTCTGTGACCTCGGGGGCACGATGCGCCTCGGCGACTGCGACATCGTCCTGAAAGATGGGACGATGGTGGCCGGCCTCTACGGCAGGACCGCAATCGTGGAGCGGCACCGCCACCGCTACGAGGTGAACCCGGCGTTCATCGCAGACCTCGAAGACGCCGGGCTCGTCTTCTCGGGAACCTGCGACGGGCGGATGGAGGTCTGCGAGCTCCCGGACCACCCCTTCTACCTCGCGACACAGTTCCACCCCGAGTTCAAATCGAGCCCGACAACCCCCTCCCCACCCTACATCGGCTTCGTAGAGGCATGCAAAAAGAATAAATCAACTTCAGAGTCCAGGTGAGACAGCAGAATGGTAAACGTTCTAAAGTTTATCGACCGGGCAGTCAAACAGATACGCGATACTGCCGGTCAGGATAAGGTCGTGATGGCGCTCTCCGGCGGCGTGGACTCGTCTGTCTGCGCGGCACTCGCCACCCGCGCCATCGGCAACCAGCTCGTCCCGATATACGTGGATACCGGCCTCATGCGAAAGGGAGAGACCGATCGCATCCGGTCCCTCTTTGCCGATGCAAACCTCCGCGTCGTGGATGCGGCGGATGAGTTCTTCGAGGCGCTCGCAGGCATCACCGATCCCGAAGAGAAGCGCAAGGCTATCGGCGAGAAGTTCATCCGTATCTTCGAGCGGGAAGCAAAACGGACGGGAGCGACGATGCTCCTGCAGGGCACCATCTACCCCGACCGCATCGAGAGCGAGGGGGGCATCAAGAGCCACCACAACGTGGGAGGCATGCCCCTCGATATCGAGTTTAAGGGCATCATCGAGCCGCTTGCCGACCTCTACAAGGACGAGGTCCGCGATGTGGCCGGCGGGCTCGGCCTTCCCGTGGAGATCCAGCACCGGATGCCCTTCCCGGGCCCGGGGCTCGCCGTCCGGGTGCTCGGCGAGGTGACGAAGGAGAAGATCGCGATCGTCCGGGAGGCGAACGCCATCGTCGAGGAGTGCCTGGTGGAGAAGTACCAGCCCTGGCAGTGTTTCGCGGCGCTCATCGGTCTCGGGACCGGGGTCAAGGGAGACGTCCGGCTGCACGGCTGGATCGTCGCGGTCCGGGCCGTCGGGTCCCGTGACGGGATGACCGCCGACCCCCTGCCCCTGCCCTACGACACCCTTGCCCGGATGGCGACCCGGATCACCGCCGAGATCCCCGGCGTCGCACGGGTCGTCTACGACGTCACCCCCAAACCCCCCGCGACGATCGAATATGAGTGAGATTATGGCAGAAGATTCACGCGTGCTTGATGCACGCTACTACATGCCCGCGTTCGGCCGGACGATGAAGATCGTCCGCGGCGCGGGCTCAAGCGTCTGGGACGACCGGGGACGGGAGTACATCGACTGCGTGGCAGGTATTGCGGTCTGCAGCACGGGCCACTGCCACCCGAAGGTTGTCGCGGCGATCTGCGGCCAGGCAAAAGAGTTGATCCACTGTTCGAACCTCTACTACGTCCCGAACCAGGCGGAACTCGCGGAGAAACTCGTCTCGATCACGGGGCTTAGCAAGGCGTTCCTCTCGAACTCCGGCGCGGAGGCAAACGAAGGCGCGATAAAACTCGCCCGCGTCCGGACCGGAAGGAAGAAGTTCGTCGCGTTCGCCCACGGGTTCCACGGCAGGACCTGCGGGTCGCTCGCCGTCACCCACAAGCCCGCGATCCGGGAGCCGTTCGAGCCGCTCTCGCCCGCCTGCACCTTCGTGGACTACGGCGACCTGGACGCTCTCGCAGGCGCAGTCGATAAGGATACCGCCGGGATCTTCGTCGAGCCGATCCAGGGCGAAGCGGGGGTCCTGATCCCGCCCGACAGTTACCTCCGGGGCATCCGGGATATCTGCGACGATACCGGCGCGCTGATGATCGTCGACGAGGTGCAGACCGGGATGGGCCGGACCGGGAAATGGTGCGCCTTCCAGCACACCGGCGTCGTCCCCGACATCGTCACGCTCGCAAAAGGGCTTGCGAGCGGGTTCCCCATCGGCGCACTCGTCGCCCGCGAGGGGCTCGAGTTCCAGAAGAGCGAGCACGGCAGCACCTTCGCCGGGGGGCCGCTCGCCTGTGCGGCGGCACTCGCGACGATCAGCGTCATCGAAGAGGTTCTTCCCGATGTCGGGCGGAAGGGCGAGCGGTTCATGAAAGGCCTTGCCCCCCACAACCCCCGGGGCCGCGGCCTGATGATCGGCATCTCGGTCGGCGACCGGTGCCCGGAGATCCAGCAGACCTGCGCCGAAAACGGGGTGCTCGTCAACTGCGCCGCCGACGGGAACCTCCGCCTGATCCCGCCGCTGGTGATCACGGACGAGGAGATCGACACGGCTCTCGGTGTCATCAATGCGGCGCTTGGTTAGGGCGTGCTTCGCGGGCAGGACGGGATACTCCTACGCGAAGAAAGCCGAGGAAGTGGCGCGGGAGCCCGGCATCGACCGGGTGGCCCGCCTCGCGAGCAACGAGAATCCCCGGCCGCCGTCGCCCGCCGCAATCGAAGCGGCGACGGCGGCCCTCCGGACCGCGAACCGCTACCCGGACGAACGGGCCTCGGTGCTCGTTGAGGCACTCCGCCGCTACCACGGCGACTACAGGTTCGTCACCGGCGCAGGGATGGACGGCGTCATCGAGACGGTGATCCGGACAGTCGTCGAGCCCGGCGAGACGGTGGCCGTCTCGACCCCGACCTTCTCCTTCTATGCTCTTGCGGCCGCGGCGCACGGCGCCCGGGTCGTGAGCGTTCCCCGGAGAGAGGACTTCTCGATCGATACGGAGGCTTTCATCGAAGCCTGCCGGGGGGCGAAACTCGCCTTCCTCTGCTCCCCGAACAACCCCACGGGCAACTCGGTCCCGCCGGAAGCAGTCGAGGAGATCCTCGAGGGGACGGAGGGGCTGCTCTTCCTCGACAACGCCTACGTCGACTTTGCGGATACCGACTACCGCCCCCTCATGCGGCGGCACGAGAATCTGGTCCTCGGGCGGACGATGTCGAAGATCTTCGCCCTCGCCGGCCTGCGGGTCGGCTACGCCTTCGCCCCGGGATGGCTGGAGCCGTTTTACCACAGGGCGGCGACGCCGTTTGCGCTGAACTCGGTTTCTCTCGCGGCGGCCGCAGGGGCGCTTGCCGATACCGGCCGGGTGCTTGAAGCCCGCGACCACGTCCGGCGGTGGAGGCAGCGGTTCCTCGAGGAGATCCCGTTTAAGGCGTATCCCTCGGACGCAAACTTTGTTATGATAGACGTCGCTCCCTTAACAGGCGACGAGGCGACGGTACGCCTCGCGGCGAAGGGCGTCCTCGTCCGGTCCTGCACCAGTTTCCCGGGACTAGGGAACACCTACATCAGGGTCAGCATCGGCGAAGACTGGGAAAACGAACGATTCCTAGAGGCGATTGAAAACTTATGATGACGGGCATCACCGGCACACCGGGAACGGGAAAGACATCCATCGCGGCCGAACTTGAGCGGCGGGGCTACCCGGTCGTCCGCCTGGCCGATACGGTGCGGCCCTATATCCTCGAGGAGGACTGCTCCCGCCAGACACTGGTGGTGGACGTCGACAGGTGGGTGGAGGAGTTCGAGCCCCTCGACGGGTTTGTCGAGGGGCACCTCGCGCACCTCCTCCCCTGCGACCGGGTGGTGGTGCTCCGGTGCCGTCCCGACGTCCTCGCGGCGCGTCTAGCACCAAGGAACTACCCGGAGGAGAAAGTCGCGGAGAACGTCGAGGCGGAGGCGCTCGACGTCATCCTGATCGAGACGCTCGAGGAGCACCCGGACGAGCACGTCCTCGAGATGGATACGACCGATCTCTCCGTCGGCGAATGTGCAGACCGGATCGAGCGGTTCATCCGGGGAGAACTCCCGCCGTCCTCGGGGTGCATCGACTGGACCGATTACCTGGAGCCCGGCAGATGACGCTCGACCAGTTCCGGCCGCAGGTGCAGGGCATCATTCAGCCCGTGGTGGACCTTATCCGGAAGATCGGGATCACCCCGAACGGGCTGACGATCGCATCGTTCCTCGTATCGGCACTTGCAGGTATCGCGTTCTATGCCGGGGGCATCGCGCTCGGCACCGTCATGGTCGCGTTCAACGCCGTCTTCGACGCGCTCGACGGAGCGCTCGCCAGGGACATGGGGATCGCGGGCATCCGCGGGGATTTCCTGGACCACGTCATCGACCGTTACGCGGACATATTCATCATCACGGGCATATTTGCAGGCGGCGCCGCACCCTGGCCGATCGGCGTCTTTGCGCTGACAGGGGTCCTGATGTCCTCATACCTCGGCACCCAGGCGCAGGCTGTCGGGGTCGGCAGGTTTTACGGGGGCGTCCTCGGCCGGGCGGACCGTCTCGTGCTGATCATCATCGCCGGCGCCCTCACGGTGCTGATCCCGGGAGAGGTCTATGGTCTGAACTACCTCGGGTGGCTCCTCGTTATATTCGGCATCCTCGGGCACTACACCGCTTTCCAGCGTTTCGCCCACGTCTGGCGGCAGATCGAGAAACGGTGAGATTCTCGTCGCCATGACCCGGGGTGCAGCGCATCCCCGCAGGCCTCAGGCTCGTCAACTCGTCTGAGGCATCCAAAAAACGGGAGGTCAGCGGCCCTACGGGTTGAGGGCGTAGATGCCGTAGTTGAGGTAGGCCGCGAAACTCACCCAGAGGAGGTAGGGGACGAGGAGCACCGCTGCGGGTACCGATACCCGGTAGAAGGCCGCTAGTGTCATGATGATCGCAATCCAGAGGAGCACGATCTCGATGAAAGCGAAGTACGGCGCCTGCATTCCGAAGAAGAGGTACGACCAGAGGACGTTCAGGACCAGCTGAACGGCGAAGATCGCCGTGGCAACCTGCACGTTCTTCTGCCCCCATCCCTTGCTCCAGACGAGATAGAGCGCAATGCCCATGAGGATATAGAGCACCGTCCAGACCGGACCGAAGACCCATGCGGGAGGGTTCAGGGCGGGCTTTACAAGACCTGCATACCAGGTCGGGACGGCCGGCATCGTGAAGATCGACCCGATGAACCCCGCAAGCAGGCAGATCGCGATCGCCGCAAAGAACTGGGTAACCCGGACGTATACAGGTGTCACGACGCTAAATAGTGACCTTGCGGCTTAAATCTTTTGATACGGGGGCGAAACGTCAGCCCCTGCCCCGACGTAAAGCCGACGATGCACCCTGGTCCGGCCCTGAAAGGGGATATTGGACGGGGGGACCCGGCGGTGTTCAATCGCACTCTTTTTCGTCCGGATACCCGTTGTCTTCGTCATCCCCGGAAGAAAGGAACTCGCGAAGGGTAAACCTGAACGCCGCACCGAGATCCGGCCGGCCCTCTACCCGGTCTTCCACGCGGATGGTGCCGCCGTAGCGCTCGACGAGGGTGCGGACGATGAAGAGCCCGAGCCCGTCGCCGCATCCCCCGACCCATCCCCGCTCGAACCGGTGGAAGATCGACTCCTTCATGGGGTCGGGTATGCCCGGCCCGGTATCCTCGACGGAGACGAGAACGCTCTCGCCGTCGTAATCCTCCACCCGTATGGCGATCCTGACATCCGGGCCGCCGAACTCGACGGCGTTCCGTATAAGGTTCGCAAAGACCTCGGAGAGGAGGCCATCCGCCAGGACCCGGCGGTGGCAGGCCGAAAACTCAATCGCAACCTCCGGGAAGGCGGCGACCTCCTCCCTGACGGCGAGATCGATGTCGATCGGCCCGGAATCGGGCGGATCGTGGTGGATGCGACGGATCGTGGTGACGTTGCCCAGGATATCCGCGCTCCTCTGGATGCTGCTCCGGATCTTTCTCGCATACAGCGCGGCCTCGCCCTCCAGCATCTCGGTGAGGAGATCGGCATAGAGGCCCGAGACGTTCTCGGTGTTCCTGATGTCGTGCGTCATGATGTCGAGATACAGGTTTGCCTCCCGGTTCGCCGCCTCCAGTTTCTTGTGCAGCATCCCTTTCAGGATGCCCGACCCGATCTCTTTTCCCACCATCTCCAGAAGCGTCATCTCTTCGCGGGAGAAGGATTCCTTCGTCCTGCTGCCGACGTAAACCGCCCCGACGACGACCGATTCGGCGATGAGCGGAATGCAGGCGAGCGCCGAGACCTCGAGCTCCTCGAGTATGCCCGCCTCGATGGAGCTCAGGTCGGGCTGCTGCTCTATGTAGCGTGGCTGGCCGGCGATGAAGACGAAGTTGAACGGCCAGTGGTGGACCTTGATGATACGGCTCCGGGACAGGGCCGAGGGGGGCAGCCCTTTCTGGTGCTTCAGCAGGGCCCGCTTGCGCTCGGCATCGAGCATGTAAACGATGCCGACTTCGAACCCCATCATCTCGAGCATCTTCTCGAGCGACTCTTCCAGGAGTTCGGCAAGAGAGAGTGAGGCTGCCGAGACGCCGACCACCTGGTTGAGCACCATGAGCTGCTCGTTCCGGATGCGGATCTCCTCTTCCGCCCGTTTGCGCTCGGTGATATCCATCACGCCGGCAATCGAGCCCCGGAACTCGCCGGAATCGTCGGTGAACGGGGACACGATCATCAGCGCGGTGATACGGCCGCCGTCTTTGCGGACGAACTCGCACTCGTACTGCTCCCGGGCGCCGTCGCCCCGTCGACCCAGGCGGTCCCGCATCGCGGCGCGGCAGGAGGGGGAGAGGAACGAGGGGAGGGCCTTCCCAATCATCTCTTCCGGGGCGTAGCCGAGCATCTCCGCCATCCGGGGGTTGACGAACGACGTGCAAGCGTCACGGTCGATCACCCATATTCCTTCGCTGAGGCTCTCCACGACGAGCCGGTACTTCTGTTCGCTCTGCCTGAGCGCCTCCTCCGCCCTTTTGCGGTCGGTGATGTCGAGCACCCCGGCAAGGCATCCCAAAAAGGCGCCGGAGGCGTCGACGATCGGCGACGTGACCACGAGCGCGTGGACGCTTCTCCCGTCGCTGTGGAGGAGGTCCAGTTCGAACTCCTGCCTCCGGTCGGTCAGCCGGCAGAACGGGTTTCCGGTGGTCCCGCTCCGACCGGCGGCATCGAGGAACCCGGCGAACGGCGAGCCTATCAGGCGTTCCGCCGGGCAGCCGAGGATCTCCTCCATCGCCAGGTTTGCAAAGGTGATGAGGCCGGCCTCGTCCACGGCGAGGACACCTTCGTTGAGGTTCTCGACAAGTCTCCGGTACATCGCCTCCGAGTGCCGGAGCGCGACCTCCACCCGCATCCGCTCCAGCGCATACCTGACCGACCGGCAGAGCAGTTCAGCGTCGGTCTTCCCCTCGACCAGGTAGTCCTGCGCGCCGTTCTGCATCGCATGGAGCGCGGCGGGGTCTTCTCCCGCGGCGGTGAGCACGATGATCGGTATGTCGGGCGCAGCCTCTCGCAGCCGGTCGAAGAACGCCGTTCCCTGCCCGCCCGCGAGGTCGAGATCGAGGAGCACCACGTCGATTCCTCCCCCCGATACCAGAGCAAGCCCGTCCTCGGGGTGCTCGCAGTGGATCAACTCAACCTCGCGTCCGCACTCGCGGAGCATCTCCCCGAGATTGCCGGGACTTTTCCCGATCAACAACACGCTCAACAATTCGCTCATGGTCTCACTCGTATGCAGGGCCCAGCACCCGCCCGTATCGGCGTAAACGCAGGTGTCCCGGCCGGGGACGACTGCCCCCCCCGCGGGCATGACCGCACGCGGGCGGGTTCTCATTATTGTAGTACTGCCCCGGGGGGGATTTATACCTCATTCTTTGGCCCCGGCGGTCGGCACCCGGCGCACCGGGAGAGGGGCAGGGGGCGGTGATGTCGTGTGCGGCAGCAGAACCCGGCGCTCTTCCGGGACTACGATTGATGTCGCATAATGCGGGAAAAACGCCCACATTTTTTTTGATCTCGCCGCCACGTGAAACAGGGGGCGCCTATCCCATATAAACTGATAATCCGGGACTTTTTGGAGTAGGGGGCATGACCAATCCCCGGGAGAAATACGAACAGTTATATTCTCTTATCTTTTTTGATATTATATGGTGAAGCCCCCGAAAAGCATTCCAGTGATGACGCTGTGCCTGATCGCGGCAACCCTGCTGCTGATCGGCACGGTGAGCGCTGCACCATCAGCAGACTTCAGCGGCAACCCGACCTCCGGCACCGCGCCTCTGGCCGTAGACTTCACCGACGAATCGGCCGGTAGTCCGACCGGCTGGACGTGGTTCTT
>JASGMC010000043.1 GCA_030156625.1 Methanoculleus sp.
CACCCAGTGCCAGCAGTGGGGGTTCCAGCGGCTGGTCCCCTGCCTCGACGACATGACCGCGAAGTGCACCTACACGACGGCGATCGTCGCGGACGACGGGTACACGAACTTCATATCGAACGGCGACCCCGCGGGACCGCGCTACGAGCTCGGCCCCGGACGCTCCGTCCAGGAGTACGTGAACACCACGACGCCGATGGCCCCCTACCTCTTCTTCCTCGGGGTGGGGTGCTACGACACCTACCGGCGGGAGTTCGAGTACCCCGACGGGCGGACGTTCTCCCTCGAACTTCTCGCGAAACCAGGCTCCGATGGGGATGCGGCGGAGCACGCGCTCGATATCCTCGCGGACGCGGTGATGTGGGTCTACCTCTTCACCGGGCGCGGGAAATACCGGGACCGGGGGACACGGGAGGAGATCCTGCGCCTGGTGCGGGTTCGGGACGAGGCGAAACGCTCCGGAGACCCGGAGACCCTCGAAAGAACCCGAAGAACGCTTGCCGGGCGCACCGCGACCATAATCCCGGGCTACGCCTATACGGGGGCGGTCTACCGGGAGATCGCCATGCAGAACTCCGACTTCGGCGGCATGGAGAACGTCGGAAACACGACGATTGCCGCGAACCGGATCATGCCCTACCCCGAGGCGACCGACCCGGCCTTCGAGTACATGGTCAGGGTGAAGGTCCACGAGTACTACCACAACGAGAACGGCTCCGAGGTGACGGGGAGGAGCCCGTTCGAGATCTGGCTGAACGAAGCGGTGACGGTCCACATCGAGAACCAGCACCACGCCTTCTTCTTCGGGGAGGCCTATTCCCGCCTCCGGACCGTGCTCGACCTCCTCGACCCTGCGGCCGGGACGCTCGCCCTCGACCGGGGCGCCGGCTCGATGCCGATCGAACCGGACGGCTTCAACGACCCAAACGACCTCATCACGGGCGTCACCTACGTGAAAGCCCCCGAGTTTGTCGGGATGATCGAGACGCTGATGGGGAGGGAGAGGTTTGCCGAAGGACTCGCCCTCTACCACGACCGGTTCCGACACGCCAACGCCTCACGGGAGGACTGGATACGCTGCATGGAAGAGATCTCGGGACAGGACTTCTCGGGGATGGCGGCGGTCTGGCTGAAGGAGACGGAGTACCCGGTCCTCACCGTGACCCCTGCCTACGACCCCATGGCCCGACGGTTCACCCTCGCCTACCGCCAGAGCCGCTCGCCGGGCGGCAGTACCTGGGAGTTCCCGTTTAGGTTCGCGCTTATCGATGCCGAAGGCCGGGACATCGTCGACCGGACCGTCCGCATCGCGGACGAGGCAGGGGAGATCACCCTCGATAACGTCGACCGGCCGGCGTTCCTCTCGCTCAACCGCGGCTATTCCTTCTACGGGAAGACGGTGTTTCGGCCGCCTGAGGACGAACTCTACCTTCAGGTGCAAAACGACGCCGATATCGTCGGCCGCTTCACCGCGTTCCTCGCCCTCGCCGATCGGGAGATGCTCCGCCTCCTCGAGGACCCGGACACAGCGGTGTCGGCGCGGTTCGCCGACCTCTGCGCCGATCTTATCGCCGACGACCGGCTCATGGACGAGGCGGGCGGGCAGTTCCTGACCATCTTCCCGTCGGTGGACGACGAGCGGTTCGCCCACCGTTACCGGGCGCTCTACGACACGAGGAAGAGGATCCTCGCCGCCGTCGCCGCCCGCGACCCCGAGACCCTCCTCCGCGTCTACCGGCAGGCCGCGGCGGCCGTTCCCGGCTCCGCCGGGTATCTGGAGCGCGAAGCCGCGGCAATCCGGCAGCGGCAGAGAAAGAACGCCTGCCTTGAGATCCTCGCCGTCACGGACACCCCGGAGGTCCATCGGCTGATCGTCCGCCAGTTCCTGGAGGCGACGGCCGCGACCGACCGCCTCGTCGCGTTCCGGATGGTCCTGGAGAGCAGCGCACCGGAACGGTCGGAGATCCTCGCGTCGTTCACCGCCGAGTCCGCAAAAAGCCCCGTTGCGTGGGAGTCGTTCCTCGGTACCGTCGCCGGGAGCGACTGCGACGACCTGGTGGCGATTCTTTCGGGGATCGAGGCCTCGCCCGCCTTCGCAATCGAGCAGGCCGACCAGCAGCGGGCGCTCTACGGCCGGTTCGCGCTGAACAGGAAGCGGTCGCTTGAGACGGAAGAGGGGCGGACGTACCTCGGGGAGATCCTCCGGCGGCTCGCCCCGGTCAACGAGTACAGCACCGTACGGGTCCTGGACGCGCTCGCGTTCATCGATGCGATGGAGCCTGCCCACCGGGTCCCGGCCGTCGCGATACTCGCCGACCTCCTCTCCTCCCTCGACCCCGGCGCGCACCCTGCCGTCTACAACAATGCCCGCCGCTTCCTCCTTGGGGCCCCGGAGGCCGTCAACGCCTACGAGAAGAAGTACGGTGAGATCCCGGCCATCAGGGGACTCAAACCCTGATCACCCGTACTCCAGGTGCAGCCCGACGCCCGTCTCCCGGACGTTGGCAACCTTCGCGAGCGCAACCTTTGCCGCGAGATCGGTGCAGTGGCAGGGGTGGAGGGCTGCCGGCCGGACCTCTGCAAAGTAGTCAAGAATTCCCCGCATCTGCTCCGGCGGCGCATCGAGGAGGTGGAACCCGCCGATGACGTCGACGATGCGATCGTCGCCGCAGACTTCACGGGCCTGCTCGACGATCGAACAGATGCCCGCGTGAGAGCAGCCCGTGACGATGACGAGCCCGTCGGGGGTCCTGCAGGCGAGCGCCGTATCGTCGGCGACGGTATCGTCGCGGATGCCGTCGGGGGTGTAGATGTAGCCCCCGGAAGGCACCGGCTCGAACTCGAACCGCCGCTCGATCTCGCCGAGAAAAACCACGTTCTCGGTCAGCCGGAGAGGTGCGGCGGTGAGGAGAACTTTCCCGTGCCGAAAGAGTTCTTCGACCGAGAGGTGGCACCCGATCTCCCCGACGCCGTCGCGGCTCCGGGTGAGGAAAGCATCGGGGTGGGCGATGAACGTGGGCTCGACCCGTTCCCGCCCCTCGATGATCGCCTCGGTGTGGAGCCGGATAAGGGCGTCGAGACCCCAGGTGTGATCGAGGTGGCCGTGAGAGAGGACGATCTCGTCGACGCGGAGGAGGTCGATGCCCATCTTCCGGGCGTTGGGGATGAGGACCCCCGAGTAGCCGGTATCAAAGAGGATGCGGGTCTCCTCATCCTCCAGGTAGATGGAGAGCCCGGGTTCCGCAAGGAAATAACGGTCGGTGAGCGTGGCGTTGTCCACGAGGACCGTCAGCCTCATGGACCGCGTTCACCCCGGCGAAGGAGTGGAAGCGTTCTCGGATCCATGCAGAAACTGGGGACGTCGCGGTTAAGAAGGTTTCCCGGCGGCGAGCCGCGCCCGAACGCTGACACCGTCCGGAACAAGGGTCCCCCGGGGTAAAGGCAGGCCTCCCGGCATAACAACAGGATTCCCCTTACCCGTATCCGATGACCTTACCCCAGGCATTATTGATCTTCTTCAGAGCCAATTTCAGATCATCGGATAATGCAGATCGCCGAAGAGCGATGGTGCCGGGACGCGGATAATTCAGGAGGCCTTCAGCACGCCCCGTGACGTAGTAATGATAATATCCAATGAGGTAGAGTTCCGCATATCCGAGGATACCCTTCATCCGACGCGCAGAGGTGAGGACGACAAGGCGGCGGTCATAGATGCATTCGGCATGAGCATCGAAGATACGGAGGGAGAGATCATAATCCTCCAGGATTGATATATCCCGGTGACCCCCCGCCCTGACGTACACATCCCTTTTCACTGCAAAATTGGATCCTATAAGCCAGTAGAAACCAAAAGGATGAAGCAGAAGATAATACTGCCGCCATCCCCATATAAGGCACGAACAGAACGTCGGGTTATAAAATCTGACCGGCCCCGTGCAAGCGTCGTATCCGCCGACCGTGAGTACTTCCTGTATCGTTTCCAGCCAGGCAGGGGGGTGGCGCGTATCTGCGTCCGTGAACACAAGGATGTCCCCGTCCGCTGCTTCGGCCCCGTCCCCGCGGGCACCGCCGATCCCGGTTCGCTTCTGGGAGATTACCCGATCGGCAACGGTTGCAGCGTACTCGCAGGTGCGATCCGACGATCCTCCGTCGACAACAATGATCTCATAGGTCTCCCGCGGGATGCTCTGGGCTGCAAGCGACTCCAGACAGTCGAGAATGGTCGCTTCTTCATTGAGTGCGGGAACGATTACCGATATCATAGAGATCAACGGGTGCGGAGTATACGGTTGTTCATGAGCGTACGGTAACCCCTTCCAGCGGCCGGAACCAGTAACGTTCGGCAGCCGTAGACCGGATAGCCGAGAAGGAAGCTGACTATCGCGGCAGTTGCGGCAACATCAATCGCAAACCACCATGAGATCGGCGCAAACGCCACAACGGAGAGCACGGTAGTGGTGCCGAGGAGGAGAGATCCGTTTCTCAGGCCGATGCCGACAACGGTGGTGTAGGTGGTCTCCAGATCGTCATGATAGTCCAGAATTTCGTGTACAATCAGCGCCTCACAGCAGAGTAAGGTGCAGACAAGGGCCGATGCGACAGGGAGGGAGAGGAGTTCAGTGATTGCGCCTCCGGCAAGGATATATCCCGCCAGAAACGGCAGTCCGCCGAACATCACGCCGTGACAGATGATGTCCGCTGCAAACCGATCCTTGAACCTGAGAGGTGGCGCCGAATAGAGCGTCAGGGCAATCAGGCAGAGAAGGATGAAGACAAATCCCGTGCCCGGGACCGCGAAAGAGGCGAGGAGCGGCAGCCCTGCGAGCGCCACGCACATGCCGACGACCTCTCCCTTCGATATCGACCCATCGGCAAACGGATTTTTTCCCTGCTTCGTCTTCCCTGCATGACGTTTGTCGATCTCCGCATCGTATAGATTGTTGATCACAAACCCATATGCGGTGACGCAGAAGAATAGGGCAAAAACCGTGATGAGACCGGATGAGAGGCCTGCGGCGAGAAACGCCCCGGCAAGCGGGAAGAGAGGATAGAACTTAACCCAGTCTCCTGGACGGAGCATTCTCCAGTATCTCTGCAGTTTGTTCATAGTAGTATGCTTCCTTCTGCGGATGTGCGAGTCAGTATGACCGGGTGGTACGCCGGGTACCTTGCTTCCTCAGGCCCCGGAGAATCGGTTGCCGTCGGCAGATGCCCGTGGAGATGCTCGTGATCGTGATCTGCGGTCTCATGTTTCCGATACCGGTTCCTGCAGTTTCACTGCTTCTGCGCCATTCCCGACCACATTGAAGCGACCGCCTGCTCAATGGTCTCTTCGACGTCGCCCTGCAGTCTGCCGAAAAGATGCAGGTGGATGAGCATAAAGTTCGGGTACCAGAAGTTTGCCAGAAAGACCTCTTTGTTGACTCCTGCCAGTATCCCCCGGGAGGCAGCCCTCTGGTACAGTTCATCAAGGGCGGAGAGATGGACGGACATCATCTCTTTTGCCTTTTTTGTGATATTCGGAGAGGAGGCGAACTGTTCGAAGAAGAGGGTCTGTTTCGGATTCTCAAACATCCAGTTAAGCACCTGTCGTTTGACATTTTTGATCTGTTCTTCCACCGGGGTTCCCGGGCGAATAGCCTCGTCCACTACATCGGCGAGTGCCCGGTGAATGGAGGAGTAGAGTGAATCGATCAGGTCTTCCTTTGTTCGGAAATACCGGAAGAGGGTCCCTGCCGACACCCCGGCACGATCCGATATCTGCTGGGTCGGTGTAGCATGAAACCCCTGGGTCGAGAAGAGGTCAATTGCCGCCTCCATCAACGCCTTCCGTTTTTCTTCCGATACAGGCCTGCTCAAACGATCGCCTCCGCATTCCCGGTATATCTCAGGAGATCCAATACTATCTCCATCTCCCCCACATAAATAAGTAACTACTCATTCAATTAATGCTGTAACCACCGGAGACCGTACAGGGGTCACGGGCTC
Source organism: Methanoculleus sp. (assembly GCA_030156625.1). Classification (GTDB taxonomy): domain Archaea; phylum Halobacteriota; class Methanomicrobia; order Methanomicrobiales; family Methanoculleaceae; genus Methanoculleus. The sequence continues at coordinate 5,989 of JASGMC010000043.1, forward strand.
CGCAAGAAAGCAGCGGTTGGTGAGGAGGACATGATCCATGAGGGCCGTCAGCCCGTGGGATCCCGGGGAAGCCGCGGTTAAAATGGTTTCCCGGTGGCCAGAAGTTCGGCTCGCTCCCTGAGCGCCCGGTTCATGAGCAGGAACCCGAGGTGAGTCGCCCGGAAGGTGCCGGTGAGGTCGACGGCGGGCACCAGGAGTCCGGTGAAGACCTCGGCCTGGACGAACCGGGAACCGCCGCCTTCGGGAACGATGGTGAACCGATGCTCTCCGTCGAGGATGCCTGCAATCAGGACCCGGCCGATCCACCGGAACTCGTGATCTTTTGCGACCCGCAGCACCATCGGCCGAAACCGCATGCTCTTTCTTCCCGGGGGCCGGATCTCAACCGAAAGACGCGTTCCCACCCAGGGTCTCCCCTCGATCGAGATGATGAACGGGTTCCAGTCGGGGTAGGACGCGAAGTCCGTCAGCACCCGCCAGACTACCGCAGGCGAAGCGTCGATGATGGTTTCCGCGCGGATCTCCCTTATCAGGACTCCGGTGCGTACCGGCCGGGGGGTGGTCATTCTCCCGTCACGATCCCTGGATAGGGGGCGGGAGGGAAAAGGCTTTGGCTCCGTGCGGGCTGCCCGAACGGCAGACCCGGGGATCGTCGCACTGAAACGGTATCAAAAAAAGAGAACGGAGTCATGCCGTCCCGCGGCCGCGGGTGACGGGATGTGCATGAGCAGCATGCTAACGGCGGGCCGCTCTGCCGTTGGCGGCAATTGCCCCGGTCCCAAGACCAAACTCGGCGAGAACCCTCTTGCAGGTGCAGTGGTTGCCCAGGTGGCAGACGGCCGCTCTCGTCACCTCGAACCGGATGGGAAAGCCGATTCCGGGGATCAACCCGGGCAGATCGCCGAGCCCGAGCGTGATGTGCGGGGAGTAGTGCTCGTACGCGGCGGTCTTCGGGAACCGGAGGAGGCAGTCGACGGACGATGCGGACGTCTCCCCCACGAACATCGGAGGCCCCGCAGAAGGGGCCGGATACTGCTTCAAGGCGTTCATCACGGTCTTATGGAAGAGCTGGAGGATCTCCGCCCGCAGGATATGAAAAACGGAGACGGTCTCTCCCGTGCTCGCACGATGTTTTGCGACCGCATCGGCGGTCAGGGTCATGGGGGAGCACCGTCTGGCGATCCGGTCCACCTTCGCGGTGATCTCCGGGATATCCTCACGCCTCGCCGGGAGCATGGCAACCGAGATGTGAGGGGGGCAGGTCTCACGATCGAGGCGTATCCCTCCGTCCGCGTTGCCCGCAAGCAGAGTCCGGTTCACGCCGATCGCCATATCCATGATCGGTCCGGGCGGCAGGAGGACAACGTCGACGGCAACGGTATCGGGGAGTTCGTGCATGGGGCCGAACAGGTGAGAGAGGTAAAAAAGGGTTTCCCTCCTGCCGGCATTCCCCGCCGGGACGTCGCCGGTTCGCACCGGCCCCCGTTCACCATTTGACGCCGAAGATCGGTTCCTCCTCGACGATGTTCGTGATCTTCCGGACGCTTGCCTCCATAGGGACGTCCTCTCCACGGTTCAGACTCTGCTTCAGTTGCTCAAGACCTTCAGCCACCGAATCGTCCTTCGACCGGACACCGCTCACCGTCACCCGGAACGTCAGCGTTACCAGCCACTGGGTCATCTCCATCTCTTCCCCCCGCAAGACGTGGACGGGCAGTATACCGGCGCGGGGAACATAAAACCAGCTCACGATCCGGATGATGCTCCTTCTTCGACCGTTTACGGGCAGCAGCCTCCGTGCAGGGCAAAAATAACGATGGAGAACCGGTGACCGGGTGAGAACGGAGAGGTGATGCGGCAGGCATGGACATGCCCGGAAACTATGGCGTTTCGGATGTATAGAGCGTTGGAACGTGAGTGGAGGCATGACGTTGCGGCTGCCCACCGGCTCGCCCCCTACCGGCCCCTCCGTATCCCAAACTCAATATAATATATATTGGATAAAAAAAATTTTCCAGGTACACACATCATACCGCACCACCATGAGCCCCACCGGGAGCAGCCATGCACAAGGGATATAAATGTCAGGAACTCCTGGGCAACCACATCGAGGAGAAGAGGCAGATGGTCCGGAGGTACGCGATCGGCCGTATAGCGGGCATGCTCATCGTAATGCTGATGCTCATCCCGGCAGCGGCAACCGCGGAGACCCCGACGGTGATCGTATCCAATTATACCGTCACTCCCGCCGTCCTGATGCCGGGAGACGAGGGGACGATCACGGTGGTACTCTCAAGCACCGTCCCCGCAGCCACGGGATCGCCGCTCAACATCCGGCTGGACCCCGGCACCGGAGAGGCAAACACCTCGACAGAAGTGCAGGAGAACGCCTACATCGAGAACGTGCTCTTAAGCAGCAGAGAGGTCGAGGTTTTGACCGGGAGTTACCAGGACGTCGGCGAGATCGGTCCCGGCCAGTCGGTTCCCCTCACCTTCCAGGTCCGCGCCCCCGGTGAGGAGGGGATCTACTTCCCCGAGGTCTGGGTCAGCGTACGGGACGCGACCGGCGCGAGGTATCCGATACCGGTGAACGTCAACTCGGCATACGCCCTGATCAAGAAACCCGCGCTCCGGATTGAAAAGACCGTCCCGGCATCCGTGGACCCTGGCGACCCCTTCAACGTCACGCTCACTCTCCATAATGACGGTCAGGCGAGCGCGAACGACATCTCCGTCAACGTCAACGCAACCTCCGGTGCGATCGCGTCGCAGAGCGCGGAGAACTACTACATCCCTAAACTCGAAGCAGGGAAGGACACGGTCCTGAACCTGACCTTCGAGACGGACACCAACGCACCGCTCGGGCTTGAACCGGTCATCGTCACCGTCGACTACCGAAACGCCGACACCACACCGTTCCGGCAGGCGGCGACGATCGGCATCCCCATCGTCGGCCGCGCCGAGATGGGCGTCGCCTCCATCAGGACCGATCCCTCCCGGGTCACCGCCGGGAGCCAGGTGGACCTGACGATCCGGATCGAGAATACCGGCACGGCGGATGCAAAATCGGTCCAGGCGACGATCGAGGACCTGAACCTCCCGGGCACGAAGGAAGCGTTCCTCGGGACGATAGAGCCCGGCAACGACGGACCCGCCGTCTTCACCCTGCAGGCCGACGAGGCGGGAGCGTTCGACTACATTCTCGTCATCCGGTATGCCGACGACTACGGCATGCACACGACCCGACAGGATCTGAGCCTGATCGTCGCGGAGCCGGACGCGCTCCCGCTGCTTGCCGCCGCGGCAGCGGTTCTCGGCGTCGCCGCCGCAGCCGCAGTCCTCTGGTACCGGAGACGAAAGGAGCGGTGACCGTCGTGTTCGCAGGCCTCGGAGTCTCCTCATTTTTGGCGTGGAAATCCATCCGCCGGGGAAACAAGGGGACGCTCGCCCTCACCATCATGATCATCGCCCTCATCTTCGTGAATCTGGTCTTCCTCCCTTCCATCATCTCCGGGGTCGTCGAGAACTTCAACACCCAGTCGATCGACTTCGACTTCGGGAACCTGGTCGTCGAGCCCCGGGAAGGGACCCAGTACATCGGCAATGCGTCCGATCTTCAGCAGACAATCGAACGAATTCCGGGGATCGTCGGCACGTCGTCCCGGGTAACCGCCGGAGTGACCTACTTTTACCGGGGCCGGAACGCCGCGAGCACGCTCTACGGCATAACGCCGGAGGACGAACGAACGGTCACCAGGGTCGCCGATTACATGACCGAGGGGGAGTTCCTCTCGAACGGCGATACCGACGCAATCGTCATGGGTGCGATCCTTGCCGGGGTGGAGGAGGAGGCGGGCGGCCTCCCCTCGCTCCAGGGAGTCGAGGTCGGCGACTCGGTGGAGGTGGCCTACCCGAATGGGGAGACCCGGACCTACCGGGTGAAAGGGATCTTCGAGACCCAGTCCTTCGGGGTCGATACTGCGGCCTTCGTCACCAACCGCGAGATGAGCGAAGTTCTGGGGCTTCGCGACCAGGCGTCCGTGATCCTGGTGAAGACCGAGGTCAACGGCAGGGAGGCGGAGTATAAGAAGGAGCTCCTCTCCTACGGCATCCAGGAAGAGATCTGGACGTTTCAGGAGAAGACGGGAGGAGTCATCGACCAGGCGATCCAGAGTTTCAACATCATCAACGCGATCTCGACGCTCGTCAGCCTGATCATCGCCGTCGTGGTGATCTTCATCGTGATCTTCATCAACACCGTGAACCGGCGGCGGCAGATCGGGATCTTAAAGGCGATCGGCATCGACCAGCAGATCATCATCAACTCCTACGTCCTCCAGGTGCTCTTCATCACCACCGTCGGGGCACTCGCCGGGATCGCGCTCGCCGCCGGGGTGACGACCTACCTGACCGCCTACCCGCTCGTCTTCCCCGGCGGCCCGGTCTATCCGGTCGTGGAAGCCTCGGCAGTCTTCCGCAGCATCGCGAGCCTCTTTGCGGTCTCGGTGGTGGCAGGTTACATCCCGGCCTGGCAGATCGTCAGGGAAGATATCCTCACCGCAATCAGGGGGTGAACAGGTGATCGTTGCAGAGAACCTCACCAGGGTCTACACCATGGGCAGGGTGGAGGTCCGCGCCCTCGGGGGCGTCTCCCTCGAAGTAGAAAAGGGCGAGTTCGTCGGGATCATGGGAGCGAGCGGCAGCGGAAAGTCGACGCTTCTCCACATCCTCGGGCTCCTCGACCGCCCCACCTCCGGCAGGGTCGTGATCGACGGGACCGACGTTCTCGCCCTCTCCGACCACCAGCGGACCCTTTTTCGGCTGAACCGGCTCGGCTACGTCTTCCAGGACTACGCCCTCATCGACGAACTCACCGCACAGGAGAACGTCTACCTGACGTCGCTTGTCCGGGGGGCCGATAAAGAGGAGTATCTCAAACGAAGCGCCGAGATCCTTCGCCGGGTCGGCCTCGGCGACCGGATGGATCACCGGCAGAGCGAACTTTCGGGTGGAGAGCAGCAGCGGGTGGCGATCGCGCGGGCGCTCGTGAACAACCCGAGCATCCTGCTCGCCGACGAGCCCTGCGCCAACCTGGACAGCCAGACCTCGAAGAGCATCCTCGACCTCTTCGCCCGGTTGAACGAGGAACTCGACCAGACGATCGTGATGGTCTCCCACGAGGAGTGGCACAAGGAGTACTTCTGCCGGATCGCCACCCTGCAGGACGGGCTGATCAGCGACATGACGGAGTGCCGGAAGGCGTGAGACCGTATCACGGTCATACGCCATTGTCGCACGCGAAGTCCGTGCGGGACGAACCGGGCCGGCCGGGAAATGCACGCCAGGGGGACGGGGGCAGACCTCCTCGACGGATGCCTTCGCCGGGCAGCAGGGTGCGGCTTCGCCGAAAAACCCCGACACCATTTTATATCAAACAAGGTATACAACTCCGGCCGGTGAGAGGTATGCAGGAAGTCAGGACGTTCAGGTGCAAGGATCTCGGCCTTGCATGCGAGTTCGAGGAGAAAGCGGAGAGTGAGGACGAGCTGATCAAGCGGGTCGAGGGGCATGTCCAGACCGCCCACCAGATGAACCCGGAGCGGCCGGAAGTGCAGGAGAAGATCCGCAAGGCGGTGAAGTGAGGGCAAGCGCCCCTCGTGTACTCTTCCGGCCCCGGGCCGGGGGCTGCCCCCGGATCGGGCCGATTCCAGACGGCTGCAGCGATCCGTTGCGACAGCCGTGGAGGGAGAGGCTTTTATGGGATGCACGCCAGGGGAACCGGTATGGTGCATCGCAGACGCCCGCCCGGGGATGAAGCACGGAGGCTCTGGCAGCATCCCGAGTCCATCCTGGAGGGGGTCGGGCTTGCTCCCGGAGAGACCTTCATCGACATCGGGTGCGGGGACGGGTTCTTCGCGCTTCCTGCCGCACGGATGGTCGGGCCGCGCGGCCGCGTCTGCGGGATCGATATCGACGCGGAAGCGCTGGACCTCCTGCAGGAGAAGGCTTACGGTGAGAACCTCGACAACATCGTCCTCCGCCAGGGGGCCGCCGAGGAGACCGTCCTCTGCGACGGCTGTGCGGACGTCGTCTTCTTCGGCATCGACCTCCACGACTTCGCCGACCCGGTCCGGGCGCTCGCGAACGCAAAAAGGATGGCATCTTCCGCCGGCGTGATCGTCGACGTGGACTGGAAGAAAGAACCTCTCCCTCTCGGCCCGCCGACCGCAAAGAAGTTCGATCCGGATTACGCCGTATCCCTCATGGCAAAAGCGGGGCTCAAGGTCAGGACAGTGGCGGAGTCGGGCCCGTACCACTACATCATCACAGCCGTGCCGGGACGGTAGTCCCACCCACCGTCATGCAGAGGCAGGATCGGGATCGGAGAATCCCGCGATGCGGGCGCCTTCCGGGGACCTTTAGGAAGGCTTTTATCTTAGATGGGTGACCCCTACCGTATGACCCAGAGAAAGAGTATCTACGGCATCCTGCTTGCAGGATTTCTGGTAATGTGTATGCTCATGGCCGGATGTACGTCGCAACCGGCAGAGAACACGACCGCGACGCCCACCGCGGTGGCTACCACGCCCGCCGCGGGAGAAGAGTTCGTCTTCAACGAGACGAACAACAACGAGACCGTCACCGTCCCGGTCGGGAGCAACATCACGATCCGCCTTGAGGAAAACCCGACGACCGGATACGAGTGGAACGTCACTTCGTCGACCGGGCTGCAGCTCGTGAATGACACGCACGACGCACAGGAGACTGAACTCGTGGGCGCTCCCGGAGTTCACGTCTGGGAGTACATTGCGGCTGAGCAGGGCGCCGGCGAGTTTTCCGCGGTCTACATGCGGTCCTGGGAGGACGTGACCGGGAACGAGACCGCGTTCTCGATGACGTTCAACATCGAGTAACCCTGAACGCCTTCCCCGCAAACGTGCGGGGGGCCGATCATCCAACCTCTTTTTAGAGTGTCCTTTCGGCAACGCCGGTCCCCCCTTGGTCACCCCAAGAACTTCCGCCGGTGCGCCGCCTGCAACACGAGTGAAGTCAGGTTCCCGGTCTCGTTCTCGCGGAGCGCCCGGACGATCTCGGTCGTCAGCCGGGCATGCTCCTCGTCCGGTTCGGTATCCGTCAGATCGGCAACTCTCGCCGCGAGTTCGGGCGGGACAAGACCGGTCTCCGTGTTGAGGAAGCGCGAAGCGGCCGCAAGATCCGCGTCGAAATTGGCGAAAGCATCCCTGACGAACCCGATGTCGGCATCATCCAGCGCATCCAGACCAAAGATCTCGGGAGGAAGACCGATCGAGTAGAGGGCGGCGGTGAACTTGATCGCCCTCGGCAGGGTGATCCCGCCGGTGCTTCGTGCATACCCAAAAAGCCCGATATGCAGTTTGCGTTTTCGTCTTTCAGGGACGTACCGGGCAACCCGGTTGATCAGGGGGGCAAGTGGCCCGAGCATCCGCTCGTACGCCCGCGTATACCTCTCGATCAGGTCCAGCGCCGCTTCTTCGTCCACGGGCCGGGGCCTCCCGGGCTCCCGCTCCTCCAGTCTCCGGACCGCTCTCTGGACGTCTTCGAGTGGATAGTCGTATTTGAACGCCGACTGAACGGTGAACGTACGGACGCTCGGGTACTCGGCGGTAACCCGGTCGACGGTCGCGGGGGAGAGACCGCCCCTGAACGGTGCCGAGCCGACGCCGATGATCGGGTGTATCCGGGTCCCGGTCTCTTCCGAGACCTCACGGAGGTGCTGGAGCGCGATCTTGTTCAGGAGGACCGCACTGACGAGTCCGTAGTTCATCGCCGGGTCGGAGCGGGCAAGGAAGACACGCTGGTCGGCGATCTCCTTCCCTTCGAGGTAACGTCCGACCACGTTGTGCGCATCCAGCATATGGTCCATCTCCTCAAAGAGCGGAATGACGTTGATCCGGTCCGGCCGGAACCTCCCGATCCAGTCGGCGATGGTCGTGCCCCCCTCCCCGAGACGCCTCTCCTGTTTCCCGACGACAATGTCCGTGTAGTAGCGGTAGATGTTGTCGATAGCGATGTGGGATGCCGTCATCGGCAGGATCACCTCAAAGATCGGGGGACAGTCGTCTCCGTAAAAGAGGCATGCCGTATCGAACGACCGGGGGATGCTCTCGAGCGTCTCGAGGAGGATCTTCGCCTCGGCCGTCTCCACCTCGGGGTTTGGGACACGCATCGTCAGGAAGACGTCACGCCCGAGTTTTTTCTCCCGGAAAAACGTGTCGTAACGGGTCAGCAGTTTCCGGACCACAAAGTTGTCGACCTCCTTGCCTTCGCAGTCCCACATCTGTTCGCCGCACCCCAGATGGGAGTACGCGTAGTACGCCTCCTGCACCTCGTCTTCCCCGCCGAGTTCCGGACTCTCGGCAAAAAACGGCAGGTTGACGTTGTCAGGGTGCTGTGTGCTCATGCATTGCGGTATCCGTACCATCCTCATGCTCCGTAACGGGCTCGCCTCATGTCAACCCACATTTATACTACGGTTGACAAGAAAAGTCCTCCGTTACCGGTATGGTCGGTCCCGGCCCCTCTTTCGGCCGCAAAACCTTCTCCACACCTCCGTCCCCGGCCACGGACCGCCGTGCGCCGCGTAGACCAGCTCCGGCCCGAAGGCGAGGAGGCCCCGGAGGCTCTTTCGTGCCTCTGCGGGGTCGGCCGTCACGAGGGGCAGCCGGGGTTTCCCGCCCGGAAGCAGCGCGGAGAGGAGATCGCCGACGACGGCGGTGCCTCCGGCGACGAGGACCGAGACCGAACCCGGAGTATGCCCCGGCGTCGGGATGACACGGCCCCGGACCCCGAATGCTGCAAGGTCGGCGGTGCCTCCGATGAGGATATCGGGCTCGACACCGGCGGTGTCGAGGAGGCTCACCCTGCCTGCCGCAAACCCGAGCAGGCGCAGGAGGAGACCGGCCGGAAAGAACAGCCCGTCAAAGCCACGGCGCATGAGCCCGGCATCGGCTTCGTGGACGGCGACCGGTGCGCCGGTCAGATCCCGGAGCGCCGACGCGCTCCCGCAGTGGTCCGGATGTCCGTGGGTGACGAGGATCAGGGAGACCTCGTCGGGCCCGATGCCGGCCTTCCTCATCGCGGCCAGGATGGCCGTCTCGTCCCCGGGGTTGCCGGCATCGATCAGGATCACGTCCCGGTCCCTGACGATGAACGCGGTGGTCAGGCCGAGCGGCACGGGGAAGATCGCCGGCAGGTAACGGGTGGTCCGCTCCCTCTCTGTGGGATCCTTCATGCCCGCTTCCGAGGTCTTCACGGCATCTCCATCATGGGATACCCTCTCACCCTATCAATAATTCGGTCGGAGATGAGGGGATAAGGGGCTGGGTGACGATGAACCCGACGCCCCCTCCGGGGCGTTTCAATACGCATATATGCCGTGAAATCAAGGTTGAACGTATGATAGATGAGAGAATGGCACCCCGCGGAATCATGGTCTTCCTGCTGGCCCTTGCTCTGGCCCTCTGTGCTCCGGCAACGGCACTGGAGAACGTCCCACAGCAGGTGCAGCCCGGTGAGAGGATCGAGGTGGGAAGCGAACCGCTCGTCCTCGACCTCATCAACCTCAGGAACCAGAGCACGTTCAACCCGATCACCGAACTCAGGTACTACCGCGACGACAACACCGAAAAGCAGATTGTCCGGATCATCGGCGTGCCGAACGACGGGTACGTCACGATCAACAGTTACACGCTCGGCGGCAAGTACGGGCGCTACTTCCCGTTCAGCGCCAAAGACGGCCTGATCCAGCAGCACAGCATCGTCTTCGTGGCCGCCCAGACGCCCATGGCTACGCAGACGGAGACCCCTGCTGCGACCACGGCCACGACCATGGAGACCCCCACGGCAACGACGGCAGCGACGCCGACACCGACACAGGCGGCACTCCCGGGACTGATCCCGATCGCCGCGCTCGGCATCTGCGGGCTGCTCGCGGTGGTATTGAGACGGTGAGCAGGCCCGGGATACGGGGACCCGGAACATTCACTTTTCTGGAGCCGGTGCATCCGCTCGCCGAAGTAAAACAAAAGAATCCGTTCTTTTGATCCCTTGCGCCGATGGATGCCCTTGACGACTACGTCCGCGATACCGGCGGAGACCAGCTCGAACCCGGCAAACTCGGTGCTCCACACCATACGGCCTTCGGCGGGCGAACCGGCTGACCTTAGCAAGGATTCAATACATATAAATATTTCGAAAACGAGTTTTGCACTATGACGTACGATAACGTGATATCCAGGCATCTTCTCGTAATTCTCATGGTTCCTGCCCTGGTGCTTGTCGCCCCGGCAGCCGCACAGGAAACCCACAAACTGACGGTACAACCCGGCGAGACGATCGAGGTGGGGGCCGAAACCCTCGTCCTCGACCTCATCAACTTCAGGAACCAGAGCACGCTCAACCCGGTCACGGAACTCCGGCAGTACCGGGACGAGGATTCCAGAAAAGAGATTACCCGGGTCATCGGCGTGTCGAACGACGACTACTTCAAGATCAACGCATATACCTTCAAAGGGAAATACGGACGGTATTTTGCGTACAGCAAACAAGACGGCCTGATCGAGCACAACAGCATCGTATTCGTCCAGGCTGCGACACCTACGGCCACGGAGACCGTTGCTGCAGTCACGGAGACACTCACTGAAACTCCGACGGCACCGGCCACGGCCGCCACGGCCCCGGCACAGGCACCGCTCCCGGGACTGATCGCGATTGCCGCGGTCGGCATCTGCGGGCTGTTCACCGCGGCGCAGAAACGGTAGGCAGGACCCGGAAAACCTCGCACTTTTTTGTCCGGGCACAAAGTCGTTGCGACTGCAAACCCGGCAACCTCCGGCAACGCAGATCAACCCGCCGGAGTAGAACTAAAAAAGAGGGTATTCGGTTCTCGTTACGCCAGGTAGTCGTCCGGACGCGGGATCTGTTCCTTTAACCCCTTGCGCCGGCGGATGCCCTTGACGACTTCGTCCACGATACCGGCGGGGACCAGTTCGAACCCGGCGAACTCGGTGCTCCACATTGCACGGCCTTCGGTGGCCGATCTGACGTCTCCGGCGAACCCGAAGAGTTCGGCGACAGGTGCCTTGCCGACGACCGTCATCGTGTCGCCTTCGCTCTGCATATCAAAGATCTGGCCGCGGCGGCCCTGGATCTGCGAGGTTGCCGCACCCATCAGATCGGCCGGGACGGTGATCTGGAT
>JASGMC010000044.1 GCA_030156625.1 Methanoculleus sp.
AGGCGGTGGAGGTGACGAAACTCTCGCTCCTCCTCAAGGTGCTGGAGGGCGAGAAGTCCGAGCGGATCGGGAAGCAGCTGACGATCACGGGGGAGCGGGTGCTGCCGTCACTCCATAACAATATCAAGTGCGGCAACTCGCTGATCGGCCCGGATATCTACAACGACGTGCAGGTGACCCTCGACGACGAGGAGACGATCTTCCGGATCAATGCCTTCGACTGGAACCGGGCGTTTCCGGCCATCATGCAGGCGGGCGGGTTCGATGCGGTGATCGGGAACCCGCCGTATGTGCGGCTTCAGGCCATGAAGGAGTGGGCTCCGGTTGAGGTTGAGGTATACAAACGCCTTTACGCGACCGCCCATAAAGGCAACTATGACATCTACGTTGTTTTTGTTGAGAAGGGGCTTACCCTGCTGAACGGTCACGGGCGATTAGGTTTTATTCTCCCTCACAAATTTTTCACTGCAAAGTACGGGGGGCCATTACGAGAACTCATAGCCACTGGAGAGCATCTAAAAGAAGTCACACATTTTGGACATCAACAAGTGTTTAAGGGAGCAACGACCTATACCTGCTTACTCTTCCTTTCTAAAGCGAAAAGTAACTCTTTCCGTTACCAGAAAATTGACAATCTCGATGAATGGATAAAAGAGATCCGGGGGCCAAACGATACTCTCCCTAAAAGCGCCGTCACCGTTTCTGACTGGAATTTTATCCTAGGTGATGAGGCGACTCTATTCGAGAGACTGGATAAGATCGAGAGAAAGTTAGGTAACATCGCGCACATCTTTGTGGGAACCCAGACGAGTGCGGAAGATGTCTTTGTCTTGACAAATTGCCGCGTTGAGGGGAATTATGTTAAGGGTACCTCGAAAGCGTCGCAGGAGGAAATATCGGTTGAACGCAGTTGCGTAAAGCGGTTCCTAAAAGGGAGGCAGATTCGCAGATACGTCCATCCAGAGTCGAACATCGCTGTAATCTGTCCCTATGAAATTACAGAGGATAGCTTTAGGCTACTGTCTAAGAACGAGCTGTTAGAGAAATATCCCTCCACATTCGAATACCTATCCAAGCATAAGAAAATGCTAGCAGAAAGGGAGAAGAGCAGGTTCAGGGGTGATAACTGGTATGCATATGGGTATCCGAAGAGTATGACACTCTTCCAACAGAATAAGATCGTCTGTCCATTTTATGATAACAAAGCCGCCTATTCATACGATACAAACGGATACTTTTTCAAAACCGGATACGGAATTATCCAGAATGACAACGAATTCTCAGACTTCTATCTACTAGGGCTTCTTAACTCGCAACTCCTCTTCTGGTATTATAAGAAAGTCTGTACATTCCTGAATTCGGGCTACGCGCATTATATGACCCAATACATTGAGCAGATCCCCATCCGCACCATCGACTCCTCCGATCCCGCCGACGTCGCCCGCCACGATCGCATGGTCGCCCTCGTCGAGAAGATGCTCGACCTGAACAAGCGCCTCGCGGCGGTGAAGGCCCCGCACGAGAAGGAGGTGCTCGCCGGGATGATCGATGCTACAGACCGGCAGATCGATAGGCTGGTGTATGAGTTGTACGGGCTCGCGGAGGAGGAGATCGCAGTTGTGGAGGGGGCTGTCTGATGCAACCATCCTATCACATTAGCGGGATTGTTCTACCACAGGAGGATTTCACATGCCTCGGCCAAAATGATATCAAAGAGAAGTCCCTGAAAAACTTGTCTAAACTCAACATCTTCATTGGTGAGAACAACTCCGGTAAGAGCCGGTTGATTCGGGAACTGGTATCATCGGATTTTGGCTATTATCCGAAAGAATACTCCTTCGACCGCCTAAACGAATGCATTGAGAAGATTAGATCCGAGATCACAGAGTTTGCGGAAAAGCATCACATCGATGAAATGCGATCCACACGTAATGTCCTCAGCGTTATCAAGCAACTCCAAGATATTGAACAACTCCATAGGACAACAAATCTTCTTGAAATCCTTGAGTCTTTGAGGGAAGCAGTAGAAAAAATGGTCCAATCAAACGCACACTACACCAGCACTCCTATCACAGAAGCTAAAGTAGGCAAAACGTTTGCAGATATCATAGATCGATGCATGCTAGAGCTGAGTGAAGATTATGTAACATTGTTACAGCCACACTCCTTCAGCAGGATATATATCCCTATCTTGCGAGGGTTGCGCCCGATTGAAAAAAACGGGGATGTGTACGATTACACAGATTTGTATGTGAGAAGAACATTGAAAGATTATTTCCAAGATAATTTTAATGGTTTTGACATTTTCACAGGGTTAAAGGCATATAAGCAGGTGAAAGAACACCTGCTTGGCAACCTGCATCAAAGAAAGCTTATCCGTGAGTATGAGGAGTATCTTTCTGAATTCTTTGATGGAAAGCCTGTTGCGTTAATCCCTTCTGAAAATCCCGAAGAAGTGTTAGTCATAAAAATAGGCGATGAGCAAGAGCGGCCGATATTCGAGTTGGGAGATGGCATCCAATCCCTAATAATTATCACAATGCCGCTGTTTCTTCACCGCAATGAAGACGTCCTCCTTTTCGTAGAGGAGCCCGAATTACTTCTCCATCCAGGACTACAGAGAAAATTGCTGGAAACGCTGATGCAACAGAAAGGGTTTGAGCGGTTTCAATATTTCATAACGACCCACTCCAATCACTTTTTAGATATCACACTCGACTTCCCGGATATCTCGATATACTCTGTGAAAAAGACGTTTGATGAGTCAACGGCTGAAGAGAAAAAGCCTGAATTTGTTGTCGAAAATCTCTCTCACGGCGATAGAAGTGCTCTGGAGCAGCTCGGAGTGAGAAACTCCTCAGTATACTTATCAAACTGCACAATCTGGGTTGAAGGAATTACTGACAGACTCTATCTGAGGTGGTATCTCGAAGTATTTTACGAAAAATTCGACAATAAAGAGAAATTTAAAGAAGACTTCCACTACTCATTTGTAGAGTACAGCGGCTCGAACATCACTCACTGGTCATTTCTAGACAACGAAGAAGAGCCAATCAGTGTTGACCGACTTTGTGGTAGACTGTTTTTAATCGCCGATAGAGATGATGGAACCAGTACAGCGAAGATTGCGAGGCATGCTAAACTCAAAAGCGTGCTAGAAGACAGATTCTATGTCTTTGATTGTAAGGAAATAGAGAACCAGCTCTCACCCAGCGTCCTTAAACGAGTCCTTAAGAGTTATGGCGAGGACGAAACCTGTCTTCCCGCAATCAATCAGGAAGAATATAAAGATAAGAATTTGGGTCAGTACATTGAGGACATTCTCGGTGAACAGAAAAAAAGAAAAGGGTCGTACATAGATGGAAACACAATATCAGACAAAGTTGGATTTTGCAGAAAGGCGATATCGCACATTGAGACCTGGGATGATTTATCACCGGAAGCCCAACTGTTAACAGAGAAATTGTTCGACTTTATTCTGGCGAATCAGGAACCAAAGGAAGTCTTCAGTTCGTCGTGCAACGGGCCCGAATCTTAAGCCCGGGCACCCTCGGCCACCTCGAACGTCGTGATGATCGGCTTTCTCCCGTCTTCCAGCGGAAACTCTTCTAAGTACAACTCCGTGGCCTCTTTGAGGTTGGCCACCGCCTCCTCTACCGTCCTGCCCTGGCTGACGGTGCCGACCTCTGGGCACTCCGCGACGTACATATCCTCTTCCCTGTAGAGCACGGCCGTGAACGTCCTCATGATCTCACCGATAGAATAGCATCTCCCTTCAGGGTGATAATACTGACCGACGCACCCTATGGTCCTCCCGGCAACTTTGAAGGGTTCAAACCCGGACCCCACGGGGGAGTCCCCGGTCTCAGTACTTCGCTAAAATGTTTGAGATAGTCCCCAGAAGGTAACACCATCGACTTCTCTTCGCGTTCTTCGCGGCTCGAAGCCTAACGGCTTCGGAGGAAGTCGGTGGTCTAACCTCCAGGAGGCTTCTTCAGAACTCCAGCGAAGTACGGACCTGGAAGGCCCCAAAAAGAATGCCGGGAAAAGGTCAACTCTCCCTTTCCACGATGAACGTGACCTTCACGTTGGCACGATATTCCACGATTCTGTCTCCTTCCACCTTCGCGGTGCATTCTTTCACGTAGACATGCCGTATGTTTTTGACGGTTTTCGCGGCTTCCTTCACCGCATTTGCCGCGGCATCCTCCCATCCGGTCGGGGAACTGCCGATCAACTCGATGACTTTGGCCACGGAGGGCTTACCCATTGCTGCCATGTTCATTCCTCCACGGCCACTTTGAGGCATACCCTCCAGATAAAGATTTCCGGCATGCAGCAATTTGCCGGTCGGGGACGGCATGCCGGCTGCGGGGGACAGGTTCCGGGCCGGCTTTTCTTATGGCAAGAATATTGCGCATTCTGCCGGGAAGCAGCGTCAGGCCCGGCATAAAGACACCGCCCCTCCCGGCCTCTACAGCGCCGGAGAGGCGGAAAGGGGTTTCTCCTCCTCCTTAACCAGCGGATAATTCGCCGCCTCCCAGCCGATGGTGCCGCCGAGCAGGTTGACGACGTGCCGGAACCCGTGCTTCTCAAGGATGCTTGCCGCAAGGCTCCCCTTGAACCCGACGTCGCAGTGGACGACGATCTGCTTCTCCTCCGGGATCTTTGCCAGGTGCTCTTCGAGCTCTCCGACGTAGATGTGGTGGGAGCCCTCGATGTGACCGTCCTCCTCCCGGTGGTTGATGTTCCTGACGTCGAGAACCCAGATCGACGGGTCGTCCAGGTGCTCCGCGAGGTCGGAGGGGGACCAGGTGCCGGAGCGCTCGATCTCCTCGCCCTGCCTGAACCAGGCTGCAAACCCGCCTGCGAGGTATCCCGCGATGTTGTCGTAGCCGAGCCGCACGAAATGGCGCACCACGCGGTCCATGCCCAGATTGAAGTCGTCCACGAGGACGATCGGGTCCTCATAGTTTAAGTAGTAGCCCATGTAGAGGGGCAGGCCGTTCCGCCAGATGCTGAGGGTCCCGGGGATATGCCCGCCGGCGAAGCTCGTCGGCGACCGGATGTCGACGACCTGCGCCTTCCGGTCCAGGAGCGATCGTATCTCCCTGGCCGTATAAGCCCGCAGGTGCGGCAGGTTGTGGATCAGGGGCGGGCCTTCCCGGTTGAGTTTCCGCATCATGGCAAAATACGGCGGCTCGTAGAGCCGTTCGCTCACCTTACGCTCGATGAATCCGCCCCTCTCCATGGCAAGCAGCCGGTTGGTTGCCTTTTCAAATCCGATGGTCGTGTATTCCCGGTCGCTGATATTCCCGCCGCAGACCGAACCTGCGCCGTGGGCGGGGCAGACGATCACGCTGTCCGGGAGAGGGAGAAGTTTCTCGTGCAGGCTCGCGTACAGCATCTCTGAGGCCTCCCGCCGCTTATCCTCGCCGGCGAGATCGGTCCTCCCCACATCGCCGGCAAAGAGCGCATCGCCGGTAAAGACCATCAACGGGTCGTCGGAGACGGACCGGTCACGGAGCAGGAGCGATATGCTTTCTACGGTGTGGCCGGGCGTCTCCAGGACTTCAAACTCGAGCGGGCCGAGCCTGAACGTCTCTCCTTCCCGGACCGGGGTGCCGAACCTGAACTCCTCCCGTGCCCCGTGAAGGATCTCCGCCCCGGTCGGGTTGGCGAGTTCCCGGGAGCCGATGACATAGTCCTCGTTCTTGTGCGTCTCGAAGATCTTCGTGATCTTCATGTTCTCGTGCTCGGCAATGTTCGTGTAGACCTGACAGTCGCGTCTCGGATCGATGACCGCCATCTCTCCGCCCGCTCCGATGACGTATGAATTGTGAGCAAGGATATCGGACTTAATCTTCTCAAACAGCATCCGTATTCATCTCCCGGGTGATGGAACCCGTCATTCGTTCTGATGTGGCGGAATACGGGGGAGGCGTATAAAAGGTTTCCGGGAATCTGGAGGGAAACAGGTTTTACTGTCCGCCGCCCGGATACGGGTCGTCACGGGACAGTCGGACCGCTCACCCTTTCCGGGCGGTCCTGACCTCCAGGATGCTTCCCACCGCCTTGAACGCATCCTCAAGCTCTTCGAAGTTCGGGATCCGGGAACCCCTGAGGATGCGCAGGCCGCTCCTGATGCTGTCGCCGCCGAGCATGCAGCCCACCACCATCTTCTCCGTGTTCCGGGAGAACCGGACGATTTCGTTTGCAACGTGCGCCGGATCTACGACCGTGGTCGGCACGGCGATCACGAACGCGATATCCCAGAAGTCCTGGTGACGGATCAGCACGTCGAAGAGAGCGGCGAACCGGGTGGCGTCGGCATCCCCGAGGATATCCATGGGGTTTGAGTGGTTCCAGAACGGCGGCAGGAACGCGCTCAATTCGCGAAGCACGTCATCCGGGAGGTCGACCATATCGACCCCGTACTCCTCGGCGTAGTCGGAAGCGAGGACGGCGAACCCCCCCGCGCTGGTGACGGCGATCGCACGGTTTCCTCGCGGGCAGCCTTCGGATGCCAGAAGCTCCGCCAGGTTAAAGGCGTCCCGCAGGCTCCGGGCCGGGATCACCCCCGCCTGCCTGAATGCCGCGACGTAGACGTCATAACTCCCGGCAAGCGAGCCGGTATGGGACGATGCTGCAGCCTTGCCCTTCCGTGACGACCCGGACTTCACCGCCACCACCGGTTTTCTCCCGGCAACCTCACGCACGATCTGGGCAAACCCGCGCCCGTCCTGGATCTCCTCGACGTACAGGGTGACCGATCGGGTTTTTTCGTCCTGCTCGGCGAACCGGAGGTAGTGCTCGAACCCGAGATCCGCCTGGTTCCCGACGCTGATGACAGTTGAGAACCCGAACTCTTCTGAGAGGCTCCAGTCGACGACGGTGGTGATGATCGCGCCGCTCTGGGAGATGAAGGCGACGTCCCCGGCCCTCGGCGAGACCGGGTCGAACGTGGCGTTGATCCCCTGATGCGGCATCATGATCCCGAGGCAGTTCGGGCCGATGATCCGGATCCCATGCCTCTTCGCTATCTTTGCGACCTCCTCTTCGAGGGCTGCGCCCTCACCGCCGATCTCGCGGAATCCGGCGGTGACGATGACCGCGAGCCGGACGCCTTTCTCCCCGCACTCCTGCATCACCCCCGGGACGATGCGGGCGGGGACAGCGATGACCGCCCAGTCGACCGGGCCCGGGATCTCCATAACAGAGGGGTATGTCTTTCGCCCGAAGAGTTCTGTTCGGGACGGATTGACCGGATAGAGGTTCCCGGGAAAAGAGAGCAGATTCCGGAGGACGGAGTAGCCCACCTTGTTCGGGCTCGCGGAGGCGCCGATCACGGCGATGGAGGCCGGGTAGAAGATATCCGGGGGTGCCCGGACCCTGAGGCGGGCGGCCTCGCCCCCGACGGTATCCCCAACGATGATCCTCGCATCGACGACGCTGACACCTTTCTCATACACGATGACCGGGTTCAGGTCGAATTCCCGAATCCGGGGGTCCTCGATGAAGACACGGGCCATTGCGGCGATGACACCGACAAGCGCCTCCTCGTCCTTCGGAGGCTCTCCCCGGTACCCACGGATAAGCCGGTAGCCCTCGATCTCCCGGATCATCCTGCGGATCTCGTCGTCGGTGACGGGGAGCACGCGGATGGAGACGTCTTCGAGGAGTTCCACCAGTTTGCCTCCGAGGCCGAACGTGATGACCTTCCCGAACGACGGATCGGTCTTCCCGCCGATCAGCACTTCGAGTCCTCCGGGCATCTGCTTCTCCACGATGATGCCGGCGACCTTCGCCTCCGGGGCATGGGCTGCACTGTTCTGCATAATGGCCGAAAAAGCTTCTTCAGCCTCGTCGGGCCCCTCGATTCCGGTGATGACCCCGCCAACATCGCTTTTGTGGACGATCTCCGGGGAGATGACCTTCATGACGACGGGGTAGCCTATCCGTCCGGCGGCCGCCCGGGCATCGCCGGCGCTGGTAGCCAGGTGGTGAGGCGGCACGGGTATCCCGCACGAGTCCAGCAGGCGGTATCCCTCGGATTCGGTTAACATTCTCTCCGGCATGCATATCCCTCGCTCTATGCCGGTCGTGCCGGTGTTGCATGACCGGTGTCCTGTTTCAGGGATTAGCCCGGTCGCCCATAATAGTTATCCATCCCGCGGGAACGGACCCGGTTTCCATCAGGGAGCGCGGCAGATACGGCACACGTGGTTTTGGCCCGTGAACCGCCACGGCCGAACATCGGCACGGGTAACACTTATTTGCATTTAGTCATACCCGATAGGTCTTAATTCGATAACTATAATAAATAGTGTTACGACAATTGGTATTAGTATGACCCAGTCTCGATACCAAGGATTCCTCGCGGCCGCGGTGCTTGCGGCCCTTGTTGTGCTTATGCTCGCCGCAGGGTGCACCGGCACCGATAGCGTTCCGGCCACCGCCCAGGCCCCCACCGGCCAGACGGCCTCGGTCACCGACGGGTTCGGCAGGACGGTCACCGTCCCGTCGCCCCCGGAGAGCGTCGTTTGCTCGGGCTCCGGGTGCCTCCGCTACCTCGTCTACCTGCAGAGCCAGGACCTCGCCGTCGGTGTCGACGACCAGGAGACGAGGGAGCACCCAATAGAAGGCCGCCCCTACGCCCTCGCCTACGGGTCGCAGTTCAAAGACCTTCCCCTGATCGGTGAGTTCAGGGGCAAGGACGACCCCGAGAAGATCCTCGGGATCGGGCCGCAGGTCGTCTTCAAGACCGGCTCCACCGGAACGGCATACGGCACCAGTGCCGCCGAGGCCGACAAACTCGAGACAAAGACCGGCATCCCGGTTGTAGCCTTCCCCTATGGCTCGCTCAGGAACGACGCCGAGAAAGACGAGATGTACACCGGGCTCCGCACGATGGGTGAGGTCCTCGGGAAGGAGGACCGGGCCGAAGAGGTGATCGCCTACATCGAGACGACGATCGCCGATCTTGAAAACCGGACCGCCGACATTCCCGAGAGCGAGCAGAAGACAGTCTACATCGGCGGCGTCTCCTATGCCGGCGCTCACGGCATCATCTCCACGGAACCCGCCTACCCGCCGTTCCTCTGGGTGAACGCGAAGAACGTCGCAGCCGGGCTCGGCACCGCGCACGCCGACGTCGCAAAAGAGGCGCTCGTCGACTGGGACCCCGAATACATCTTCGTCGACCTCGGCACGACCCAGATGGAGAACGACGGGGCAATCGGGGAACTGAAGTCCGATCCCGCGCTCCAGGGCCTCTCTGCAGCGAAGGGAGGCAGGATCTACGGCGTCCTACCGTACAACTTCTACAGCGTAAACTACGAGACCATCCTTGCCGACGCCTACTTCATCGGGAAGACACTGTACCCCGATCGGTTCGCCGACATCGACCCCGAGGAGAAAGCGGACGAGATCTATACGTTCTTTGTCGGCAAACCCGTCTTCGACGAACACAACAACCAGTACCGGAACCTCGGCTTTGAGGAGATCCAGCTGTAACGTCGGGCTCGAACAGGAGGGTATGAAGAGATGCACTTTGCAGACGGGACCATCCCGAGAGATTACCTGGGCTACGTGCGGCGAAAGCACCTCTGGATACTCGGCGGGGTAGTCCTCCTCTTCCTCCTCCTGATCGTATCCATATCGGTCGGTGCGGTCGGCATCCCTCCGTACGACGTCCTCCTCTCCATCGTGAACGGTATCGCCGACCGGATAACCCTGCTCCTCAACCCCGACGCCGTTCTCGAAGTATCCAGCACCGACCGGATCGTCTGGAACATCCGCCTCCCGCAGGCGCTTGCCGCGATCGTCGCCGGGGTGGGGCTCTCGGTGGCAGGCGTCGCCATGCAGTCGATCCTTCGTAACCCGCTCGGGTCGCCGTTCACGCTCGGCATCTCCAACGCCGGCGCATTCGGGGCGGCCGTCTCGGTCATCCTCCTCGGCGCGGGAGAGATGCAGTCGACGATCGCCGACGCCGTCACCGTAAACAACCCCTACCTGACGACGATGGTCGCGTTCATCTTCTGCCTCCTCGCTACCGCGGTGATCCTCCTGATCTCCCGGCTGCGGGGAGCCTCCCCCGAGGTGATGGTGCTCGCCGGCGTCGCCCTTTCCTCCCTCTTCACGGCGGGGACGATGTTTCTCCAGTACTTCGCCGACGACACCCAGCTCGCCGCAGTCGTCTTCTGGACGTTCGGCGACGTCGGCCGGGCCAGCTGGCAGGAACTCGGGATCATGGCCCTCGTCACCGTGGCGGCCTCGCTCTACTTCATCGCGAACCGCTGGAACTACAACGCGATCGACGCCGGCGACGAGACCGCAAAAGGGCTCGGCGTCAGCGTCGA
Organism: Methanoculleus sp.; assembly: GCA_030156625.1. GTDB lineage: Archaea > Halobacteriota > Methanomicrobia > Methanomicrobiales > Methanoculleaceae > Methanoculleus. The sequence goes on from JASGMC010000044.1 coordinate 10,362, forward strand.
AGCGGTGCGGGATATCGGGATGGTCGTCGCGGCCCTTGTCTCCGCCGTGATCGTCTCGTTCCTGGGGGTCATCGGGTTCGTGGGCCTGGTCTGTCCGCACATGGTGAGGAGACTCATCGGCGACGACCAGCGCTATCTTATCCCCGGCTCCTGCGTGATGGGCGGGATCCTCCTCCTCGCCTCCGATACCGTCGCCCGGGTCATCGTGGCGCCGTATATCCTTCCCGTCGCCGTGCTCACGGCATTTTTAGGCGCGCCGGTCTTCATCTACCTGCTCTTACGGGGGTACCGGCGATGATCCTCGATGTCGCCGGCGTGGCGTTCACCTACCGGAGCGCCCCGGTCATCCGGGATATCACGTTCGAACTCTCGCCCCACCAGGTCCTCGCAATCCTGGGCCCGAACGGCGTCGGGAAGACGACGCTCTTGAAGTGCATGAACGCCATTCTGCGGCCTAAGGCCGGGTCGGTCCTCGTCGAGGGAGCGGACCTCCTCACCGCAGACAGGATGGAGATCGCCCGGAAGGTGGGTTACGTCCCGCAACGATGCGAGGCAGGCCGGATGACCGTTTTCGACGCGATCCTCCTCGGGCGCCGGCCGCATATCGGGTGGGACGTGACGGAAAAGGATATCCGGATCGTCGAGGCGGCGATCCGGATGCTCCACCTCGAATACCTGACGCTGCGCTACATCGACGAGATGAGCGGCGGGGAACTCCAGAAGGTGAGCATCGCAAGAGCGCTCGTGCAGGAGCCCCGGGTGCTGCTTCTCGACGAACCGACAAGCAGCCTCGACCTCAAAAACCAGCTCGAGATCCTCGGGATCGTCAGGCAGGTGACGACGGAGCACAACGTCGCCGCGGTGATGACGATGCACGACCTGAACATGGCGCTCCGCTACGCCGACCGGTTCATTCTCTTAAAAGACGGCGTCATCCACGCCGCGGGGAGCCCCGACGTGGTGACGCCGGAGACCATCGAAGCAGTCTACGGCGTCCCCGTGACGGTCGAGCGATACAACGGGTTCCGCTTCGTCGTCCCCCTGGAGCCGGAGAGCGCCTGAGAGTCCAGGATGCCCTCCGGGCTCCTGAAGACCCGCAGTAACGTATAAGCCCATCCTCGCCGATACGCCCGGCGGGCATGGTGCTCGAGACGTTCATCGGGATCGCCGAAATAGTCCTCGGGACGTTCGGGGCGCTCTTTATCGTCTACGGAGCGGCAATCGCGATCGTCGAGCTCCTGGAGCGGGAGACGCGCGTCAGGGCGCTGAGTTACCACGACATCAGGTGGCTCTTCACCACGCGCATCCTGATCGGCCTCGAGTTCTTCGTCGCCGCCGATGTCCTGAAGACGATCCTCGAACCGACACTTGAGGATCTGACCATCCTCGGGTCGCTCGTCGCCATCAGGACCGTCGTGAGTTACTTCCTTGGAAAAGAGGTGAGCGAACTCCCGGAGGATAGAAAAATGTGAGGAAACCGGGATGTCGTGGTCACTTACCCTTCCGGTTCGAGAGTGCCGTTAAGTGCTCGTGCGCCCCGGCAACGACCCTTCTCGAGTTCGCGAAGGTGATCGTCTGCAGCGCTTTATCGCGCGGGAGCCACTTATAGGCGATATGCTCGTCCGAGAGCGTCACCTCCTTCTCCGGGGTCTCGATCAGGTAGTAGATGACCTCCTTGTAGACCGTGTGTGCCCGGCGCTGGAAGAAGTAGTGGACCTCTTCCCGAAATCCGGGGATGAATGTTGCCCGGGTGATCCCGGTCTCCTCCTCAAGTTCGCGGAGCACCGTCTCCTCCTCGCTCTCGCCGCGCATGCCGTGCCCCTTCACCAGGTCCCAGTGCCCGGCCCCGTACTGCAGGATGAGATACTGGGGATTCGTATCCTGCCGGACGACGACCGCACCATATGATCGCTCTTTTGCCATGGCCCTTCAGTTCTGTGTCTCAGATCCTCCAAATTCCGCGAGTTCGCGCCCGATGATCCCGAAATCTTCTTCCAGCGCTTCCCGGTATGCCGGGTTGTAGAGCGCAGCGGCGGGGTGGAGGGTGGGGATGAGGCGGACCGGGTGGCCGAAGAGGAGGCCCCGGTAGACCGTCCCCCGGATCTCCGTGATCCGGTCGAACTCGACCGGCAGGAAGGAGAGGATGTACCTGCTCGAGTGCCGGCCCAGCATCACGATCACCTTCGGCGCGACAATCCGGATCTGCTCCTCGAGATACGGGGTGCAGGCCCGGATCTCCTCGTCCCGGGGGTCGCGGTTCCCGGGCGGCCGGTGCTTGACGATGTTTGCGATGAAGACATCGTCCCGTGAGAGACCGATCCCGGAAAGAAGGCCTTCGAGGAGTTTCCCCGCCCGCCCCACGAACGGCCTCCCGGTGAGGTCTTCCTGTTTCCCCGGCGCTTCGCCGATGAGCATGAGGTCGGCCCCGGCGGCCCCCTCCCCGGGGACCGCGTGGTGGGTATTTTCCCAGAGGGGGCACTTCCGGCATTCGCCGATGACCGCCGCAAGTCTCTCTATCGCCACCTCTCTCCCCGTCTCCTGCACCATGCCCACACTATTGACGATAACTCGTATAACCTTCTTATGCATTGCGTTTTGGCGCAGGAACTTATCTCACCCACCCCGGATCGACCCGCGAAGAGACAGGAAGCGGTTCCGCTCCTCCGGCCACGGATCTCGCCGTCCGGCGCGGCACCGTTTTCGTGCCCATAGAGGCCAGTTCTCGGGGAAAAGATCGAGCACAGGCCCAACGTGTAGATGCGTGTCACAGAAAAGGTATATAGAGGAACGTTGAGCTCTCCAGCGTGGGTACCGGAATCGGTATCCCAAGATGCACGGGGTCCCCCCATCCCCGGTTGACGCCCCGGATGAAGAACCCCGCATGCCCGGAGGCAACAGGATCTACGCGCTCCGCGTACTTGAAGGTGTTGCTTTATCCGCCTCCGGGTAAAAAAACGGAGGTGTAATGCGTGAAAATTATGCGCCCCAAAAAAGTATTGCCAGCATTGTTGATGCTTCTGCTGGCAGCCTCGGTACTGCTACCTATCGTAGGTGCAGCTGCAACAACGGGGGAATCGCATCAGACTACAGAATGTTCACCGGAACGTGATCTCACGGTGAGCGTACACACAGCCTCATCAATTGCTTCGCTGAAGGTCAACGAAATAGCAGGGAATATCCCGGATTTTGCCGATTGGCGAAACGGGAATGTTGAGTACTCTACGACATACTACAATCTTGAGGGAATTCCGGCAGCGTATTCCTTCGACGTTGTCGTTAACGGAGAATACCGTGGATACATTCTCGTTTCAGCAACCCGGAATAATTATCCCATCCTTGAGTTCTCTAAAGGGTTCACTCCCGACAAATGTTCCGAACTCATGACACATTCGAGTGAGATCGCAGGTAAGTTCGCTGAAAAGCGTGGATTGAACACAGGCGATGCAGAGTTGCTGTATTTAGGTGCAACATTCTATTACGCGAAGTTCCCGCTAGCCGATTCGAGAGGGATAAAACAGGATTCCGTCATCATCGATCTCACAGCGCCTTCGGTCGTCGATGAACCCTCTACAAGACTCCCGGTAACCGGGGATGAGTTCCTTCAGCAGCAGCAAGAGAAACAGAAAGAGATAGGTGTACTTTGGGAGGCTCTAGATGACCAGATGACATCCCCTGATCCAACAATCTCTGCAGAATCAGTTACTGGAACATCCGGATACATCAACGGTGTTCCGACATACCTATGGCAATTGGGGTGCTCCCCTACGGCTTCCGCGATGGTGCTGAGTTATTGGGATAGTCACGGATATCCAAATTTCCCGGGAGAAGATCCGTTGATTCAGGAACTTGCCACAGCAATGGGAACTACCCCTGAAGGCTCGACGTGGCCCTGGGATATTGATGACGGTATCGATGAAGTGTGCGCGAATCATGGATACTCTTCAATGGATTCAAGCGACGATGCCTGGATGACATTTGATGAGGTTAAAAGCGAGGTGGATGCACAGAGACCTTTTGTTCTCAGCCTGTGGAGCGGCGGCACACCTATAGGAGGAGATGAACCTTATGGTGATCACAGTGTTGCCTGTGTTGGCTACCACGACTACACAGAGGACTGGGTGTCCATACATGATACATGGGATACTCAGATCCATAACGTAGTCTATGGAGATTGGTTGGGTGCCATGGCAACCTGGGTGAGGCCCTGACCTCCCTCTTTATTGTGGAGGAACCTGATGAGATTCCTGGAAAACGATAGAACCGGCAGGATCGCACTCGTTTTCCTCCTGATCGCCGCCGGTGCTTTCGGTGCCCTCCTGCTCCTTGATCATCTCATGATCGGTCCCGGGTATCCTCCCCCCGAGGCCCTGCAAAAATGGTATATCCCCCAGCCCCGGTATGGATATGCAGAGAACGGGTCGGTCGTCGTGAACAGAACGATCGATAGAGATATCGTTCTGATCGGGGACATTGAAGAAGGGTGCCCGTCCCCGTTTCCGGATCTCTCCCCGTACTGCAGCCATGCCGCATATCTCGACACCGTGTCGGGTGACCGGTACCTGGTCGTCAACTGGTACTTCGACGACGACACGGAACTCCTGCAGGCGGAAGAGGACCTCTGCAGCCGCCTTCGGTCGTCCGGGAACGTCGCTTCCGCTGATTTGATCCTTTCCGGGGAATCCGGTGTGTCGCCGGACGAACCGATCGTTAGCGCCATTGCCGTAACGAAATACGAGAGCAAGGCATCGTCCGGCTACTTCGCCGTTGTTGAAAAGCCGCTGTCTCCGGAGCACGGCGATTATTTCATCGTTTACTACGGGGTTTTCGGGCCGGCCGTTCTCCCCGATCACACCGCTGCACTGGAGGATCTTATGCTCCGGAGTTACTCGCTCCGGAACGCTAGGCCGCTCGCATCCTGTACGTGAGCGTCAGGGGTGTGATCGGGCACGGCACCACCAACCCGGAGACCATCGCATGGGTTGGGTGGCTGCTGCCTGAAATTGTGAAAAAGGGGCAGAGACGCCTGCTCCTCAGACTGCATTTTTCGCCGTTCGGCGCGGTACCATTTTTACGCCCATGGGAGCCTGTTCTGGATGAGGAAGCGATCCGGCAGACCAGACGTGTAGATGCGTGTCACAGAAAAGGTATATAGAGAAACGTTGAGCTCTCCAGCGTGGATACCTGTACCGGTATCCCGAGATGCACGGGGTCCCCCCATCCCCGGTTGACGCCCCGGATGAAGAACCCCGCATGCCCGGAGGCCAAGGTATGTACGCACTCTGTGTACTTGAAGGTATGCTTCGCCTGCCTCCGGGTAAAAAAACGGAGGAAAACAAGATGAACAAAAAAATCGGAATGCGGGCATTCCCCCTGCTCCTGGCGGTAATGCTGGTGAGCGCGGGTGTTATGCCGATTGCAGGCGCAACCGAGAACGAAGGCGCCGGAATCGATCTCGACCGGTACTCGCCTCCTCAATTGAATGTCGATCCGTCGATCGAGACGATAGCCATCTTCGAGGCGTTAAGCCCCCAATCAGAGCGACGAATCACGGACGGTAGGACAGAAGGGGGGATCCCGTTCGGTTCGATCGTCGTCCACGCAGCCGATGGGATCACCCGGGTGTTCGACAAAAACGGGAAGCAGTTGCTCTCGATCAGTACCGAAAAATCCGGAAAACTGCCCACACCTGCCGGTGTCGAAAAATCCTGTACCCGACTGCATCAACTCCCGAACGACTCAAGGGTGTACCACCGTGGAGATCAGACCTTTGTCCTTGATGCTGCCGGGAAACTGATCCTGACCGTCATTGATGAGACCTCGTCCTCCGGTCAGAATGTGGCGGAGCCGAAGATGTGGACCGGTAATAGCTGGGTAGAATCGGCAGAGGATAGACCAAATTCCAACATCACCGAGTACACGGCATACTGGACGGTCCCGTCCAGCCCGCCTTCGGGTCTTGCGATTAATGAGAGGATCTATCTCTTCAACGGCATCGAGGGGACTGTCAATTCAACGACGTACCTGTTGCAGCCGGTGCTGGCCTACAACGGATCCACCCATCAATGGGAAGGGCAGGCCTGGGCGGCATACAGTCCCAACTACCAGGATAGTTATTATGGGCCCCTGTTCGGCACCGCCACCGGGCATACGATGCGAGGGCGCATTTACTGGAGCAGCAGTCTCAATCTCTGGTCTATCACCATCTACGACCATACAACGGGCCAGTACAGTTCGCTGTCGACGCAATGCATGCAGCCGGGGGCCGGGTACCGTGTCGGCTGCGTTCTTGAAGGCTGGAATATCGACGACAACACCGACGTGCCGGGCGATACGCTCTTCTACGACATGGTATACAAGAGTTATGGGGCACCCATGAGCATCGACCTGGAACCGTGGTATTCGACCGAAGTTCCCTACGAGATCATGCAATACTGCTGGGTGCAGATCATTCAGGATCCTTCGCGGGTGTGCCTCCATACCTACAACTGATGAACGATGAGACAAATTTCCTTTCTCCTTTTTGCGCTGCTGCTCCTGGCATTCGGGGCCGGATGCACCAGCACACCGGAAAACGCCACCCCCGCACCGGTCCTCCACTACGAGCAGGGAAACACCTCGATCCCGATCAACACTTCCGAGATCCCGGTGAGAAGGTTCGATGTCAACGCAACAGAGGTGATCGAGATCGTCCTCGCCGACCAGCGGGCCGGGATCCTGCTTGAGGGCGGCTGGAAGATCGCTTCGATCCGGGCGGGCTTTGAGGAGGAGGACCCGAACCGGGAGCACATCGACGTGGAGTTCAGGAACGATGAACTGTCGCTGTCGTTCTTCATCGAAGTGGACGAACGGGAGAGG
>JASGMC010000045.1 GCA_030156625.1 Methanoculleus sp.
GATCAGCCTGGCGCCCACCTCATGACATGCGGCGGCGATGTAGCCAGGGGCGTCGCCGTTGACGGCAAAAGCCCTCCCGTGGTCGTCCTCGCAGCCGTCAACGTCGGTGTATGCGGCGGCGTTGATGACGAGGTCAGGCTTCGCATCAAGGATATACGCCTTTACCGCGGCCTCGTCGGTGATGTCGAGGTCCTTATGGCCGCAGAGCCGGGCGCCTGGGAAAACCGCTGCGAGGTCGTGCCCCAGCATCCCCCGAGCACCGATGATCAGGATGTTCATGATGATCGCTCCTTCAGCGGCCGCCACCACCAGTCGTTCTCCACATACCACTCAACCGTCGCCTCGAGGGCATCGTCGAACCGACACACCGGTTTCCAACCGAGTTTACGGAGTTTCCCGAAGTCAAGAGAGTAGCGGTAGTCGTGGCCTTTCCGGTCAGGGACATACTCGATCATCGACTCGTCTTTCCCGAGGAGGTCGAGGATCTTTTGAGTGATCTCGAGGTTCGTCTTCTCGGCACCGCCGCCGATGTTGTAGATCTCCCCGGGCTCCCCGTGCTGGAGGAGGAAGTCGATGGCACGGCAGTGGTCGATGACGTAGAGCCAGTCGCGGATGTTTCTTCCGGTGCCGTAGACCGGGACCTTCTTACCCTGGAGGAGGTTTGTCGTAAAGAGCGGGATCAACTTCTCCGGGAACTGGTAGGGTCCGTAGTTGTTGGTGCAGCGGGTGACGATCACGGGAAGACCGTGGGTGATGAAGAACGACCGGGCGAGGAGGTCGGATGAGGCCTTGCTCGAGGAGTAGGGGCTTGAGGGGTTCAGGTTGTCGGTCTCGACAAACGAGCCCTTGCGAGTGCTCCCATAGACCTCGTCGGTCGAGATATGGATGAACCGCCGGACGCCGTGTTTGCGCGCGCAGTCGAGCAGGGTGAATGTCCCGAGAACGTTTGTCCGGACAAATGCAGAGCCGTCCGAGATCGAGCGGTCAACATGGCTCTCTGCGGCGAAGTGGACGACGGTATCGATCGGGTGGTCGCGGAAGATGGCAGCCACCGTCTTCGGTTCGCAGATGTCCCCCCTGACAAAGGTGTAGTTCGGGTTATCGGCAACATCACGGAGATTCTCCAGGTTTCCAGCGTAGGTCAGGGCGTCAAGGTTGACGATTCTGATATCGGGGTGCTCCGTGAGCATGTGGCGAATGAAGTTGCTGCCGATGAAACCCGCGCCGCCGGTGACGAGCATCGCCATTTCCCATCGCCCCCCTCATCCGTGTTTCAGCCCCGGGGCAAGCCCCCAGTCATATGGGATCTCGTGGATGTCCGGGGGCAACCGGAACTCGTCTGGCTCCTGGTAGTTGTAGGGCAGTGTCGGGATGCTCACGAAGAACGCCGTCTCGGTGCCGATGGCCTTGAACCCGTGATAGACACCGGGAGGGACGCTGATCAGGATGGGGTTCTTCTCGCCGACGAAGAACTCCATAAGGACCTTACGGGTGGGGGAGTCTTCACGGGCATCGTAGAGTGCAACTTTCATCATCCCGTGAACACAGGTGAAGTTGTCGGTCTGTTTCTTGTGGTAGTGCCAGGCTTTGACGACGCCGGGATAGGCTGTCGTGCAGTAGACCTGGCCGAACCGCTCAAAGATCTCGTCGTCGCAGCGGAGGATCTCCATCAGCCAGCCGCGTTCGTCGGGGATGATCTTGAGGTTCTTGATTCTGACACCGTCGATCTTGTCTTTCATGCTGTCACCGCACCGGGTTTCTTCGGGAGATTATGTCAGGAAGAGTTTATTCTCTGTAACAGGCTCTTCAATCAGTTAGAACTTATTTCCCTAATGTTATATATTTAGTTATTTATAGCGGGTCGCCTGAGGAGGCCATCAATCCAATGCCGTCAGGTTTGGACACAACCCCACGAGTACAGCAATAAAACCCCAAATGGGAGTTATTTTCCCTTGGCATTTATAAACAACCGCCCCATTCTCGAATTATGTCCCAGGCTGCCCTCCCTCGTTTGATGGCAAGTTTAGGTGACCATGCGGATCCCTCCCTCTGCATAATTAGAACCATCCACCCCATCCCCCATCATCTCATAGCAGTACTTTAAAGTTTGTCTGCTCTTCTTCATCCCGGCTAACCTTAACCTCTAGCGTCACGCTGAGGGATGAGGGGGTCATGTGCGGGCAAACTATCCTGCCGGACGCAAAGCATGATACCGGGGGGGTGATCATGCTCTCTCCAGGCGTTGCGATTCAACCTCCCCCCGGCGGTGGGACGCACCCAGGCTCGTTGACGAAAGCCCGTGCAGGCGAATTGTCACCGCACTGGTGTTTTCCGCCAATCACGTGGCGTAACCATAAACCCACAGGAAAAGAGAACTCTCCTTGCCTTCCGTGGCGAGACTCAGACGTGATGCATCGATACAAATCTCCCTGCCTGCGTCGTGAGAGACTATGGGGGTGACGCCAAAGGGTAGATCCCCCTCCAGAGGCAGGGGGGCTCCCCTGCCCATGATCCTGAATGGAGGTCTCCTCCCTCTGGAGCGATCCCGGCTTTGCAGGCGAAGAAGAGAGGACGAAACCCCGGGGTTCAGGGGGTGCAATCCTGGATACAAGACGCTCAAACGGCGATCACCCGGGTTTCAAGATTGGTCGCGACGACGGGCAGGATTACGTTCCCGGAGTTTTTTGTTCACGACTGCACCGACCATACACGAGGGAGGGGGGTCCTGATAACCTCATCTGGAGAACGGCGGTGGCGTGGATCAAGAACCCCCGGTTCCATGAGCACCCGGGCAGGATCAGTTTACAGGAGACCGTTGATCGAAAGAGACGGTCTTTGCAAGAAAGACAGAGGATAAACTGGAGAAGGCCCGGTCATATCACGACCCAGAAGCGAGATCTCCTGCACAGACTCTCCCGGCAACGGGTTGATAGGCATGCAATCGATTGCGTTGGAGACCCGGAAAAATCTCAGGGCTGAGCGGCAGGTTCTCCAGGACCTGCACAGGGAGTCTTCTGCTTTGTGGGGGGTTCTGATACAGGGTCTGGAGGTGCCGGGTACGATCCGTGGTCGACGTCGAATCCCGGAGGAGCTTGCCGGTGTGCTCAAACGCCGGGAGTCCCCGAGTGTCTTGCTGATCGGGGTCGCAATGCCGCGGTGGATAGTCATGGCGTGGGGACGGAAGACGGCCCGGGAGAGGGAGAATGACCTCTCCATCAGATCTCTTTGATGGGGGTTGCCATAGCCGATAGGGGCTTGATGAATCATCCCCGGCGAGGCTGGCACCGTATGCCGCGGGGCTTCCACTTTAGCGGTGGAAACGCGGGGTATCCGCGAAAAAGGGGGGGCGGTCCCGTGTTCCTCCCCGCCGGGTTTGGGGCAGCGCACTGGCGGTTGGCCCCGGGGATGCAGGTCCCGCCCCTTCCTTTTCCCTGGATCCCCATGCACCCTCCCGCACAGGAATAGATACCTAGTTATCACCCACCCGCCAAAACGTAGAGTATTACGATGCCAGAGCCCTCCCGTTCATCCTCCTTCGCCGCAGACGTCCTCAAACTTGTCACCGGCACCACCGTCGCCCGAGGCTCATCACCATCCTGGCAGCCCCGGTCATCACCCGTCTCTACGGCCCGGAAGCCTTCGGGTTTCTCGCGATCTTCACCTCGATCACGAGCATCATCGGGGTTGTCGCCTGCATGCGCTACGAGCTCCGCGATCATGCTCCCGAAGACCGACCTGCTGGGCCTCTGCCTCCTCTGTGTGGCGATGGTCGAGCGTGCCTGACGGTGCCGGCCCTGTACTTCGGGGGCGATGCCCTCCTCTCCCTGCTCGGGGCGCCCGGGCTTGAGCCCTACCTTATGCTGGTTCCGCCGGTTGTCTTCATTAGTGGGGTGTTTCTTGCGCTGAATTACTGGAACTCGCGCACCAAACATTTTGGGCGGCTCTCGGTCACCCGGGTCGCTAGTTCGCTTGCTACAACCGGCACACAGCTGGGAGCGGGATTTGCCGGGCATGCGACGGGAGGGAGCCTCTTTCTCCACCTGGGTCAGGACCGGACTCTGGTCGGCACCGGGCCGCAGAAGACGAAAACCAATCCGACCGGCGGCCTCTGGCAGGCGGAGACCCGTTCTCTCCGCCAGCCCCAGGCAGAACAATGAGACTTCGTGCCCCGGGTCAGTGCGAAGGGAGAGATCTGGGAAGTGGCTTACCCTTTCTGGTAGAATGGTTACCATTCCCCGGGGGATACCGCGCAAAGGGATGGAAGGTGATACGGGGCTCTCGGTCTGGATTTCTGGTTCAATTCGGTGGATATATCTTCAGCCGTAGCCTAACTCAACAGCAGAATAATATGGAACCTGGATCCATGCATACCCTGGAGCAACCTGGCAGGAGAGAAGATTTCCGGCACCATCAGGGTGCCAATAATTTTTGATTGAATGACAATAAGCAACCAGCTGCAAGGGACGTTGGCCAGGCTTTTCTTGTACCTGACCGCAATCGTGAATAAAAACGCGCATACCGCTCGACTATTCAATTACATAGTGAATAATCCGCTCTACAGGGGGGTACTCGTCCTCGGGAGCGGCACCGCGGTTGCTCAGTTGATCGGGATCGTCACGGCCCCGATCATCACCCGGCTCTATACGCCGTCGGATATGGGTGTCCTTGCGGTCTACTCGTCCATCCTGGCAATCGTCGGGATCGGCGCCACCCTCCGCTATGAATTTGCCTATGCACTCCCCAGAGAGAATGAAGACGCGATCAACCTCTTTGGGTTGAGTCTCATTCTCCTCTGTATCACAACAACGGTCTTTGCGCTCATTCTCCTGTTTGGCAGGGACCTGCTGATGAATACCTTTGATCTGGGCGCTCTTGAGCACTATATCTGGTTCCTCCTCATCGGTTTCTTCGGGATGGGCCTGTATACCATGCTGAACTACTGGGCCGTCCGGCAGAGGGATTATGGGAGGATCACCTACACTAAGATCAACCAGGGTGTCGGAGGTTCGGTATGCAAGATCCTCCTTGGCATCTTCTCTTTTGGACCGATAGGGTTGATCATCGGGCAAATTGTCTCTCAGGTCGCCGGGGTTACCACCCTTGCCCGTGCAATGTGGAAGAAGGAGAGGAAACGTTTCAAGGCCATATCGCTGAGCCGCATGCTAAGCGTTGCAAGAACGTACAAGAGTTTTCCGCTGTTTAATTTTCCTGCTTCTATTGTGAACACCATGTCACTGCAACTCCCGCCCCTAATGCTGCTTGCACTCTACAACTCAGAGGTTGTGGGGTACTACGCGCTTGCCCATATGCTGGTGGTGCTCCCGGGCAGTCTTATTTCAGGGTCGATGGGGCAGGCATACCTCGGGGAGGCATCAAAGATGGTTCGGGAGAGGTCGCGGGAGCTGCGGTCTCTGTACGTGAGAACGCTCAAACACTTAACTATCATTGGGGTTCCGTTGATCGGTATCCCGGCGCTGTGTGCTCCGTTTATAGTTCCGTTCATCTTTGGCGCGGCGTGGGCCGAGGCGGGGTGGTACTGCTGGCCGCTGGCGGTGATGGCAATTGTGAACTTTGTTTGCTCTCCCACATCCTTTTTGCATCTCTATGGATATAACAACTGGAAACTTGTTTTCGACATCATTCGGACTTTGGGGGTAATTGTCGGGTTTTATATCTGCAAATTGCTTGTAGTCGATGTTTTCATCACGCTTCTTGTCTATTCAACGATAGCCGTGATAATGTATTTTGTTATGATAAGATTAAACTTGAGAGCAATATCTAACTTCACCCGGTCAATTCAAGAGCAAACTCAAAAATAATGACAAATCACGTCTGTAGGTATTCACAATCAGGAATATTACCTTATGATAGACAACTTCCTGAGAATGACTGCTCCATATGACATTGCTTTCCGTACCACTTTCTGAATGAAGTTCCCTTGCAACTTCTTCTTTTTTAACGCAACTTTTCTGAGATACTCTTCACCATCCGTTGTTAAATATAAATCACGTGAGTATGTTAATCGCTTCCATAAATTCTGTCGCACCATCCTATTTGCGGGTATAAACGGAATATTTTCAAAGGAATTGTCTGGATACGGGAATAACCATTCATTTTCATAGAAAATTTCACGGCAAGTATAGAATTTGGTTTTATGCCTTCCATCAACGGTCTGGCCACGAAAAATATCTTCGATTGACAATTCTTCTAGTACAATTGCCCCATCTCGAGCAGCATTCTCTAGAAGATTCTTCCCTGTCTCAGTTCTGGCAATAACAACGGTATGCCCCTCAGGTTGTTGTTTGTGAGAAATTCCCCAGGGGTCCCCGCAGACAATATCGCTGAAGATGTTCATCTGGTCGTAACAGGCTATACAGCGATGCAGTTCGTAGACCTGTTTTAACCTGTGTCGGCTTTCCTTTGGAAGCCAACAATCTTCCGTTGAAGTTGTAACATGAACATCGCCGGGCCATCCATAACTTTTATCTCTAAAACGGAATGCCGATAGTTGTTCGTCATTACACCCACTCTGTTCGATCAGATCATCTATCATATTCCCACTATGCTGACCTGCACAAATCAACCCAATTGTGTATTTTGGCAAGGTGATATTAGGGTATTTCTCGCGGATTAATTGAAGGCTTTCAGCCTGGCATCCCAGAACAACAGCGGCAGTAGTTTTGTCGGAATTTTCAAGTATTGTTTTAGCAACTGATGACTGGGCATAATACGATCCACATGCATCGATTATTTCAGACTTCGATGAAGCCAATACTGCTTGTGGTCTCCTTGTTTGTGGGTTCAGGTTGTTTACTATCGCTCCTTCGATCTCGCCTTTCTCTAAAAGGTAACACAACAACGCTGTTACAATTCCACCGCTCTGTGATTTCTGCCTTATTGTACTGTCACTTGCATAGCCTACATATCCTGCAAGGCATACACCGTGAAAAATATCATCTGTCTCAATCGATGGTTTATTCTCAGGGTTGCTAGGACAAATTTTGGCACATTTCCTGCAATTGATACAAAGGTCATTGTTGATATGTGCAACAAGATATCCAGCAGTATTTGTAATTATTTCAATTGCATTTTTAGGACACACCCCGGCACATGCTCCGCAGGCAGTACAGAGAGCATTGGTTGCAATGTGAGAGATGTTATCTATTTGCATTATCCACCTCTTACTTTGAAAACAGAATTTTTCCAGTTTTAATAACCGCTTTTCGAACCTCAGGATATTTTTCAGTAATTATTTTTTTAGATTCAGCTCTCTTCTCCCAGAACGAATCAAAAGTCGAGATCAGTTTTCCAGGAGTACACTCAGCAGTTGGTATCCCCCATTCATCCTGACCATACCAACGGAGGAGTTCTTCATATTTGTAGTGCCATCCAACAACAAGTGTCGGAACCCCCGAGGACAAAGCAGCAACACATGAGTGATATCTGCTCGCGACAATTACCTCGCATGATGCGATGACATTTTTCAATTCTTTGCTGGACATATGGCTCGAATCGACGATATCTACGTTAATGTCTTCTTCTTTTAACTTTTCCTGGATCTCCCTCGATACAGTAATGTCGTTCATATCTGGTAACGGTTGAACTTCGTTGGGGATCAAAATGATCGATATCCCATATGTCTGAGAAATATGTCGGCATAAATTTACCATGCATGCGATATATCCAGCCTCTCCGTTCCATTGCCGTATTATCTGGTGACTGGTAGAAATCCCTATTGGTTTCTCATCAAAAACATTGTTATTTGAAAAAGTCATCATATTTGCAATATCTGGCGATAAAAGAATCTCTTTTTTCACTTTCGCATCATAAATGAGAGCATCACGACTTTTAACTTCTCTCGCAGACACCACATCAAATAAGTGTTTGCAGGCAAATGCTGCAGATTTTTGGTTCGATTTATTTTTCATTGGTCCAAAACTACAGGTGTTTTTTACCGTTCTCTTGCGAAAAAATTTTGCAACGGCTAACATCCTGAACGTGTAGACAGTATTAATGAGCATCCTTAAGTAACCAGACTTTTGTGAGCCGAAATTATCTGAAAAGCAAATTCCAAGCAAATCTACAACAATATCTGACGATTTTACATCTCGGATGTATTCCTGCATTTCCTCATTTCTCAAGAGACTTAACCCAAAATTTTCAAGGTTAAAAGGCACTGTGCATGTTTTAAAGTTAAAATCGCGCGATGCGTATTCGTTTAATGGTGTTGTCTGGTAATATGTCAGTTCATAATCATCACCATAAAGTTCGGTTAAAACCTCCTGGAGACCATGTAGTATTGAGGGGCCCCCAAAATTATCTTCTAATTTTACACCTGTTGCTAAAACCTTTATCATACTGACCACGTCAACCTCAGTCTGTGTCATTGGGAAGGAATATTTAATCTACAACTCCAACCTGCTTTTAACTACTCTTGTCCCGTCCTCCTCTGCACAGGTGAAGAGGCGCCAGGTCTCCGGGTCTTGCTGGAGGATCTCGTGCATCCGCATAATTCCCTTCAGAGATTGTTGGTGGGGCGGGTATTAGTTATGTCTGTTTCTGTTGCCGGTGGTGCCGCGGCAGGTGAAATGATCCACGCAGAGCACCCCCCGGCCGCGCGCCCGATGACGTCATCAGGTCGTGCACCCCTGCACCGGCAAACACGCGCCCCGGCCGCGAGATGATGCATGAACCTGGAATCCCGCGCGGCTTCGAGCGGGACTCACGCGGCAGGGGTGGAAGATCCCATCATCCCGTGCCACGGACGGTCTCCATTAAGGTTGGTGATGCTCCCCTCGATGAACATCACCAGGCAGGGAGATGCTAGATCTCCTCCAGGCCAGCGCCCGGTGGTGATGCCGTCGTGGGTTCCCACCTGATACATCTGTAGGGTTTTCTCCCCGGGAAACCGGATGGTGGAATCCCCGGTGGGCACTGTATCGATAGAGACTCACCCTCCCTGGGGTGGGGCTGACGGGGAGGGGGACGGCACGTCCCCCGCCCCTGTCTTGACGTGTCACCGGGAACTCTCTCTCCCCCAGGATGCCGTTCACCACCCCCACCCCCCCTGCCGCACCTGCCGCACCTCCATCCGCGCGTACCCCTCTCCCGCCATATCCAGGGCGGCGCCGGCAACGACAATATCGAGCGAATCCCGCCCCATTTCATCGCCGGGAAGGGGCAGAGCCCGCGCCCCGCGGTCGATGAAGAAACATCCCCCCGCCGCCGGATAATGCGCTCCCGGTGATCCCGGGCGGTTCAGACGCAGGGAGGAGGATGAAGAACACCCGATCGATCCCCGGCCGGAAACCCCCGATCCTGCAGGGAAACCTGGATCAGACGACGCCCCGGGGAGGATTTGCATGACGTTCACCTGTTCACTTTCACCCCGCGCGGCCTTCCATTAATAAGAAACTCCTTCAAGACTCTGATCCATGAAACGTATTCCGCTTCTCAACCACGACCAGACGCTCTTTCGGGACATCGAGGTCTTTGAGGCCTCGTTTGTCCCCGAGCAACTCTGCCACCGCGAAGCCCAGGTGAAGGAACTCGCCTTCCTCATCAGCCCCGCCCTCCGGGGCGCAAGCCCGGAAAACGCCATCCTCCGCGGTCCCCCGGGCACCGGGAAGACCTCGACCGTCCACAGGATCTTTGCCGAACTCAAAGAGGCCACCCGCAGGGTCGTTCCCATCTACATCAACTGCCGGCACGACCATACCACGCTTGCCGTCTACCAGCGCATCGCAGGCCAGCTCTTTGGATACAAGACCCCCTCGCGCCGCCTCGATGACATCAGGGAGGCGATCGCAGCAGCCCTCCGTGAAACAGACGCGACACTCCTGGTCTGCTTCGACGACGCAGAACACCTCGTCGCGGCAGGCACCTATAACAACCTCCTCTACCAGGTCCTCAGGCTCTACGAAGGCTGGGAAGATCTCAGGGCGCCCGGCGTCATTGTGGTCACAAGCGATCTCGAGATGCAACTCTACGCCGAGGCCGACGGAGCGGTGCGCTCGGTCTTCCACCCCACCGAGATCTTCTTTCCGCCCTACGCGAAGACCGAGATCCGCGAGATCCTCACCGACCGCGTCAGACAGGGGCTCTACCCCGGCGTGATGCCCCCGGCGGTCATCGACCTTGCCGCTGGAATGGCCGGCGATGCCGGGGACATCAGGCTCGGGATCGCTCTCATCAAGGCGGCCGTCCTCCGGGCGGAGGTGGATGGCCGCCGCCGGGTCACAAAGGAGGATCTCATCTCCGTGGCCCCCGGGATAAGGTCGCCGGCACTCGAGGTCAGGGTTGCAGCGCTCGCGCCGGGCGAGCGTGCACTCCTCTACGGCCTTGCCGAGCGGTCGCTATCCGGGGATGAGATGCTCTCGGGGGCGGTCTTTGAAGAGATGCGGGACTACATCGCCGTCGGGAAGACTACCTACTATAACAGGCTGCGGCGACTCGCCGCGGCCGGGATCGTCGACCTCCTCCGCGGCGCCGGGGGCCAGCAGGTCGTCGTCCTCCGCTACGACCCCGGGGATCTCTTTGCGGCCTCTGCCCCGGAGAGGTGAACGGACCTTCAACCTCTATTCTTGCCGGGATCTCTCTTTTGGGTTCGATACTCTGGAATTTTATTTTCTGGTACAGATACGTTTATAAAGGGCTTGTTGACAAATTCAGGGCCTGTGAATTAGCCTTTTTACCAAATATGCCCGAATAATGATGTATGCGCCGGGCAGAGCCCCGGTGCAGAGGAGTTATCGAAACGATGAATCACAGGAGAAGAACCCCTGATGAAGGGGGCGGCAGCCCGGACCCAGAGTACACCCACACTCTCCACCAGGCCGCCTCAGATACGTCACCGCCCGAAGATATAAGCGGATCGTCTGTTCCGCTCTACCTCGTGCCGCAGGCGGTTGCTGCCGAGATCCGGCGGCATGGCTGGGCGGTCCGGGAGATCCGCATCCGCCGGACGCGGAACCACCAGTATACCATCGACGTCGAACGGAGGCGGGTCTGATGCCAGCTCCGGGCAGCCTTGCGTCCACCGCGAAGGGCGGGGCCGTCATCAACGTGGAGGCAGAGACCTGCTGGATCCTGCCCGAGGACGCGCGGAGCCTGATCTTCTCAGGCCAGCCGGCGCCGGTCCTCCGCTCAAGGTCACGGCGGGACAATCAAGGCGCTGTAACTGGCGAGGTCACGATCGAAGGCCACGCTGCTCTCCACCCCGCCGGCAGGGCGGTGGTGATCCAGACCCGGGAGGGCTGCTGGCTCGTCCCGCTGATAACGTTCCGGCGGGTGGTCAGCGGGGAGGCAGCCAGCGCCCCGCTATTTCCCATTTCATCGGGGGCGGGGCTGTGACCCCAGAGATCCACCGGGCGGTGGAAATCATCGCCGGCGGCGTGGTCGAGGTCCGGGCGCTTGCCGACGGTGCCACGCACTCGGGCTACTTCGACGATTATGAGGTCCTCGCCCGGGCGGTCGAGGCGCTGGACGCCGATCCGGCGGTCGCCGGGATCTATCTGACCCTGAACCCCGTGAACCCCGACCTGCTTGCCCGCCGGGCGAACCGGATCAAGATGCGGCTCTCCCGCAAAGACGCGACCACGGCCGATGCCGATATCGTCCGGCGGCGCTGGTTCCCGGTCGATATCGACCCGGTAAGGCCGAGCGGGGTCTCGTCGACCGAAGAAGAGCACGCGGCCGCCCTTGCCGCCGCTGAGAGGGTCGCGGCCTTCCTCGCCGGGCAGGGGTTCCCCGAACCCCTGCGGGCAGACTCCGGGAACGGTGCGCACCTGCTGTACCGGATCGATCTCCCGAACGACGATGCGGCGACCGCGCTCGTCCGGGGGGCTCTTGCAACCCTCGACGCCCTCTTCTCAAACGATGTGATCACCGTCGATGCCGCGAACCACAACGCCGCCCGGATCTGGAAACTCTACGGGACGCTCTCCCGGAAGGGCGACTCCACGCAGGAGCGCCCCCACCGGCGATCAAGGATCATCTCGGTGCCGGCAGAGATGGAGGTTCTCTCCAGGGAGAGGCTCGAGCACCTTGCGGGTCTCATCCCCCGGGAGGAGCCGCTGCCGCGGCGAAAGACCGCCGGCATCGACCTTGCCTCCTGGCTCGCGGAGCACGGGATCGCCGTCCGGAGCACCAGACCCTGGCAGGGCGGGACTCTCTTTGTCCTTGCAGGGTGTCCGTTCTCGAGCGCACACAAAGACGGGGCGTTTGCGATCCAGTTCGCGAACGGCGCGATCTTTGCCGGCTGCCACCACCAAAGTTGCGGCGGAGGAGCACAGCGGTGGCCGGAACTCAGGGCGATCTACGAACCGAAGCAGAAGAAAAAGCAGGAGGCGAGGGCAGGGACAAAAGAGGAGGAGAACCCCGCCCCTCCTCCCGCCGGGGATGAGTACCGCGAGCGTGCCCTTGCCATCCTCCGTGACGGCGACCCGCTCGGGTTCATCCTTGATGCCTTCAACAAAACCCACGTCGGCGACCGGACCGTTGCGGAGTCTCTCGCGATGTCGGTCGCCTCCCGGTCGGTCGAGAACACAAACGGCCTCCATGTCGCCATCTCCGGCAACTCCGGGAAAGGGAAGACCCATGCCTGCACGACGATGCAGAACCTCATCCCGGAGGACTCGCGCCTGAAGGGCACGGTCTCTGACCGGGCGCTCTACTACGACGACGACCTCAAGCCCGGCACCGTCTTCCTCTTCGACGACGTCTCACTCTCTGACGACCTCCAGGAGGTCCTGAAATCAGCGACCACAAACTTTCGGGAACCGATCGAGCACCGGACGCTCACGACCGAGCGCAAACTCCGGGTCTGCACCATCCCGGAGCGGTGTGTCTGGTGGCTTGCGAAGGTCGATGACCCCGGCGACGACCAGGTGATGAACCGGATGCTCACGGTCTGGATCGATGACTCGGCCGAGCAGGACCGGCGGGTGCTTGAGCACATGAAGGAGCGGGAGGCGGCCGGCCGGGATCCGGCGGCGGATGATACCCTGGTTTGTCAGGCAATCTGGGAGGCGGTGGGGGAAGAGATCCTCCCGGTCCGGATCCCGTTCGCCCGGCGGATAGGGTTCTCCACAACCCAGAACCGCCGGAACCCCGGCATGCTCTTTGACCTGATCAAGTGCCATGCCCGGCTATTTTACCTCCAGCGGGACCGCGACGACGACGGGGCGGTGGTCGCCCGGGAGGAGGATTTTTGGGCGGCAGCGGACCTCTACGCTGCCCTCTCCGGGGCGACCGGCGGGCAGGAGACGAAACTGACGAAGAACGAGGCAGCAGCGCTTGCGACGGTGGCGAAGATGGGGATTGAGGTCTTCACCGTCCGGAGTCTCCAGAGCGCTCTCGGCCTCTCCTACCAGAAGACCCGGCGGATCCTCCAGGGCTACGTGAGCCGGGGAACGCCCTACTCCGGCCTCCTGGAGAAGTGCCCGGCGATCAGCCTCTACGATGCCAGCGTGACGGAGGACGACGGGGCCGGTATCACGGTCCGCCGCCGGGAGCAGTTCTTCACGTTTGATATCGAAGTCTACCGGGCCTGGAGCGGAGGAACGTTTGTCTGGCTGGATGATGACCCGGATGTTGACAGCAATGACAGCAGTTTTCAGCAGAGTGACAGCAGGTGCTGTCAACGAGAAAACGCCCGTAAAGGCGACCATTCCAAAGACGCCCCTCAACATGAGGATATTCATCTCTATGATCACACACATGTACAACAGAATGAAGGAACGGAGAGCACGCACGAGGCGACTCGCAGTGACGACGGGGGTACCTGTGTTTCCGACGTTGCTGTCACTCAACATGAGAACGTCCCGGATCACGAGCAAAATCGGGAAACCTCGCAGGTTCTTCGCCCACTCATTGACAGCACCTGCTGTCAACGTGCTGAAACCTGCTGTCATCAGCAGATCGAGGAGGGTTCGGGCTCTGTTCCCGGAGGTGCTGTCACCCTGACCGGGATACCCAGGGATCGTGAGGATAATCAGAAGATACATCCAGATCCTGCTTCGTTCAGTGACAGCAACTGCTGTAAGTCTGCTGAAGGGTGCTGTCATCAGCAGATCGAGGAGGGGTCGGGCTCTGTTCCCGGAGTTGCTGTCACCCTGATGGGGATATCCAGGGATCGGGAGGATAATAAGAAAATACCCCGAGATCCAGCTTCGTTCAGTGACAGCAACTGCTGTAAGTCCGCTGAAGACTGCTGTCATCAGCAGATCGAGGAGGGGTCGGGCTCTGTTCCCGGAGGTGCTGTCACCCTGATGGGGATATCCAGGGATCGGGAGGATAATAAGAAGATACCCCGAGATCCAGCTTCGTTCAGTGACAGCAACTGCTGTAAGTCTGCTGAAGACTGCTGTCAATATGGCTGTAACACCCGGGGGAGGATAACCACAGAACCAGGGACCCCCCCGCAGGTCACAGGCATCAATCCGGCTGACTACATCCCCCTCCCGGTCTCAAAGGACGAACCCTGCCACGTCTGCGGCAGGCGGCCGACGTCGTCGGTGAGACGCGACAGCGAGGAGTATCTCTGCTACACCTGTCTCAAGAACGCCCCGCGGTCGACCGCGGCCGCGGCGCCGTCCCGGCGGGTCAGGGTGCAGCCTCTCCCCGGGGTTCTCGACCACCGGGGGTTTGAGCGGGTGAAGAGCGAGATTGGCCGGTGCGATGTATGCAAAGCGGCCAGGGCGGTCTACCGATCCATGGAGGCACAGACGAAGGTCTGCGAGGGGTGTTATGCGAGGCTGGTCCGGGACTGGAACAGGGAGGAGGGTGTGAGGTGAAGGTGCAGGGTCTCGATTTCGGGGAGGCGGCGATGACGCCTACGACCGAACCGGGATCTTCAATCTCCTCGAAGAGCGAGGGATCCCCCAGGACCCGGGACATATGCCGCAAACACGCCCGGTGCATCAGACGGGGTCGCTGGCAACCACCTACAGAGAACTTCTATCCCCGACCAGGTGAAGTTCCCGGCTGACTATCTGGATTGCGGGCGGTGCCCTGAAAGGTCCTCCGGGATCGGGGCAACGCAGCCAGGCGAAACTGTCGAGCACTACTCCGGCTTACAGCAACCAGTGGTACACCGCATTTGCTTTACGCTTCCCCCGGTCGAGCATCGCAACCTTATACCCCGACAGGGCGAGGCCCGCCGGAGGCCAGAGACGTGTTCGATACCCGGGAACGTCCGCAAAGAGCGCTGCTGCCGGGATCCCGACGACCCCGATCCGGCGGATCTGACTGCGCTTCCTGATGGGCAGCAAGGTTCCTGGTCATTGTGTGCATCTCTGATTGAAATGGTATGTGGAAATCCTCAATGCTCCCCTGAATGAAGCAGGAATGGAAAGCCTATGGCAGCGGTCTGGCGGGTGCTTAGGTTATGAGGTGATGCCCGGTGCTCTTCCCCTTCGGGTGGGTAGTGGAGGTGTTCGGAGACGGACATGAACTCGAACGTTTCATGGTCCCGGAAGAGGTGTCGCCTTAGACCGAGGAGGAGGAGGCGACGACGGCGGGCACCCCGCAGTCCTTCGCCGCGACGAGGACGTCGAGCGTGCCGGTCACGTTTGCCTCGTTCGAGGCGAGGGGGGTCCTTCACCGACCGGGACGATTGGCCGCCTGGTGGAAGATGCCGTCCGCGCCCGGGAAGGTCTCCATTAAAAGATCAAGGTCGGTGATACTCCCCTCAATGAAGGTTACCCGGGGATGGTCGAGGAGGTGCTCGATGTTCACCCGCCGCCCGGTGGCGAGGTTGTCGATGATGACAACGTCTTGCTCCTGAGCCTCTCTCAGTCCCAACCGCCTCTCCTGACCTCTTCCTCAATCTTGCCCTGCAACTGGAGCGCTATCGGTGCCCCCTGTGTCGCGGTGACATCGACGATGTGGATAAACTTCTGCTGCAGGTCGGGGTCCTGTTTAATGACAGAATGGTACTCTGCCCAGGCATCATGAAGCAGATCTGGAAGCGTATTCCGTCTGCACACCTGCTCCAGCAGGGCTGAAGGGTTCGATGACCCCTTGATACAACTATAAAGCCAGTCGATGCCGTGGCTGGGAATATACGAAAACCCAATCTTCCTCAGGAGATTGACGAGGCCAGGGAAACATTCAGGATGCGAACCGACGGTCAAGCACCAGCGGTCGATGATATCGGTCATCTGCTGGAGAGGCGGCCATTCCTTGACCTTCCAGGTGATGATCCCTCTTGGATCGGAGAATATGAGAAGACCGAGGATGTTCCTTATTTCTTCCTTCAGAGACCTGCCCGATAAGATACAGATCTCTGAGGAGAGAATGGTATCCCCCATCTTATGCCAGACATCAACAAGCCGGCCTTCACATTCCGGCGTGGGACCGACGATCAGAAGACCCCTGAGGAGATTTTCCATCAATCCCGGAGCCTTCTCCCAGGTATCGCAGATGGGGACCAGAAGAGCCGGGTAAACCTCTGCCTCCGGCAACCGCAGGATGGCATTGGCAATGATAGGGAAGAACACTTGATTCCATTCCATAAATACCATACTGTCGCTCTGGAACCCCTTCTTGTCGGGGTTTATAGTGTTGTTTATGGTGAAGGTCAGGAGGTCGCTGAGGAGTGATACTAATTTATCCCGGGGTTTAATCGCCGAGATCCGTGCGTCTCCTGGAAGGCAGAAGAGGAGAGAGCATAGGAAATAGGGTTCAACCTCACGCGAAGAGCAGTCACAGAGCGGCTTCTCGGGCCCGGCTCTACCTCTGGATAATTCGATGGCCCCTTCAATGCACCTCCAGACCGTCGTCTGATTGGTCTCCCACAGGGGGGTAAGAGCCCTAAAAAGATACTTCCGAACTTCATTGTTTCTGTGGGTTGCCAGCCCAAACAGTGCCTTTTTGATCTCTCGATCGTCGGGACACCTTGTCAGGAAAATCGGCAGTGCCCGTGCCGCAGACCGGGCGTGACCATAGGGATCCCTCATAAGTTCCTCCCCCTGCCTGAGAGG
>JASGMC010000046.1 GCA_030156625.1 Methanoculleus sp.
CCTCCCCACCTGACGGTGGTCGAACTCCGTTCCTTCGCACCTTCGGTGCTCATGCTCCGGTTCTAACGAATCGTCGTGCTTCGGAACGTCGCCCTCCCCTGCAACCCCTCGAAGAACTTCGTTCTTCTCGAGTTCCTGCCCTACGGCCAGTCGCTCTCCCCCAGACGCGATATCCGGTGGAAAGCCGTGGACGGGTTTACGGCACTCAGCACAACCGGCCACCTGTGGTTTTCAGTTACGCGAACCGGGCACGGATCCGGGAGTGGATCGCGGATATGTCCGGTCAACCATTTTTCACAAAGAAACTCTCACCCGATCGGCACCGCCCCGAAGCTCCAGGCGATGTAGGCGGCGTAGCCGAGGAGCAGAAGGGCCGACCAGCCCCGGACGACGGAGGGGCGGGCAAACAGCAGGGGGAGGATCGCGATCGAGAAGAGGACGACGGCGATGATGTCGAACGCGGACCCGATGGTGGCCGGGGCGAGGAGGAGACTTATCCCGAGGACCAGGAGGAGGTTGAAGATATTGCTCCCGAGGATGTTGCCGATAGAGATGGCGCCCTCGTCTCTCGCGGCCGCCACGACCGAGGTCGCGAGTTCCGGGAGCGACGTGCCGACGGCGACGACAGAGACGCCTATGACGAATGCCGGGATCCCGAAGACCTCTGCGAGCGCAACAGCGCTGTCGACGACCAGCTGCGCCCCGATGACGACGGCGACGAGCCCGAGACCGATGTAGAGGGCGTCGGCCCACCCGTGGGATTCGATCTCGACGTCTCCCTCCTCGCGCCCCTCCCGCAGGAGAACGAAGAAGATACCTGCGAAGAGGATGAGGAAGATCGCTCCGGCAAGGGCGTCGAGCGTGCCTCTCACGGCGAGCAGGGCGAACGCTGCCGTGGCAACGAGCATCAGCACGGTGTGCCGGGTGAGCGCGGAGCGCGACGTCCCGGACGCGGCGATCATGCCGGGCCGGATGAAGGTGCAGAGGGCGAGAACGAGGGCGATGTTTGCGATGTTGCTCCCGATGACGTTTCCGAGCGTAATCCCCGAGTTCCCCGTGGCTGCGGCGTTCGTGCTGACGACGAGTTCCGGGAGGGATGTGCCGAACGCGATGATCGTGGACCCGATCAGGGCCGGGGAGATGCTGTACCGGAAGGCGAGGCCGCTTCCGCCGCCCACGAAGAGGTCGGCCCCTTTGACGAGGAGGGCTACGCCGACGACGAATATGATGATGGTCACGATCACTGGAACGCCTCGAGACTGGTGGTATTAATTGGGCGGGGTCTGCTAATACGTTTCCGAGTCCGGGTTCCGGAGGCTGCCGTGAGGGGGGAGTGCGCGGCGGGCAAAACATTATGCACCTCCTGCCGCCACCGGGCCGCCATGTCGAACCCGATCCCCCGGTCCCTGTGCGGGGCAGGAAGGGAGTTCATGCGGAGGACGGAGTACGGGACCCAGCCTCCCTCGGATCAGATGCCGGGCCGCCCGCCGCCGCCTCTCCAGATCCCGTATACGAAGGCCAAGACGGTCATCCCGCTGCCCGCGCCCGACGACATCGCTATTCCTGCCGTCGATCTCCGGGACGCGATCGAGCAGCGGGAGAGCGTCAGGAACTACGCGGCGGAACCGCTCACGCTGGAGGAAACTGCATTCCTCCTCTGGTGCACCCGGGGGTTCGGCAGGCCGTCGACGGGACGTTCACCCTCCGCACGGTCCCGTCCGCGGGCGCACGGCACGCGCTCGAGACCTACCTGCCGGTCAACCGGGTCGAGGACGTTCCCCCCGGGCTCTACCGTTACCTGGCGCTGGAGCACCGCCTTGCCGAAGAGTCGCGCGATCCCGGAATCAAGCGACGAGTGGCGGCGGGGTGCCTGAACCAGCCGCATATCCTCGCGAACGCCGTCACCTTCCTCTGGACCGCCGTCCCGGACCGGATGACGTGGCGCTACGGCGAGCGCGGTTACCGCTACCTGCACCTGGACGCCGGTCACGTCTGCCAGAACCTCTACCTTGCGGCATCGGGCGTGGGGTGCGGCGTCTGCGCGATCGCCGCCTTTGACGACGCGGCGATGAACCGGCTCCTCGGGATCGACGGAGAACGCCAGTTCCCGATCTATGCTGCAACGGTGGGAAAGAAGCCTTGAGGCGGCGGGTGCCGAAGGGCATATCCTCCTCCCCGTCCAACACCTGAGTGAAGAGTCCCGGCATTCGTGCCGGGCAGGATGACGGAGGTTGCCGGCTACGTTCACGTTCGACGAACAGATTGCTGCCCTTGAAGCAGAACGCGAAAGACTTCTCCGCTTCCCGGAAGACGAGTTCATCGCGATCATCCGGGAGGTGGGGTTCTCCTGCGACTGTTGCGGCCGGTGCTGCACCCGGGAGTTCAACGGTCACGTCTTTTTGCTCGAGGAGGATACCGACAGCGTCCGCTTGTTTGCGCCCGACGCCGTCGTCCCGGCACCCGATTTTGACGCCTGCGACCAGCAGGGAAGGTTCTACGTCTCGGGCTACGCCCTTCGGACGAAGCCGGACGGCTCCTGCATCTTTCTTTCGGACGGCAGGTGCAGCATCTACGACCGGCGGTTCTCCATCTGCCGGATCTACCCCTACATGCTCCACCGGGAGGCCGACGAGACCGGCGCCGTCGACTGGCGGCAGATCAGCGGTTTGAACGAGCACGGCTGCTACAACACCCCGCTCGACGACGCTGGGTGCGCCCGGATTGCCCGGGAGACCCGTGCCTACGAGGCGGCGTTCCTCGACCAGGCGATCCGGTTCAGGCGGGCCCTCCGGGACCTCTTCGCCCGGGAAGGGCTGCGCTACGTCCGGCGGACATACGACCTCCTGATGCGGGACTTCCGCAAAGGCGCCGAGGTCGAGGCCCGTGTCTTTCACCGCGGACGGTTTGAGCCGCACCGGGTCACCACCGACGTGTACGGGCAGTAACGCTCCGGCCGGTTTCGAGACAATCCGCCCGCACCTTTTTTCTGCTCCGCTCACCCCGGGTGCCCGATGGAGACCGAGATCCTCCTCACCCTGCTGGTGGTGGCCGGCACCGCCGTCCTCTTTATCTCCGGCGCCATCAGGGTCGACGTCGCCGCCGTGCTCGTGACCCTCGCGCTCGCGTGGTTCGGGCTCGTCACCCCGGCGCGGGCTCTCTCGGGGTTTTCGAGCAGCGCGGTCATCGCGATGCTCTCGGTGATGATCCTCGGGCGCGGGCTCGATCGGACCGGGGTGACCATCCGCATCGCCCGCGCGATCGTCGGGTTTGCCGGGACCGGGGAACGGCGGTTGATCGCCGCCGTCTCCCTCGTCGCCGGCGGGCTCTCGGCGTTCATGCAGAGCGTCGGGGCCACCGCCGTCTTCCTCCCCTCGCTCCTGCGGGTCTCGTCGCTTACCGGGGTTCCGGCGTCGCGTCTCCTCCTGCCCGTCGGCTACGCCGCGATCCTCGGGGGCACCGTCAGCATGGTGGGGGCCGGAACCCTCATCATCCTCAACGATCTCCTTGCTCAACGCGGGTACGCGCCCTTCGGGCTCTTTGCCATCACTCCTGTCGGCATGCCGCTCCTGCTTGCCGGAATCGCCTTCTTCTACTTCTTCGGGGACCGGGTCCTTCCCCGGCGCGAGAAGACGCGGTTGAGCCCGCAGGAGGAGCTGATCCGGACCTGGTGTCCGCCATGCCGCATATCCTACCTGCGGGTCCCGGCCGGGAGCCCGATCGTCGGGAAGACGCGGGAGGCGGTGCATATGATCTCGCGCTACAACCTTCACCTCATCTCTCTCGCCGAGCGGGGGGAGGTCGTCTACACGCCGTGGCGGCATACCCGGTTCGCCGCCGGGCAGGAACCCGGTGTTCTCGGACAGGATGAGGATGTCAGGCGGTTCGTAGACGATTTCGGGCTCGAGTGGGTCCGGGCGGGGGAGAGCGCCGCAAACGTCGTGGCCGACCCGAACGTGGGGTTTGCAGAGGTGATCGTCCGGCCTTATGCACCCATCACCGGCAAGACGCTCCGGGACCTTGAGTTTCGGGTGACCTACGGTGCCGAAGTGCTGATCCTCCTTTCAGGGACGGAAGAGCAGCGGAAGAACCTTGCCGACCTGCCCCTGCAGGCGGGGGATGCGATGGTCGTCCTTGGCCGCTGGGAACGACTCCAGGCGCTTGCCACGGACCGGAACTTCGTCCTGGTAACCCCCGTCGAGGGGCAGGAGGGCGGCGGTGCGCGAGCGCGGTGCGGCTGCCGCCATTTTCTGCTTTCTTGCCGCCGTCGCCCTCACCTACACCGGGCTCTCGATAGCGGTAAGCCTCCTTTCGGGAGTACTCGCGATGCTCCTCCTCCGGATCGTCCCGGTCGGCGAGGTCTACCGGGCCGTCGACTGGCGGACGCTCGCGCTGATCGCCGGCCTCCTGCCGCTCGGCATCGCCATGGATACGACCGGAACGGCCAGGTTCATCGCCGACCGGATGGCCGTCCTGGTCGCCGGGTATCCGACACTCCTGATCCTCATCGCGATTGCAGCCCTCGCGACCGCCTTCTCGCTCGTCATGTCGAATATTGCCGCCACCGTCCTCCTGGTCCCGCTCGTGCTGGTGATGGCGGGCTCGTTCGGGCTCGATCCGCGGGGGCTCGCGCTCCTCGTCGGGATCTGCACGTCGAACTCCTTCCTCCTCCCGACGCACCCGGTGAACGCTCTCCTGATGGGCCCCGGGAACTACCGGACCCGGGACTATCTCGTGGCGGGGGGTGCTCTGACGGTCGTCTTCATCTTCGTCGCCGTCGGCATCGTCTCTCTTCTCTACTTCTGACTTCCCGTGCCGTCCTCGGGCCGGGCAGCCGGCGGTGCCGCATCTTTCCTGCCCGGGTAAACCTTTATGCCGGTCCGTGGCGACCGGAGCCTCACCATGGAGCGGGAGTATGACGTCGTCGTTATCGGAACGGGGAACGCCGGTTCCGACATCGCCTGGCACTGCAGGAAGGCCGGCATGGAGGTTGCAATCACCGATTCCCGGGACTACGGGGGGACGTGCGCCCTGCGGGGCTGCGTCCCCAAATGGGTGCTCGCCAGTGCCGCCGGGGCGGTTGCCCGCGTCGGTAACCAGCAGGGGAACGGTATCCGGGGAGCGGTCTCGATCGACTGGCCGGAGCTGATCGCCTTCGAGCGCACGTTCACCGACCCTGTCCCCAAACGAAAGGAGGAGGGGTTCCGGGAGGCGGGGATCCACACCTACCACGGGCTTGCCCGTTTTACCGGGCCGGACCGGGTGACGATCGACGGTGATGTGCTCACGGCCCGGTACATCGTGATCGCCGCCGGTGCGCACCCCCGCCCCCTGAACGTTCCCGGTGAGGACCTCATGACCTTGAGCGACGACTTCTTCTACCTCGAAGCGCTCCCGGAACGGATCGTCTTTGTCGGCGGGGGGTACATCTCCTTCGAGTTCGCCCACGTTGCCGCCAGGGCCGGGTCGGCGGTGACCATTCTCCAGCGGAGCGGGCGGGTCCTCTCGGGGTTCGACCCCGGTATCGTCGATCGGCTGGTGCTGGCGTCGGGGGAGATCGGGATCGACGTGCAGGTGAACATGCCGCTCGTCTCGGTCGAGAGAAACGCCGCCGGCCTTCGTGTGCGGGCCGGAAAGGATGGGGAGGAGAAGACTTTCGGTGCCGATATGGTCGTCCACGGCGCGGGCAGGATCTCCGCGATCGAGGGGCTCGACCTTGCGGCGGGAGAGGTCGAGACCGACCGCCGGGGGATCGTGGTCGACGAACACCTCCGGAGCGTCTCGAATCCTGCCGTCTACGTGGCCGGGGATGCGAACCCGGTGAGTCCGCAGCTGACGCCGGTGGCGGTGATGGACGCCCACGTCGTCGTCGACAACATCCTGGGCGGCAACGGCCGCGTCGCGGACTACACCGTCGTCCCGAGCGCCGTATTCACGACCCCGCCCATTGCGTCCGTCGGGCTCACAGAAGAGGCGGCGAAGGAGGAAGGGATCCCCTACATCGCCAACGCCGGCGACCTCTCGGGGCGTTTCACGAACCGGAGCATCGGCCAGAGGCACGCCGGCTACAAGCTCCTGGTCGACGAGGACTCCCGCCGGATCCTCGGCGCCCACCTCATCGGGCCCCACGTCGAGGAGGTGATCAACATCTTTGCCCTGGCGATCAGGCACGGTCTGACGGTGGACGACCTCACGCTGGACGCAATCCCGTGGGCCTACCCGAGCAGCGCCTACGACATCATCCATATGGTGCATCCGCTGGTGCGGAAATGATGCGGCGGTAAACTGGAAGGTGACGGTTCGACCGATCGGGATCCCTTTGGGTGTGAAAAGGGCGGGGTGGTAGGCACCCCATTTCGGAAAAAACGGTTCTTGCACCTCTGGGCTTATGGCAGGTGCGATTGTGACTGCCGAAACGACTGAAACTATGAGGGAACCCGGTACACTGGACCGTGGGGATATCGCCCGTGGGGAGGGGCTGACGGGGAGGGGGGAGCATCCCCCCTCCCCTGTCTCTACTCCGTAAGGCTCTACCTGTGACCCCACCCCACCCCACCCCGCCCGGCCTCCGGCCTCCTCACTCGCACCTGCGGTGCTCGAACTCCTGCCGTTCCGGCAGTCGTTCCCCGCCCCCGAGGGGCGGGGGCAGTGTGTGGCGATATCCCGTGGAAAGCCGTGCACGAGTTGTGGCTGACTGAAGGACAGGAACCCGAACATCAAGGGTGCACAGTCCCCACGGTCCAGTGTAACGGATTCTCCCATAGTTCCAGCCACTTCGGCCGTTGCAATCGCAAGTAGGTGGTGCTCGAAATGCCATCGACTGCTAACGTTTCCGCTGCTCGATAAAAAAAAGTGGCTAAAAAAGATAGCACCGGGGTGCCCCTGCACCCCGGCCCCCATCTTCACGCGCTTTCGCCGGCGCCTTCTTCTTTTGCGCTCTCTTCGGCGGGTTTCTTCTCGGGCTTTTCGGGTTTCACGTAGGTGATGATATGGCGCTCCGCCGCGCACTGCTCCACCACCGGCGGGAGGTACTCCGGCTCCATCGTGAGGCTCCCGAACGGGCAGCCTTCGACACAGTCGCCGCAGGCGATGCACCGCATGCGGTCGATCTCCCAGACCTTCTCTTCTTTATCGATGCGGATCGCCTCGCACGGGCACCGCCGCGAGCAGAGGCCGCAGGAGCGGCACGTAGCCGGGTCGATGGTGACGTGTCCCCGGGTGAGGGGGCAACTCCGTGCCGGTACCGCCGGGTACCGCCGGGTGACCGGTCCTCCTGCAAGGTTCCGGAGAACCGTCTTTGTCATCTGAAAAACTCCCATTCCGTCTTCACCTCTCCGTGCAGCTGATGCAGGGGTCGATCGAGAGGACAACGACCGGGACGTCCGCGAGCTGGGCCCCCGGGAGCATCTTCACCAGCATGGGGATGTTCGCGAGCGTCGGCGTCCTGATGCGGGCCCGGGCAAGGTGCTTGCTCCCGTCGCCGCGGAGGTAGTGGACGACCTCCCCCCGCGGCTGCTCGGCGCGGGAGAAGTACTCGCCGTCGGGCGTTCCCTTGACCTTCACGTCGATGGGTCCTTCGGGCATCTCCTCGATCGCCCGCCGGATGATGTCGATGGAAGCGTAGACCTCCTTGACCCGAACGGCGCACCGGGCGTAGCAGTCCCCGGCGGTCTCGACGACCGGTTTGAAGCCGATATCGCCGTAGGCGGCGTAGCCGGTCTCGCGGATATCCACCGGAACCCCGCTTGCTCTCGCGGTCGGTCCGACCGCCCCGAGGGCGTAGGCCTCGTCCTTTCCGACGATCCCGAGCCCCTGGAGGCGGTACTTCACTGTCTCGTCGTTCAGGAAGACATCGCCGAGATCCCGGCACTTCTGCTCGAAGGGGTCGAGTTCGCGGTGCATCTCATCGAGTTTCTCCTGCCCGATATCGCGCCTGACCCCGCCGACCTTGCAGGTGCCCTGAATGACCCTGCCGCCGGTTGTGTCCTCGAGCACGTCGAGCACGCTCTCCCGGAGCTGCCAGGATCGCATGAAGAGGTTCTCAAAGCCCATAGAGTCGGCAAAGAGCCCGAGCCAGAGGAGGTGCGAGTGGAGACGCGAGCACTCCGACCAGATCGTCCGGAGGTAGCGTGCCCTGTCCGGAACCTCGATGTCCATGATGTGTTCGACGCCCTGGCTGTAGCAGAGCGCGTGGATGAAACTGCAGATCCCGCAGATTCGTTCCGCCACGTAGACGTACTCGGTGTACTCGCGCTTCTGCACGAGTTGCTCGAGCCCGCGGTGGATGTAGCCGATCGAGGGGATCGCTTCCACCACTTTCTCGTCCTCGAGGACGAGGTCGAGGTGGATCGGCTCCGGCAGCACCGGGTGCTGCGGTCCGAACGGCACGATTATACGTTCCGGCATCGGTCACCCCCCCTTCTCGTGACACTGAACGGATACTTCTCCGCCGTCTTGATGAACGTTCCTTTGAAGTCGATGTTGATCCCGGTGACCGGGATGCCGAAGAGGTCGTGCATCTCGTTCTCGTAGACGAACGCCCCCCAGTAGATGCCGGAGATGCTCGGGACCTCCGTCTCCGGCCCGGCCGTCAGGCGGAGGTTTTTGAACTGGTAGCCCTTATCGAACGAGTAGTTGATCTCATAAGCGCCGCCGATGTCCGTGCACCCGATCTGGACGAGGCGGTATCCATCGTCGTGAAGCCCTTCGACTTCACGCAGGAGGTTCTCCAGCGCGACGTCGATGCTAGTCTGCTCCTCTTTAACTGTCATGTGCTCTCACCTGCCTGTTCCGCATGCCGCGCTTCCTCTTTTGTTCTCGCCGCCCCGGCCATCTTCCCCCGTTTCTCTTCGAGGATCCCGAGCGCCTTCACAACACCGTCGATGATCTGTTCCGGCCTTGCCGCGCATCCCGGAACATAGACGTCGACGGGGATAACCTTGTCGATGCCGCCAACGATATTGTAACACTCCCGGAATACGCCGCCGGTTGCGGCGCAGGCGCCGACCGCAATGACGACTTTGGGCTCCGGGATCTGTTCGTAGATGTTTTCGACCACCTCCCGGTTCTGCGCGTTGATCCCGCCGGTGATCAGCAGGATGTCAGCATGCTTCGGGTTTCCGGTGTTGATGATGCCGAACCGCTCCACGTCGTAGAGCGGTGTGAGGCACGCCAGCACCTCGATATCGCACCCGTTGCAGCTGGACGCATCGTAGTGAAGGATCCAGGGTGATCGCTTCAGGAATGCCATGGTACTCATGCACCCCCGAGCATCATATAGGAGAGGATCGCCAGATTCACAAGGCCGAGTACTGCCGCGAGCCACCCGCTCTTCAGCGCCGCCTGCCACCGCACCCGTGCCGTGACGTTGTCGATGAATATCTCGGCGAGATACGTGACCACGACCGCGATGATTCCGATCACGGGGTTCCAGGCGAAGAAGAGGTAGATGAACCCGAGGAGGAAGACGTTCTCGTACCAGTGGGCGATCTCGACCTGAGCGAGCGTCGAGCCCGAGAACTCCGTCGTGATGCCCTTGACGATCTCCTGGTGCGCGTGGTGCGACGTCGAGATGTCGAAGGGGGACTTCCGGAGTTTGATCGTGAGGATGGTCGCGAAGCCGAGGAATACGCCGGGGAGGTAGAGGATGGCCGGCACGGTCGAGACGGCGATATCGACTACGTAGAAGCTGTTCGTGATCATGTAGAGACCGACGGCCGCGAGGATGATCATCGGCTCGTAGGCCATCAGCTGGATCAGTTCACGCTCGGCCCCGATGTGGCTGTAGGGGGAGTGGACCGCATAGGCCCCGAGCACCAGGAAGACGTGGGCGAGCGTGAAGGCGAAGATGATCAGTAAGAGGTCCCCTCCCGCGAAGAAGAGCGCGCCGGAGAGGGCGATGAAGATCAGGTAAGCGAGAATATAGAAGTTCTGCGCCGTCGTGACGACGACGCTCTCCTTCTCGAAGAGCTTGCCGACGTCGTAGAAGGGCTGCAGGATCGGCGGCCCGACCCTCCCCTGCATCCGCGCGGTGATCCTTCGGTCGATTCCCGCGATGAGACCGCCGATGACGGGCGCGAGGACGAGGAAGAGCACTGCTCCTATGAGCCAGGTCCAGGTCATAGCGCCACCCCCGCGAGAACCCACGATGCAAGGATCAGGACGGTGCAGACCACTGCTCCCGGAAGGAAGAGTTTGGCCTCGCCGAAATACTCGGCGAGGTAGTAGTTCCGCGTCTGTGCCTCCCGGGTCAGGCCGAGGGACCCGGTGAACTGGAGGTCTGTCGTCGCCGTCCTCCCGCTCATGTAGGCCGGGAGGTGCTTTGCGCTCCTCCTGAAGAGGGTGAACGAGACCGGGAGGATCAGCAAGAGGGCCATCATCAGGAGCATGATGGCGACGTTCGCCTCTGCAAGGCGTGCCGTAACCCCGTAGATGGCAAGGACGTAGGGCTCGATCAGCGTCGAGGAGATGACCGGGAAGAGGAGGACGGTCGCTACCACGAGGCCGGTGATGATGTAGAGGGGGGCCCAGGGCTCCTCAAAGAACCCTTTCTCGACCTTCTCCTGGTTCCTGGTGACCGCGATGAGTTTGCCCATCCATTTCGCCCAGAAAAAGACCGTGATGGCGCTCCCGTAGGCGAGGAGTGCGATGAAGACCAGGCCGAAGGGGACCTGGACGAACGCCTCGATCGCGGCCCACTTGGAGATCAGCATGCCGAAGGGCGCAAGGAACATGCCGGCGATCCCGATGAACATCATCACCGCCATCCTGGGCATCCGGACGATCAGGCCTTCCATGTCCTCGATATCCCGGCTCCCGACCCGGTGCTCGATTGCACCGGTGCCGAGGAAGAGGAGCGACTTTGCGACGGCGTGGAAGACAATCAGCAGGATTGCTGCCCAGACGAGCATGTGGGTTCCGACACCCGCGCAGGCGGCTATCAGGCCGAGGTTTGCTATCGTCGAGTAGGCGAGGACCCGTTTTGCGTTGCTCTGCGATATCGCTATCGCGGACGCGACGACGAAGGTCACGCCGCCGACGAGGCCGATGGAGAATCCGGCGAACGTCCCGGCAAAGACCGGCGAGAACCGTACCAGGATGTAGACGCCGGCCTTGACCATGGTGCTCGAGTGGAGCAGGGCCGAGACCGGGGTCGGGGCCACCATCGCCCCGAGGAGCCAGGAGGAGAACGGCATCAGTGCAGCCTTTGTTATCCCGGCAAACCCGATCAGGACGGCCGGGATCAGGACGATGGCCGCATCGCTTGAGGCGAGCACCCGGGCGAGATCGATGCCCCCGCTCGTTGCCTCGGTTGCGGCAAGGAAGATGAGCGCGACGACGAACGCGACCCCGCCGAGGAGGTTCATCACCAGCGCAAGGAAAGCGTTCTTTGTTGCTTCCTCCGTCTCCGAATAGCCGATCAGCAGGAACGATGTGATTGTGGTGATCTCCCAGAAGAAGAAGACCCACATGAGGTTGTTGGAGAATACCAGGCCGAACATCGCGGCAAGGAAGATGAAGATGACGAAGAAGAACATCTTCTGCCGGTCACGCACCTCCGGGTGGTGGTGGTGGTATGTCTCCATGTACCTGACCGCGTACACGGCTATGAGGCTCCCGATGATCCCGATGATCAGGCCCATGATGATGGAGAACTGGTCGATGAAGAGGTTGTTGACCGCATGAAGGTTCTCCGAAAACGTTGTCTCAAGGTATACCACCAGCGCCGCCTGGACGACGGCAAGCACGATTGCCAGGTAGTTCCTGAACTTTGCGCCCATGTAGACGATGAAGAGCGCCAGCCCCATCTCGATGGCCACCATAGCAAGGCTGACCGCCTCCGAAGGCGCGGCAAAGTAGACCGCGCCTTCGAACGCATACCGCATAAGCAGGTATATCGATGCTCCGCCGATGACGAGAGCGGAGAGAGCAACCACCGCGTAACGCAATGTCGTCCGTTTCACGAACAATAAAAGACACGCGACGAGGATGGGGAATAATATTAGGAAGAGCAGCGTCTGCACTATTGTCCCTCGTAGGGTAACTATGCCTTACTGGCATAATTAATCATTCTAAATGGGCATCCGGGCACCGGCCGGTGCATGCCTGTTGCAGCTCTGCCGGACACGGGGGCACGATGAGACCCCCCGGAAATTATGCTCGGATATCGCGGCTCACTGCTACTCCGGTTCGCACGGGATCACGCCCCGCACGCCCCCTCCGTGCTCTCCGGCATCTCCCCGGTAGCGCGGGATGAAGTGGATGTGGACATGCATCACGTTCTGCCCCGCGGCCTCCCCGACATTGACGCCGATGTTGTAGCCGTCGGGGGCGAAGTTCCGGTCGGTGAGCGCCCTGCAGTCGTCGATGAGTCGGGCAAGGGCCATCCTCTCTTCATCGGTCGTATCGAAGTAATTCTCGACGTGCCGGAACGGTATGACAAGCAGGTGGCCGGGGCTGACCGGGTGGATGTCGTAGCGGGCGTAACAGAGGTCGTTTGCGACAACGATATCTTCCGGGGCAGGGTTGCAGAACGGGCACGGCATGGCCCCTGCTCTTTCCCGATCTCTCATGAGTCTTTTGGCGGGGGCGTCTTCACCCGAGCAGGTGAGCGAGGATCTTCCCGGTGAGGCCCCGCGAAAGGGCGATGGCGTGCTCGGTGCACATCTCGTGGCAGCAGTAGCACCGGATGCAGCGCGATAGATCGATCTCTGCCCTGCCTTCCCTGACGGTGATCGCGTGCACCGGGCATATCCGCTCGCACTTCCGGCAGCCGATGCAGGAAGAAGCTATCACGCCGGGCCGGGGGGCGTAAGTCCGCCCAAACCGCTGGACGACGGCAAGCATCACCCGCCGCCAGACGCCCGTCCTGCCCCCGGCGTAGGTCGAAGGTTTCCGGAAGTCCGGGACTGCGAACCCCGCCGGGTCGTCGCCGACCGTCCGGACGGCCGCGGGATCGAGAAGCCCGCGCTCGGCCGCGCTTCTGATGCTCCCGATCTCGAGCGGGTCCATGCCGATGAGCCGCGCGAGGACGGTGTCCACGGCCGAGCAGTCGCTCCCGGCAAGGATCGCCCCGATCTTCCTCGGGCTGCCGGCCTGGGGGCCGTCCCCCTCCATCCCCATGACCGCGTCCACGACCTGAAGCCGGGGCTTCATGCACTCGTTGAGGTCGACGAGCATTCGGCCGAAGGCGTACTCATCCTGGAACCGGAAGTGGAAGACCGGTTTCTCGAGTCCCGGGATGAGTCCGAAGAGGTTCTTCGTCGCCCCCGTCATCCGCGTCCACATGTGGGTCTTGGCTTTCGAGACGACCACGATTGCGTCGGCCTCTGCGGCGGGGGCGATGATGGAGAACTGTTTCATCACCTCCCCTTCCGGGAACGACACGATCTGCGAGCCGGTATCGTAGTTCAGGACGGCGCCGGTCTCTTCGATCAGGGCCGCATACCCGGCGCGCGCGTATGCCCGCCGCAGGTTCGCCTCGCTGTAGACGATCCCCCCTCCCGGGCTGTCGGCGATGACGACCCGGCACCCGTGCTCCGCGAGGAGCCGGGCGACGGCAGCGACGACCGCCGGGTGCGTGGTGACACACCGTCCCGGCTCCTGCCCCTGCAGGAGGTTTGGCTTGAGGAGAACCTGCTGTCCCGGCGAGACGAACCTCCCGATGCCGCCGGCGAGGTCGACCGCACGGCGGACGGCCGCGTCGACCTCGCCCGCGCCATAGCCGTCGCACCCGGCGACCGCGACGGTCGTGTCCCTGCCGCCCGGCACCATCGCCTTATCCCTCTCTGAGGCGGCCGAGCGCCTCTTTTGCCGCGAGCATCGCCGCCCCCTGTTTGGTCCGCCCCTCTCCCTCGCCGAGGGGGACCCCCCCGACGGCCACCCGGGCGGCCCAGATAGGGGAACTCCCTGGTCCGGTCTGGCGGAAGGCGTACTCGAGTTCGCCGAGGTTCTCCCGGGCGACGTACTCCTGAAGCTGTCCCCGGTAGTTCCGGTGGACGTCGCACTCCGCGATCTCCTCCTCAAAGATCGCGAGCACCACTTCCCGGGCCACGGTGAGGCCGCGGTCGAGGTAGATGGCGCCGATCAGGGCCTCGAATGCGTCGGCGATGATCGAGTCGGTCAGCGCCTGTCCCCGCCGCCTGATGGCGCCGTCGATGCCGAGGCCCTGCCCGCGCACGATCTCGGCGAGTTTGGTGTTCCTGGTTACCTGGAGCCTCCGGTTCATCTCCCCCGGCGGGAGGTCGTACTCGCCGTAGAGGTGGTCGGCGATGATGAAGTCAAGGATGTAGTTCCCGAGAAACTCTAGCCGCTCGTTGTCGTCGACCACCGCTGCCGGGTACTCCCCGCCGTTCACGTACGACCGGTGGGTCAGCGCCCGGTCGTAGAGGGGAAGGGCGGCGTCGGCGACGTCGCGGAGCCCGAACGGGGGACGGGCGAGGAGCGCACGCACTTCCGCCTCGCGGTCGCGGCCGACGGGCTCCGGGCGTGCGAGTAGCCTCCTCCCGCAAAGGCCACCGATACGAAGTTTTTGCCAGATGGTGGAGAGTCTCATGGTCTTCGGGCGCAGGGCGTCCTGCTGCTCTTCTCTATAGAATGGCTTATGTCCTGCCGGATAAACCTTTGCCGGAGACGGAACATCCGGGAAACCTTTTCGTTGCCGCCGAAGAGATCTTATTCGTGGTGCTGCCGGAAGCGGGCGAGGCGGGCAGGCGTGTCTACCTGGATATCGAGTTCGGTTATGTCTACGGCACCTGCCGTGCGGTCATGATGCCGATCGAGATCGGTGCGGTCGTTCACCGGCCAGGGGACGATAGCGTCCGCTACGCCGGGGAGCAGTTCCGGTACGACATCGATGTCGAGATCTGGAAGAAAGTGACCGACGAGTGCGGGAAAACCGTCGGTGTCGCGACGACCGTGGCGAACATGGCCCGCGGCGAGTACGGGATGACCTACGATCACTCCTTCCGGGTCTCCGGCGACGCGATCCCGGCGGCAAAGGCGACGGCACGAAACGCTTTTGCCGATCTCAGGCTCTTCATGGAATCGGTCGTCTCGACAGGGGATACTCCGGCTATCGTCGTCTTTGCTGCGGCTATGGAGAAGAGAGCTTTCCGGACCGCAAATTTCTCGCTCGACGGGTGCATGCTGGTCGACCTCCAGCGGGAGATCCGGCGGCACTTCAAGATGAAACAGGTCCTCTCCCTCGACCGCCTCGCCCGGCTCATCGACTTTTCCGTCGACGGTGGAGCCGTCACCTCGACACACTTCCGGTACCCTGTCCCGCGGGAGTACCGCCACCTCCTCGCCGCCCACCGGGGGATGGGCGACGCCGTTCGGACGTTCCTGCTCTCACGGGAGTACCGGGAGCAACTCCCGGACCTCGAGGAGCGCATTCGCGCCCTGATGAAGACCTGTGAGAACGAGGGGTGAAGGGGGGGTTGCCGGGGGTTGGTGAGCGGGAGCATGGCGGTTTCCCGCCCTCTCGATCTGCACCCTGCAGCCTCCTGTACGGTACACCCGGATGCAGCGGCTGGCTTGTGCGGGTATTATATAATTAAATCGTATTTACTCCTGGCCGTTGTTGTGTGAATTTGGAAAACAAAGGTCCGGATACCGGTATCAGGGGAAATCCTCCTCTTTCCGGGTAGCATTATATATTTTAAGATACAACCTATAAAGTCGGGTACGGTTGTCCATCTTCTGGAGATAATAATTTTAATTATTGCTATTAGTATTGTCTTATTTATTATTTAATATGTGTCTATCTTCGACGCCCTCCTGGCCCCTCATCGCTGAAGGGCGGCCTGGAGAAATCCTTTTTAATGATCGCGTTCAACCATTAGAACCGTTCAATCTCGATTTTAAAATATCCGATTGGGAATATAATCGATATAAATATTACTTTATGTAAAAAAGTCCGCCTTATTTCGCAAATTTTATTAATAGCTCTTCTTCTACTCTTATAGTCCCTTTTGGGACGTGCAGTAGCGGCCTTCAGAGATCAGGAGCAAGTGTTTGCCCCGTGGTCTCTTGCATGAACGGAACGTATTGAACAAGGGTAAAAGGATGAAATACTATGGCTAAATACACGGAAACAATCGATCTCTATTCTGATGACGGGAAGCTGCTCAAGAGCGGCGTCACCCTCGACAGAATCAGCCCGCTGGTTAACCCGGCCACAGGTAAGATCATCGACCTGACC
>JASGMC010000047.1 GCA_030156625.1 Methanoculleus sp.
AGGCTGGTATGTCGACGACAATACCGATGTGCCGGGTGACACGAACTTTTACAGTATGTCGTACAAAGCATATGGCATACCCATGACAAATGTATATCTAAACCCGTGGTACTCCCCGTTCGCTCCCCAGGAGATAATAAACCAATGTAATGTTGAAATGATACAAAACCCGTACCAGGTAAAACTCCATACTGCGAACTAGCGGTGATCGAATGAAAACCGAATGTTCTCTTTTTTTTGTTCTCATGACCCTGCTGGCGTCTTGCGGTTGTCTTGATACCCGGGACGCCGTCGGGTATGATGACATGCAGAACGGCACTGCGGAAGGATTGCCGATAAACGGCTCTTGTACACCCGCCTCTGCGGCAAACGGGGGTACGGAGACACCTGTCGACCTCTCGCAGATCGAGATCAGGGGCGGGCCGGACTTCAGCCCGAATGTCACGTTAATCTCCTCGATTCTTCAAAACGATCCGCGTACAGGGCTCCTGATCGAGAATGGGTGGAACATCACATCGATTAACGAGAAGAACGATGAAAAAGACCGCGACCAGAGCTACGCCGACGTGGAGTTCCGGAAGGATGGTTTGTCGTTCTACATCGGAGTCGACGAACAGGAGGGGCATACCACCGGGGGCTACTGCGATGCCGAGGTCTGGGTTGCAGAGCCTGTCTCAGGTCCTCGCCCGGGGAATTATCATCAGGCTAAGGATAAGATGGAGAGATGGTGGCACGTCTTCGATGACCGGAACGAGAGGGTTGTTATGATCTATAACAGCACGACGATCTTCTACCTCTATCCATCGTACTCAATTATTGATATGGAGGGGATACTTGATTGATCACTTTGAGATGTCGACCGTCGGCTGGCGAAGTTGTGGGGAGTACATGAACGCAACTGTGTGGTATGCGGAAATTCCGTGGAGTTTGGGTGCACACCGACGGTCAGGAGGACTGAAAGATGAGGAAAGCGCCACCCGTTATCGTTTTGCTGGTTCTCCTGACATGTATGGCAGGTTGCTGCACCGATGGGACAGTCGACGTTGCAGGCCCTCCCGGCGACATGCAGGAGACATTGATGCAACAGTGCCCCGGCATCAACGTATCGGAGATCCCGGTAGCCACTCCAGAGTTGATTCGGACGAATGGCTCGTACATCGCCGGGATTGCGCTCGGCGACGAACGGGCGCAGGCTCTCATCCAGCACGGCGGCAAACCCGAATCGATTGCCGTGCTCTTCCACTCGTGCCCGCGAAGCGACCCATACTGCAATCAGAACCCAAGCTTCGTCATCCGCTACGGGGATATCCGGTTTGCCGTCACTGTCGACGAGGCCACCGGAACAGTGCTCGGCGGCTCTGCGCTCGTGCCGAACACCCCGGACCCGAACAAGCCCTCCCCAACATACTATAAAACACGCAATCTCTCGACCGGGATCGATACTGTCTACCTAGGAGACGTCCCGATCATGACCTACAACGGGACGTCGTTCCTGTACCTGAACGAGTCATATGGCAACCCTACCGGGACGGTGACGGATACCGCTCCGGCAGAGAACCTCTCCGACCTCATAGTGTGATAGCGGGCTGTGCCGGAACCAGGCGAACACCCTTGAGGAGAGCGGATGGACGTAACTGCAATCGTTCTTGAAAGAGAACAATGACTCCATTGCACCAGAACTGTAGGCCAATTAAGGCGATACCTCACCGCAGTTTTGGTCGTCGTCGGCATCCTGCTCGGCTGCTCCGTCGCTGTCGCCTCCTGCATCGTCGCGACCATCCCGCCCGACAAACTTCTGCTCTACGAAGTCACCGAGGAGACGGCCTAGGAGGGTATCATCGTCAGCCTCGAAGAGGGAAAGATCAGCCAGGGGACAATCAATATCTACGTCATGGAGCGAACGGGGGTGCAGCCGGGAGAGAGCATGATCGTTCCCCCGACCGAGCAGGACTTCAAGCAGCATCCCGCACTCGACGCAGTCATCCGGGGCGAAGAGCGGAACCCCTCAGCGTGGGAGTGGGGCTACCGGGACCAGCGCGTCGTCGGGGGGACGAACGTCTCGTACGCGGAAAGCAAAGCGCTCCACGACACCTACGGTCCCGGAGGGGAGCATGGGCTGTACCCGCTCCTGGAATACGAAGGTGGGTATCACGTGGTGCTGACGACGTGGCCGTGAAAGGGATTCCACCGTGCGGCTTGTACCCAGGTCCTACTCAGGTGCATGGCAGAGCGCGGGCATGCCAGGACGGCCTGCGCGCGGTGGAGGGCGAGAGCGTCCCGGCACCGGATCTGCTGGAACATCTCTGCTCATTCCGGCGATATTTCATGTCGTCAGGCGCGAAGTCTCCCGGGACGGGTCCGTTGCAGGCGGTGTTGTCTAGAGCGATCCCGGGGCGTTAGCCCTGCTCTTTTCCAGAAAAGTCAGATTTCGAATTGGTGTTTGTCCCAGAAACGGTTTATCCCGAAACGATCCAGTGAACAATCGTGGGTGCCGCAGGCGGCGCCTGCACCGGTGCGGAGGTTCACCCGGCCACTAGCGAATCGGATGGGTGAACGTCCCGCGCGCCCTGAGGCAAAGGGAACGTATGCTCTTCCCATACTTGAAGGTATGCCTCTCCGCCCTCCGGAACACTATCGGAGGAAAGCAAATGAATGGAAAAATTGGAATGCGGGCATTCTCCGTGCTCCTCACCGTGCTGCTGGTGAGCGTGGTGATGCCTGCAGTGAGTGCACAGAGTCTTGAAATCGAATCAGGTAGCGAATGCGACATGGAAGACGAGAAATTAGTAAAAATCGCCAATATTTCTCTTCCCATCATGGGGTCAAAGACTTACTCCGTAGACTCTGCAAAGTATGATAGACCAATGACGAAAGAGGAATTTCAAGAAACAAATGCTGGATATATTAAGTTTCTTCGCGAACAATTCGGCGATGATAAAGCCCAACAGATAATCGATGATGCATATGCGGCGGCCACTACCAAAGCAATGAGATCAGATGCAACAATTGTGCGAGTTGGTTTGTACGATATGTATCTGTGGCCACATCTTAATACAGTACCAAACACCTCAAAGGACGCAGGCATTAACGCGATTTTCCTTGGTAAAACTGTAGATGAAATGGCATCGATAATTAAAGGCAATGGTTGGGGTAGTGCACTTGGTCTGACCGAATGGGGGTTGCATGGACTGAATCTGAACAACATGGTCTGGACAAATAGTCCTGGGAGCAATCCGCTAGGGAATCATCAGCTTGAGGATGGTAGTGCTCTTGGCGACCGGTATCATCTTGTCATGATTGATGGTCATTATTCTTCG
The DNA here is from genome assembly GCA_030156625.1 of Methanoculleus sp. Lineage (GTDB taxonomy): Archaea > Halobacteriota > Methanomicrobia > Methanomicrobiales > Methanoculleaceae > Methanoculleus. The sequence continues at coordinate 3,318 of JASGMC010000047.1, forward strand.
AGCATCGGCGATGACTGGTGCTATGGTAATTGTCACTATGAATATTGGTCATGGGATGACTGGGACCATTTCCTCTACCCAGATTCATCGAATGTTGGCAGAGATCATCTATACAACGCATTATCTGATGATGCATCGGCTTCGTGGATATACCTTGAAAATCCATCCGGTATCTTTAATGGATGGGGGTACTTGTTTGACATGGACTGAAACCCTTTTTTTGGAGAACATTAAATGAAACAAAATACAGGACTGCAGGAAGGCTCTTCATTTAGCCATTTGGGTCGCTTAGTTGCACCCTGCGTGGTTCTTCTGTTGTCTCTTTTGATGATGCGTATGATAACATTAGCTTTTCCACATCAAATTGAGGTGATGCCCTTAAGGTTAATTCTTGGGTTTGGCATTATATTTAGTTTTATAATCCCAATACTACTTGTATACAAGTATTTTAGAGATATGGACCTTTGGCTCAGTGTAACTGTCCCTTTCATCATTTATGCTGTGCTATATCCCGTATTTAAATCGGTTTCATTAGGCTCAGTCGCTCTTCTATGCGAGACGACATATATTGTTCCCTTGATGGTTGGTGGCTTAGGACTCGCCTTTATTGGTTGCGGGAGCTATGTCTCGAGAGTTGATCGTGTTCTCTCCAAGGCCTGCTTTGCATGTGGAATATTGATATTTATACTAAAAGCGCCGAATGTGATTTCTGTATCTTATTTTGTCTTTACGGGTGATGACACCCTTCTCCGGCCGATACTGAATTTCTAGGAGGACGTAGGCATGTTTCCCCATAATCTGATGAACATCTTTGCACCGCTTATGTTCTTTCTGACTATCGCCTTTGTCCTCGCATGGCCGTCCGTTCTAATAATCCTGATAGGAAATCTTGGAAAAGAAAAGCAACGTTTGGCAATTTCTCTTGGGATAGGAATCATTGCGGTAGCATCAGGCATGATCGGTACGGATTACGCAGGCATCCCAGCCAGCCCGCTTATATCCGGGATAATACTGCTGTCGATGGCTACGGTCTCGGCGTCTGCTGTGGCGACGGCGTATTTTCTGTTTCGGAACTTTGTTACGAGCGGCAAGAAATTGTGTATTGCAGTCGGATCGCTGATCCAACTGCCGTTCCTGTTTGCCCTGCTCGTGAATCCAGATAGATTGCCCGGTGACCCTCCGCCGCTTTTTGCTGAGAAGCTGCCCGTTCTCGGCATACTCTTCGATGCTCTTGCAGAAGCGATCGGAACAGCCGGGGAGGCCGGGTATGAGGGGTTCTCCTCTTTCGTGTTGCTGACCGGGCTGTACCTGGAGGTGTTCTTCGGGGCAGCGATCATCTGCCTGATTGTGGGCATCTTAATGCGCAGTCTGGATGGAGAGGGAATGTGATGGTGAAGGAAAAAGAATCGTATGGGATCGAAAGTCGCTAGGCGTTTGCTTGTTGGCGGGGTTCTGGCGTTCATCAGCGTCATCCTCCTCGTCGCAACGGTTGTGCTCGCATATACCGTCCTCTCTTCCTGGATCGTGGGAAGCACCGGGTCTCCGAGATTGACCGCCTGGGAGATCAGAGGGGAACCTCTGCAGAACGCATCGATCATTCACCTGACCGAGAAAGATTTTGAGCAGCATCCGGTACTCGACTCCGTGCTCCGGGGCGACAGGCGGGACCCCGGGCCCTGGTATTCGGGAGACACACCATATGGTGTCCTCGACAAACGAACGATTGGAAGCGCTCCGGTTACGTGGGTTGAGCGGGGAATACTCATCGAGTCGTTCGGCCCCGATGTCGAGGCAAGAAACCACCCATACCTTGAGTATGACGGTGCGTATTACTACTTCCTCATCTGGATACCCTAAGTCGTGAGATCATTGGCAGAGGATACACAAATGAAATCCAGGAACCGGCTCAAACGGGCAGGATTTGTCATCGTATGCGGCCTTATAGGCGTCGTCGCTGTTGGGCTTGGCTTCATGCTCGCCGACACCATTATCCTCTACGCCCACGAGAGTTCGGGCGGACAGCCGATGCTCTACGTCATGGAGAGAGCGGAGCCGGGAGAGAGCATGGTCGTTCCCCTGACCGGGCAGGATTTTGCCAATCATCCCGCGCTCGATGCGGTCATCCGGGGAGAAGAACGCAACCCGTCGGCGTGGGAGTGGGGCTACCGGGACCAGCGCGTCGTCGGGGGAACTAAGGTCTCGTACAGGGAGAGCAAGGCGCTCCACGATGCCTACGGTCCCCGGGGGGAGAGGGGACTGTACCCGCTCATGGAGTGCGAAGATGCGTATTACGTAGTGGTGACGACGTGGCCGTGAAGGGGGCTTCGTCGTGCGGCTCCACCCCGGCGGCCGTTGGAGCCGGTCGCTACGGATCCGTGGCCTCCCGGACATGCGTGAAAGGAGGATTTGAGCCATGAAACAGAACAAAATCTTCAGAATATCGTTGCCGGCGTCATCGGCCTGCTCCCGGTCTCTATGGTGATGACGCCGGTACCCGCTGAGAATAATCCAACCCACGCCATACCTGTCGACGCGGCCTGACACGTGTCACGCGCGTCGATGCGGGCTTGACCCTCCCGCCGCCCTACTCCCAGCAGAACGTCTCCATATCGTATCCCGCGTGCGGCATCCCCGGCGGAACCAGGTGGCTCATGTGGACGCACCGGTAGTCCCGGGCCTCGACGTCGCGGGCGAACCGGACGGCCTCGGCGTAGTTCATGTGCTTGCTGATGGCGTAGCCCTCCGGGGCGATGGCGTCGACGAAGAGGAGGTCGATATCGGCGCCGACGAGAAGGTCCCTGCTCGCTTCCGGGATATCCTCCCGCGTGTCGGCGGTGTAGGCGACCGTAACGCCGTCGTGCTCGAGCAGGAGCCCGCAGGTGTGGACCGGCGGGTGGTTCACCGGAAAGAACGTGAAGGTGACGCCGAAGAGGTCGAACGGCCCATACTCCGGGACCGGGTGCTTCTCGAACGGCAGGAAGTGGAGGTAGCCGGAGCAGTAGTCCATCACCTGCGGCGGCGCGTAGGCCGCCGGCACCTTCTGCACCCGGTAGAACTCGCCGAACCCGATGAAGTGGTCGTAGTGGCCGTGGGACCAGATGACCGCGTCGATATGCGGCGAACAGGCCCGGAGGAGCTGCTGCCGCAGGTCCGGCGACGACTCGATGAGGATGTGCTTTCCTTCCGCTTCGACGAGGAGGGACGTCCGGAGCCTCGACCGCCCCGCCGCGACCATCGCCCGGCAGTTCTCGCAGTCGCACCCAATCTTTGGCGTCCCGATGGCGTCACCGGTCCCGAGCAGCGTTATCTGCATATCAGCGCCCTGTACGGATGACGTTCCGTTCCTCGACCCTGAGGAGGCCCTGCTCGATGTCCACCGGGTCGACCCGGTGCCGGTCTTCCATCAGCGCCGACATCACCGCCTCCTTCATCATCATACGCAGATCGGAGCCCGAGAACCCCTCCGTCCGGCCGGCGAGGTCCGCGAAGTCGCAGTCGCACTCGATCGTGGCGGCGACCTTCTCGAGGATCGCCTGCCGCATCGCCCGGTCGGGGAGCGGGAACTCCACCACCTCATCAAAGCGCCTCCATGCCGCTTCGTCAAGGATGCGGGGGTGGTTCGTCGCCCCGATGAGGAGGACGCCGTTTTTGACGAAACTGATCTGGTCGATGTTTTTGAGGAGCATGTTCACTGCCCGCTTCATCGCGCCATGGTCATCGCTGACCCGGGTCTTCGCGACGAAGTCGAACTCGTCGATGAAGAGAATACAGGGGGCGAGTTTCTTTGCGAGGTCGAAGATACGGTCGATGTTCTTCGAGGTCTCGCCCAGGTACTGGGAGGTGACCATCGCGAGACGGACCTCGAGCACCGGCATGTGGAGCTCCCGGGACATTGCGAGCGCAAGCGAGGTCTTCCCGGTGCCGGGCGGGCCAACGAAGAGGAGCCGGCCGAACTCGTAGATCCGGTGCTGCTTCAAGAAGTCGCGGTGCTCGAGGGCGACGCCGATCTTCTTGATGATCTCTTCCTGCCGCGGAGTGCAGACCAGTTTTGCAAGCGTAAACTCGACCTCGTCCGGCGCGCTGATGATGATAAGGTCGCGGGCCTCCCGCATCTCCTCGCTCCCCGCGATGAGCCGGGAGACCTTCGCCTCCATGTACTCCTTCGTGTCCTCGAACCGGGGGTTCTTCGCCCGGACGTCCTGGTACCGGGCGGCGGTGCCGTCTCTACCCTCGAAGAAGTATGCGAGGACGGGGTTCTCCCCGACCCTTTCCTCGCCGCCTTTCTTGAGGAACCATGTTGCGGCCGCGTCGAGCGAAGGCAGGCTCAGGCGCTGCCCGAACTCGTCGTAGCCGACGAACGGGTTTGCGCGAACAGCCTGGCAGACGGCGTCCGTGCTGCCGAGCACCTTCTTGATCGCTCCCTCGCTCACGATCAGGGGGCGCTTCACCTCGGTGCTCCCGCCGCTGCCGGCGCTGAAAAACTCCCGGCAGCGGGGATGAAGGTCGTTGATGCCGAGGTCCTCGTTCCGGTTGAAGATCTCCGCGGTGAGCAGGAGTTCCATGATGGCGAGGACTTCGCGCGTACCCGTGTCACTGGTCATGTCTATGAGCAGACATATTTGCGCGCGCTATCAATAAGCGTAACTCACCGGGTGGTGACCTCGCACCCGGTATCCGTGACGATCAGGGTATGCTCCGCCTGCGAGACGAACGACCCCGGAATGTCGTGCAGCATCGGGAAGGGATGAAGGATTCCCGCCCGGACCAGCGTGGAAAGCCCGATCTCAACCTTGTCGCCGGGGACCCAGCGGCGGGAGAACGGGAGCCCCCGCCGCGGCCGGGCAGTCTCGAGGATCCGCTTTGCCGACGGTAGGCGTGCGGGGCGGGCCGCGATCTGCTTGTAGATCTCCACGCGCGCCGCCTCGCCGACCTTACCCGACCCCGTTGTGGCAAAGGGCTCGATTGCAAAGACCGTTCCCTCCTCGATGACGGCCCCCCCGGTCATGCCGATGTTCGGGATCATGGGCTTTGCGTGGAGGTCGTAGCGGTCGAGGCCGTGCCCGGTGAGGTTCGCGATCGGGCGGTAGCCGTGCTCCTCGATCGCCGCCTGGATGGCCGCCCCGAGCTCCCCGGCGGCGACTCCCGGACGAACGGCGGCGATCGCCGCCTCGAGGGCCGCACGGGACGCCTCGACGAGCGCCCCGTGGTCGCCGAGGTCGACGGTCATGGCGGTGTCGGCGATATAGCCGTCGACGTGTATACCGAGATCGACCTTGATGAGGTCGCCGCGGGAAAACGTCCGCTCGTCGCCGGGCATGGCGGTGTCGTGTGCTGCGGCTTCGTTGAAGGAGACGTTCAAGGGGAAGGCGAGCAGCGCCCCCTCTTCGGTCACCATGTTCTCCGTCTCTTCGACCATGTCGAGGAGGGCCGCCCCCTCCTTCACGAGCCCCGCGCCCCGGCGGAGCACCCTCCTTGCCAGCGCCCCTGCTTCCCGGTAGGCGTCGTAGACTTCATCATCCATGATCATAGCGTGAGCTCCTCTTTGTATTGGGTGAACCGATCAAACCCGGTCCCCGTCACCGCGCCCATATCCTCCAGGCGGACGCCGCCGGTCCCGGGATAGTAGAGGCCCGGCTCGACGGTGACGACGTTCCCGGCACAGAGCACGCCTCCGTTCGGCCCGAGCGACGGCTCCTCGTGCACCTCGAGCCCGATACCGTGGCCGAGGCTGTGGGTGAACCCGTGCATGTTGCTCTCGTAGCCGCGGTCGCGGAAGAACTCCACAACGGCGCGGTAGAGGTCGGCGCCGACGGCCCCGGCACGGAGCATCGACGCGCCGAGGGCCTGGGCGTCACGGACGGCGTCGTACATCTCCCGGAGCGCGGGGGACGGCTCGCCTTTCACGACCGTCCGGGTCATGTCGGCGTGGTAGCCGGTCCGTTCGTCCTGCGGGTAGATGTCGATGACGATCGGTTCGTCCTCCCGGAGCGGTCCCGTGCCGGGGCTGTGCGGGAGGGCGGTGTCGGGGCCGCAGGAGACGATGGTATCGACCCCGCGGTAGCCGTTGACGAGAAGGAAGGTGTGCATCTCTGCACGGACTTCCTCGGAGGTGAGGGGGCGGCCGTCCCGGTGGAGGATGCCCCCTTTCGGGACGGAGGACCGGATGAGCGCGATCCCCCGGTCCATCGCGGCCTCGGTGGCCCGCTGCACCGAGCGGATGCGCTCGATCTCTTCCGGCGTCTTGACCGCCCGCATCCCCTCGACCGCTCCGGCGTCATCGAGCAGGACCGGGTGGAACGATTCGAGTTCCCGGGCGAGGGCGAGCGGGAAGTTCGCCGGGACGAGGACGGGGCCGCCGGCGAGGTCCGCGATCATGTGGGCGGTCGCCCGCCAGCGCGGCTCCCCGGCCTTGATGTACTCGAGGTACCCGGCATCGGCCCGGGTGACGACCGCCGCGGGCGATTCACGGACCGCTCGTTCGTGCTCCATCTGCGGGACGACGATCATCCCGCGCTCGCCCGGCTTTGCCACGTAGATCACGGGGTCGGTGGTGCGGAACCGGGTCAGGTAGCGCACGTTGGCATCTATAGACGAGCCGTAAGCCGCGTATGCTGCTGCCCCCGCATCCCGGATAGCCGAATCCAGTCCGTTCATCTTACCCACTCTTTCGTTGAAACCACAAGTACTTTTACCACCGCGTTCAAGTATGAATAATGGATGAGGCAACCAAACAGGCCTTCAAGGGCAGGTTTATCGTACTGACGGTCATGCTGAACATCATCGTCCTGTGTTTTGCCATGGCGGCCTTCGTCCTCTTCCGGTTCGCTCCCGAAGGAACCCCCGGCCTCGTGATCGGCATCCTCCTCCTCGCCGTCGGGGTGGCCTTCTCCCTCTCGTTCCGGAAACATTACACCCTGACGAAGGCCTGGCTGCACGAACAGCCGTAACGCGCGTGAACCTGCCATACCCGAAGCCGGATGAAATGCTCGCAAAACTCAAATCCGAGATAGAACTCGTCTCAAGGCACCTTGAGGTGATCCGGGCGGTCGTGGAGCATCAGCCCATCGGCATCATGAAGCTCTCCGAGATCCTGGATCTGCCCTACCACCGGGTCCGCTACTCGCTGCGAATCCTCGAACAGGAGGGGTATATCCGCGCTTCCCCGGCCGGTGCGGTGGCGACGCCGCTTGCGGCCGACCTTCTCTCCGATCTCGAGGGCGAGGTCGACGAACTGATCGATCTCCTTCTGGTTATCCGGAAAGAGAATTCCCGTAACGTTTAATACGATTCATGCGAGATATTACAGAGCACTTGTTGCCGCCATAACTCAGTTGGTAGAGTGGCTGGCTGTTAACCAGCATGTCACAGGTTCGAGTCCTGTTGGCGGCGTTTCGTAAACATCTTCGATTCTTCCCCTGATTTTGCATACGTTTTTCAAATGCCTCTCCACGTGGCGGTTTAGCCGCTCCTGCCATGAAGGGCCGTGAGTTTTACCCTGTCGGGCCAGGGTATGCACACCGTTCCATCCGGCATGCCGTTGAAAAATTAAGGGAACGTGGGATTATTTCAATCGCAAGAATGGTCCTATGCCGGCTGTGATGCCCATTGCAGGTGTGGTTTGAAGGCGCCTTCCCGCACATCGATCGGGATTTACGCCAGATCGTTGCGCCTGAGGAACTCACGGATCGCATGGGACTCCACCCATCCCCGGTCGAGCTGCCTGATGATCGCGTTGATCCTCCTCACCTGCTCCCGGATACTCGCAGCGGTCTCTTCGTCCTCCATCAGGTCCGCCCTCGCCATGATCACCTGGAGCGGGTGGCGGACATGGTCGCCCAGAATGGCGAACTGTTCCATATTATGTTCGATCTGGTCGTATGCCTGCTGCCGGATCTTTTCATGGTGTTTGTGATCGGTGATATCGTACATGATGCCGTGGCTTGAGACGGCACGGCCTTCAGCGTCGTACGCGAACCTGCGGACCGAGTGCATCCACCGTACGTCGCCATTCGGCAGGCATACGCGATATTCCATTGTAAAGTCCTCTCTCTCACGTATACTCCGGTCGATCGCTGCGGTGACGCGCTCGCGGTCGTCAGGGTGCACCCGGTCGACCAATGCGGCGAGACCGGGCTCGACGGCGCCGACCGCATATCCCAGAAGTTCATACTGCCGGGGATTCCACTGCATTCTGTCGGTCTTGAGGTCCCAGAACGATACCCCCGCCTCGATGGCGTCCAGTGCCAGGGCAAGCCGGTCACGACCTCTGCGCAGTCTGTCCTCGGTCCGTTTGGCTTCGGTGATGTCCTTGAATAGGATGGCCACCCTGTTGCTGTTCCGCGCGCCAACCGGGAAGGCATAGACATCGTACCACCCTCCCATAAGCGGTTTTGCTGCCTGGGTAAAGCGTTTGGGTTTGCCTGTTGTGGCAATCTCACCATAGATTTCAAACCAGTGCTCTTCATGGTTCGGAACAAACTCCCGCATCCTCTTTCCTGCCGCTCCATGCATCCCGGTCTGCTTCTCGAACGCCCGGTTCGTCTCCAGGAACCGGTAATCAATCGGCCTGCCGCCGGCATCGAAGATCATTTCGATGATGCAAAAACCTTCGTCGATGGAATCGAACAGGGCTTGATACCTGGCCTCGCTCTCCCGGAGAACTACTTCGGTTCGTTCGCGCTCTCCAATCTCGGCCAGGAGCCGGGTATTGGAGCACCCGAGCTCGGCCGTCCGTTCCCTCACCCGGGCGTCGAGTTCGGTGTAAGCCTCTTTCAACGCCCCCCCGGCCTGCTTGAGTTCTGCGTTCTCACGCCGGAGTACGTCGACTTCTGCCTGGAGTTCCTGCATCCGCTCGTTCACGAGCCGTTCGACTTCGGTGGGGATATCCTGTACCGCTTCGTCCCGTCTGGCGGGATCGGAGTTCTTCCGGGTAGTTCCTGGGGACGCCGGCATCTGGATCAGAGCCTCCTATTTAAATGCAGTCCCAATGAGTTCGGCATGGGCGGTAATAACGGTAGCTCTACCGGGAAGACTGATGGACGTTCGAGATATACGTATCTCAAAAAGCACCTCTATACCGGCTGTGAGGTTGGCCGCTAACACATCTCAGCGTAAACCGAAACGCCGCCCCCTCCCCCGGCCGGCCGGGCACCCGGATGCGGGGGCGGCATTTGTGTTCACGCTGAGGAAGGCTTCAGCCGTCCGCGAATTGAGTCACGAGTTCTATCTGTTTCTTCGATAAAGGCCATGCAGTCCTGGAGCACGAAAGGAAACGTTCGTAACCCCTGAAGTCGAGCTCCATGCATCGATGGAGCGATCGAGATGCCGAGGCTGGTACTGATCGATACGGCGACGGGGACACGGGTCCGGCACCGTATCAGGAGCTGGAAGCAGGCCTTAAAGCAGCAGGAGTGGTACGAGGCGAAACTCGGGCGGCGTGTGCGGATCGAGAAGGAGTTCGAGCGGTAACGCTGCCGTGGAGAGGTTGTTCCCGGCACACACGGTGCCGACGACCGGACCTCGTCCACCCGCATAACCCCCTCACCTGAGCCACCCGAGTTTGTAGAAGACCCAGCCGACCACGAGCATCGAGATGATCGTCCAGGCAGTCACCTGCCAGATGGAGAGGCTGAAGGGGGTGCCGAGGATGTTCGTCCCGAGTACCTGCCCGATCAGGGTCGGGATCAGCACGAGTGCCGAGAGGACGGCGATCACACGCATCGCCCGGTTCATGTCGTAGGAGACGGTGTTGATGTGGACGTCGATCAGGGAAAGGAGCCCTTCCCGGATGTTCCCGGCGCTCTCGTGCAGGTAATCCGTCTCGTTCGCGAGCGCATCGAAGATGCTCTTCTCTCCTGCACGCGATTTCGTAGAGGGGAGATCCCTCGCGATGATCGTCGCCACCTCCCTCTGGTGGAAGAGGCTTGAAGCCAGAACGCTGCTCACCCGCTTGAGCAGGAAGACGGTATCGAGGAAGTCCTTCGGCATCTCGTTGTTGGGGGTTCCCTCAAGCCGCATCAGTTCGGCCTCCAGCTCCGCGAGGATCCGGGCGTAGTTCTCGTTGATCCCATCAAGGGAACCGTAGAGGACCCGGGTGTCCAGAGGCACGCCGGCGAGGGCGCTCCCGTCGAGGCCTGCCCGGATCGGTCCGAAGAAGCGGTCTTCTGCTTTCGAGACGGTGACGATCGTCTTGCCCCGGTTCACGATGATGAGCCCGATGTTCGTCACGACCGGGATCCGCACCCCGTTTTGAACGCGGAGCGTCCGTTCCGGCTCCTGCACGAAGATGAGCCGGGTCGTGTCGGCGAACGTAATCCCGGGGTGCGACGGCCGCATCAGCCGGCTCTCGAAGAAGACGGCAGGTAGATCGAGGATCTCGGAGAGCACCGGGAAATCCAGCCTTGAAGCGCCGGAAAGATCGAACCAGGCCTCGACCGAGGGGTCGTCAAGATACCTCTTCACCTCGGCGGGGGTGAACTCCCGCTCGCCGTACCCGGAACCCCCCACCCTCCCCCGGATCCGCATCGTCGAGAACGCCGGTGCCGCAGGCCCCGGGACGGCAGTTGCCGGCTCGATCCGCCGCTCAACCGATCTTCCGCCGGCCGCCGCCACCCGGAGGAGCCGGAGCGCCGGCGAAGACCTCGCGAGGGTCGAACCGGCAACCGGCACCACCTCGAGGACCGGGAGCGTGATGATGACGAGATCGAGGAGATGCCAGCGGTCCAGGAAGTGGCTCACCGGGTCCTCCGCAAGGGCCAGTTTGAGGACGTATTCGAGGACGAAGATGGCGATGATCGTGGTATCGGCCATATTGAGGAACTCGACGACCGGTGGGGAGAGGGTCGGGACCACGAGGGGTATGATGACGATTGGGGCCATCACCAGGCCGAGGAAGATCATCAGGCCGTCGGAAAGGATGCGGTAGACGAGATCCCTGAGATCTGCCTTCCTCTCCTGTCGAGTCTTTCCTGCAGCTTGTTCCATACCGTCACCAGAAGCCGGATCCGCAAAGCCCGGCGTCACCGGGTATACGCCTTTCCGTATATAGCAGGTGGGAGGCCGATCGTCGGGGACGGGCGGGAGCCCGGGAAAGAATGATAGTCCCGCCGGGCGTACCTGACAATCATGGACGGCGATGCGGCGGAACCGGTCTCGATCAGGGACGCTATAGCGGCGGCGGAGGTCTCCCGCCGGGAAAAGAAGAAGAACCCGGCGATAGCCGCAGGTCTTTCGCTCCTCTTCAACGGCCTCGGGCAGGCCTACAACGGGCAGTTCGCACGGGGCGTCCTGGTGCTGCTCGGAAGCCTCCTCGGCCTCTTTGTCATGATCGTTCCGGGCGTGGCGGTCTGGCTCTGGGGCGGCTACGATGCCTACCGGACGGCGAAAGGAATGAACGAAGGCCTCGTCCCCTACCGGGAGACGAGTCCGCTCGCGATCGTCGCGTTCGTGGCCGTCTGGGGGGTGACGATCTTCTCGCTCTCGGCGGCGTCGGCGATGCTGCTCGTTGCGATGGGGCAGCAGGGGATGTTGTAGGCAGGACATGCGGAAGGCAGATGGGGTTCTGCGCCCTATACCTGCTGCAATGAGACGGCAGGAGAAGGAAATCTCCGATTCAACGCTGCTTTCCGCGGTTCTCGAGGATGCGTTCGTCTGCAGGATCGGGCTTGCCGACGGGGACTGGCCCTACCTGGTGCCGATGAACTTCGCGTACGTCGATGGATGCGTCTACCTGCATTCCGCAGGTGAGGGGAAGAAGATCGAGATCCTGAAGCGGAACAACCGGGTCTGTTTTGAGGCCGAGACCGGCCTGGCGCTTGTGCGTGCAGAGAGAGCCTGCGATTTCGGAACGCGGTACGTCTCCATCATCGGTACCGGCACCGCGTCGTTCGTGGCGGACCTTGCAGAGAAAAGCCGGGCCCTCGACCTCCTCATGCAGAAGTATGCCGGAGGCGGATCGTGGTCGTACCCCCCGGCGGCGCTCCGTGCGGTGACCGTGATTCGCATCGACGTCGAGACGCTGACCGGGAAAGCATCCGGCTATACCGAAGAGGAGGTGCGCCGCCTTCTCACCGGGGAATCGGAGGGTTCGTGAACCCGGGGGTGCACGGCGTGTTATCCCTGAGGAGAGAGTGATGCCTGCTCAAACGGGCCGGATTGCAGGCACCGGATTGCTACCGTTACGATTGCACAATGTTTATATCCCCCGCATACAGACTATGCATCCAGTGAGTAAGTCCTTCCCGAAACGGATGAGGCTACCTTGAAGTAGGTGGGACAAAGTAGGGAAGGGTTCACCGTTCTATTTCTGGCGACCCTTGAAAAAGTCGAGCGCGATTGTCGTTCCTGGCTCGATGATGCTGTAGTAGGTTTCATTGTTTTCTCGATAGCGCAGGTGGACTGCACCTGCCGCGAAGTCTGCGGCCTGTATACATGGTTCTGCCTGCGAATCAACGTGTTCGATGACGAGCTGGTCGAGTGATGTTGCAAAGGGAACACCGTTATCGAACATGCGGTACGCGAGATAGTCGTCGAAATGGTCCCGTTGAAGGCTGTACATCGATTTATCGATGCAGACGTGACTGCTCCCCCGACTTCAGTCGGGGGCATCCTGGGTTACCCCTGAGATTGCAGTCCCGATCTCATAATATTGATCGCCGCGTTCTGGTCGCGATCCATCACCAACCCACAATGCGGGCAGGAATGGACTCGATCAGAAAGGGTCTTTGCGACGATCA